>NZ_JBHTTU010000400.1:0-1013 GCF_042794375.1 Kitasatospora sp. NPDC056531 | reverse complement strand
GTGCCGCCCCAGGCGACCAGGTGTCCGAGCACCGGCCACTGCCGGACCTCGGTCTTGGCAAGCGACCGCCCGGGCCGACCGGCCGCGAGCAACGGTATGTCCAGCCAGGACACGTGGTTGGCCACCACCAGCGCTCCGTCGGCGCCGACCGCCCCGCCCGGCACGGGAGCTCCGGGAATCCCGGGCGCCCCGGGCGTCCCGAGGTGGACGGTCACCCCGAGGGCGCGCAGCAGCACCCGCGCCCAGAGCCGGATCAGCCGGTCCCGGGCGCCGTACGGCAGCAGCCGCACCGGCAGGGAGAGCACGACCCCCGCCAGCACCGCCGTCAGGCAGGCGGTCAGCCGCAGCGCCCGCCGGAGGTGGGAGACCTCCGGCGCGCGTTCGCCCAGGCAGGTCTCCGGCCGACAGGGCGCGATCGGCAGCCAGACGCTCATGACGATGCGCCCGAGGAGGGTGCTCCGGACAGGAAGTGCCGCAGGTAGCGGGGGTCGGTGCGCTCCAGCGACAGCAGTACGTACAGGTCGGCGCAGCCGAAGTCCGGGTCGTACGCGGGCTCACCGCAGACCCAGGCGCCGAGCCGCAGGTAGCCGCGGAGCAGGGCGGGCAGGGCGCCGCGCTCGGCGCGCGGCACGCCGGTGGCGTCCCAGCGGCGGTGCGGGGTGACCCGGTACTGCTCGGGGGCCAGGTACTTGGCGCTGACGGTGTCCCAGACCCGGGCCGCGGTGGCGCCGCCGTCCTCCAGGTCGATCGAGCAGCAGCCGCCGACCCAGGTGTTGCCGGTGTCGGCGAGGTAGCGGGCGATGCCGCCCCACATCAGGTTGATGACCGCGCCGTTGCCCCGGTGATCGGGGTGGATGCAGGAGCGGCCGAGCTCGACCAGGCCGGGGCGCACCGGCGCGAGCGCGGACAAGTCGAACTCGCCGTCGGAGTAGAGCCGTCCGGCCCGCCGGGCGGCCTCGGGCCGCAGCAGCCGGTAGGTGCCGACGACGGTGCCGGTCTCGCCCTCGCGGACC
>NZ_JBHTTU010000399.1:0-1021 GCF_042794375.1 Kitasatospora sp. NPDC056531 | reverse complement strand
GTGCTGCTCGTGGTCGTCCTCGCCTGCACGGCCGTCCAGTTCGGCGTCCTGGAGCGGAAGGTGCACTACGCATGACCACCATCGTCAGTGAGACCGAAGCGCCCCGCCCGCGCACCCGGGTGTTCGCCGGGCGCTCCCCGCGCGACCTGCTCGGCCGCGCCGCCGTCTACCTGCTGCTCGCCGTCGCCGTGGTCACCGTGGCCTTCCCGGTGTACTACGCGATCGTCGGCGCCTTCATGGACCCGTCCGAACTCTCCTCCTACCCGCCGGCGCTGGTGCCGCACTCGGTCACCGGGCGGAACTTCTCCGGCGCCGTGGACACGATCCCGTTGGCCCGCCAGTACGCCAACTCGGCGATCGTCGCCACCGCCATCACCCTCGCCCAGCTGTTCACCTCGATCCTGGCCGCGTACGCCTTCGTCTTCCTGCCGCTGAAGGCGCGGGCCGCGGTGTTCGCGGTGTTCCTGGCCACGCTGATGGTCCCGTGGGAGGCCATCATCATCCCCAACTACCTGACGCTGTCCGACTGGGGCCTCGGCAACACCTACTTCGGCCTGGTGCTGCCCTTCCTCGCCTCCGGCTTCGGCACCTTCATGCTGCGCCAGGCCTTCCGGCAGCTGCCCGGCGAACTGCGCGACGCCGCCCGGATCGACGGCGCCGGGCACTGGCGCTTCCTGTGGCGGATCGTCGTCCCGCTCAACAAGCCGGCCCTGGCGGCGCTGTCGATCTACGTGTTCCTGTCCGCCTGGAACCAGTACTTCTGGCCGCTCATCATCACCCGCACGGCGAACATGCAGACCCTGCAGATCGGCCTCACCTCGCTGCGCGACTCCGAGATGGCCGACCCGGGCCTGATCCTGGCCGGCGTCGTGCTCTCCCTGCTGCCCACCCTCGCCCTGGTGGTCTTCGGCCAGCGCTTCATCGTCCGCGGCCTCACCGCGGGCGCCGTCCGCTGACCCGCCCCCCGCTGGATCGTCCGTCCCGCTTCCGCAACGAACCCGCTTCCGCAAAGAAAGAGAAC
>NZ_JBHTTU010000398.1:0-1027 GCF_042794375.1 Kitasatospora sp. NPDC056531 | reverse complement strand
GGCCGGGGGGTGCGGTGCGTCCTCCGCGCGGGTGCGGCGGACCGGGCGCGCTGGTCCTGTACGGGACCGCCGGCGGACTCCCCCGTTCCCCGGCGCTCCCAAACCCCCCTGCCGCGGCCTCAGTTGGACGTCACGGGCCCGGCGTGCCACCGACGGTACCCAGGTCGGCGGGGCGGGCCGACCTCGGACACCGTCCCTTCACCCGCACTGCACACCGGGTGCGCTTTCCGGGCCGGAACGTCCGCTTCCCCGGGTACACCAGCGCGAACACAGCTCGGACGTACGAACCCTCGCCGGTCAGCCACCCCCGACCGGCACTCCACCCCACCGCGGCCGGCTTCCACATTCTGTTGAAATCCCCCTTGACGCTCCAGCGAACCCGACCCTACCTTGTTTCCACATACAGAAACCGTTCTTCCGTATGGTGGAATTCAGGAGATGAGCCCTCCGAGCCACTGCGGGCCGACGCAGGAGAGACCCGATGCCTCGTATGACAGCCGCCCGCGCGGCCGTGGAGATCCTCAAGCTCGAAGGCGTTGAGGTCGCCTTCGGCGTGCCGGGCGCCGCCATCAACCCCTTCTACGCCGCCCTCAAGGCCTCGGGCGGGATCAAGCACACCCTGGCCCGGCACGTCGAGGGCGCCTCCCACATGGCCGAGGGCTACACCCGTGCCAAGGCCGGCAACATCGGCGTGTGCATCGGCACCTCGGGCCCGGCCGGCACCGACATGATCACCGGCCTGTACTCGGCGATCGCCGACTCCATCCCGATCCTGTGCATCACCGGCCAGGCGCCCGTCGCCCGGCTGCACAAGGAGGACTTCCAGGCCGTCGACATCGCCTCGATCGCCAAGCCCGTCACCAAGGCCGCGACCACGGTCCTGGAGGCCGCCCAGGTCCCCGGCGTGTTCCAGCAGGCCTTCCACCTGATGCGCTCCGGCCGTCCGGGCCCGGTCCTGATCGACCTGCCGATCGACGTCCAGCTGACCGAGATCGACTTCGACCCTGAGGCCTACCAGCCGCTCCCG
>NZ_JBHTTU010000397.1:0-1029 GCF_042794375.1 Kitasatospora sp. NPDC056531 | reverse complement strand
GGAGGCACCCCGTCGGCCGGCTCCGTGCGCACCCTGCGCACCCGGCTGGACCGTGCCACCACCGAGGCGCTGCTGCGGAAGGTCCCCGAGGTCTACCGGACCCAGGTCAACGACGTACTGCTCAGCGCACTGGGCCGGGCCCTCGCCGACTGGACCGGCACCGGGGAGGTCACCGTCGCCCTGGAGGGCCACGGCCGGGAGGAACTGTTCGACGGGCTGGACCTCTCCCGGACCGTCGGCTGGTTCACCACCCAGTACCCCGTCACCCTCACCCCGGTCGGCCCGGCCGACGCTCCGGACTGGGCCGCCACGCTCAAGCAGGTCAAGGAGCGGCTGCGGGCCGTACCCCGCCGCGGCCTGGGCTACGAGGCCCTCGCCCGCCTGGGCTCACCCGACCCGGCCGCCCGCGCCCTGCGGGACGTCCCGCTGCCGCAGGTCTGCTTCAACTACCACGGGCAGTGGACCGCCCCGGCGGCCGGCGACTTCGCCCCCGCCGGCGAGACCCCGGGCCGGGACCTCGCCCCGCACGAGCCGCTGGACCACCTGCTCGACGTCTCCGCCGTGGTCGCCGACGGCGAGCTGGAACTCACCTGGCACTACAGCGAGCGGGCACACGAGAAGGCCACCGTCCGGGCCCTGGCCCGGGCCACCGCCGACGCGCTGACCGCCGTCGTCGAGCACTGCGCCCGCCCCGACGCGGGCGGCCGCACCCCTTCCGACTTCCCGCTGGCCGGCCTCGACCAGGCCGCCGTGGACCGGATCGTCGGCGACGGGCGGGACGTCGAGGACCTGCTGCCGCTCACGCCGCTCCAGGAGGGCATGCTCTTCCACCGCCTGGTCGGCGGCCCGGACGACGTCTACGTGGACCAGGCCGCCCTGCTGTTGGAGGGCGTGGGCGACCCGCACGCGTTCGCCCTCGCCTGGCAGCGGGTCGCCGACCGCACGCCCGCGCTGCGCACCTCCGTGCGGTGGGAGGGCGTCCCCCGCCCGCTGCAGGTGGTGCGCCGAGGCGTCCGGCTGCCGGTGACC
>NZ_JBHTTU010000396.1:0-1031 GCF_042794375.1 Kitasatospora sp. NPDC056531 | reverse complement strand
CGGGCTGTTGCGCGGGGGAGACCTCGGCGCCTGGTGGCGGCGGTGCGCCGACGACCTCGCCCGGACCACATCGCCGTCCCGGGCCCCGGCCCTCGGCTGGGGGGAGCGCCTCCCGGCGACGCCGTGGGCCACCGGGGACGCGGTCAGGACCACGCAGACGGTCTTCCGCGAAGTGGCGGACCAGGTCGTCCCGCTGGCGCGGGACCGGGGACAGCACGAGGCCCTCACCGCCCTGCGCAGCGCGGGCCCGGTGCTCCGGCTGGTCTGCCGCGAGTACGCCGCCGCGGGACTTCCGCTGGAACTGCCCTACATGGACGACCGGGTGGTCGAGGCCGTGCTGTCCGTCCTTCCCCACGAGCGGTACAGCCCCTGGCGGTACAAGCCGGTGCTGGCCACGGCGATGCGCGGGCTCGTGCCCGAGGTGATCCTCAACCGGACCACCAAGGGCGACTGCGAGGAGCCGGTCGACCGCGCCCTCCAGGAGCACGTCCCCGATCTGCTGGACCTGTTCGACGATTCGCTGCTGGCGCGCCGCGGCCTGATCGACCCGGACCGGCTCAGGACCACCCTGATCACGCCACCGCGGACCGAGGACGTCTGGTCCGCCCAGCTGGAGGCGACGATCGGCGCCGAACTGTGGCTGCGGGAGATCGTCTCCCGCACCACCCCACTGTCGGCATCGGCCGGTCCGGCCCGCAGCGGCACCGGTCACCCGCGCCGCACACCCGACCTCGAGGAGACGCCGTGACCAGCCCGCCCTACGCACTCCAGGCCCGTACCCGGCTGCCCCTGCACCGACGTCTGCTGCCGCTGACCGCCGTCGCCGTCGCCCGGCCGCTGTCCAAACTGCGACCCGACCACCTGCGTGCCGTACTCGGGACGCTGAGTACCGGCGCCCGCCCGGGCACCGCCGCCCAGGCGTCCGAGGCCCGCGCCGCCGTCGTCGCGGTCAGCCTGCGCTGCGCCGTACACAACTGCCTGCAGCGGTCGATCGCCACGGCCGTGCTGTGCCGGTTCAAGGGCGTCTGGCC
>NZ_JBHTTU010000395.1:0-1056 GCF_042794375.1 Kitasatospora sp. NPDC056531 | reverse complement strand
GCACTACACCATGGGCGGACTCTGGGTCGACTACGACCTCCAGACCACCGTCCCCGGCCTCTTCGCCATCGGAGAGGCCAACTTCTCCGACCACGGCGCCAACCGGCTCGGCGCCAGCGCGCTGATGCAGGGCCTCGCCGACGGCTACTTCGTGCTGCCGCCCACCCTCAACGACTACCTGGCCCGCAACCCGCTGGCCGCCGTGCCCGCCGACCACCCGGTGCTCACCGAGGTCGAGGCGGAGGTCGAGGACCGGCTCAACCTGATCCTCGCCGTCGACGGCGACCGCACCCCGGACTCCTTCCACCGCGAACTCGGCGAACTGCTCTGGGACGAGTGCGGGATGGCCCGCGACGAGGCCGGGCTGAAGCGGGCCCTGGAGCGGATCCCGCAGCTGCGCGAGGAGTTCTGGCGCCGGATCAAGGTGCCCGGCACCGGGCAGGAGCTCAACCAGTCGCTGGAGAAGGCCAACCGACTGGTCGACTACTTCGAGCTGGCCGAGCTGATGTGCCTGGACGCGCTGCACCGGGCCGAGTCCTGCGGCGGCCACTTCCGCACCGAGAGCCAGACCCCCGAGGGCGAGGCCGCCCGGCGCGACGAGGAGTTCACCTACGCCGCCGCCTGGGAGTTCACCGGCACCGGCGAGGCACCCGTCCTCCACCGCGAGGCCCTCGACTTCGAGTACGTCCACCCCACCCAGCGGAGCTACGCATGAACCTCACCCTGCGCATCTGGCGCCAGGCGGGCCCGGACGCACCCGGGTCGATGACCACCTACCAGGTCAGCGGGATCAGCCCGGACATGTCCTTCCTGGAGATGCTCGACACCCTCAACGAGGAGCTGATCACCCGCGGCGACCTGCCGGTCGCCTTCGACCACGACTGCCGCGAGGGCATCTGCGGCGCCTGCGGCATGGTCATCAACGGCCAGGCGCACGGCCCCGAGCGGACCACCACCTGCCAGCTGCACATGCGGCACTTCAAGGACGGCGACACCATCGACGTCGAGCCCTGGCGGGCGGCGGCCTTCCCGGTGGTCAAGGACCTGGTGGTGGAC
>NZ_JBHTTU010000394.1:0-1064 GCF_042794375.1 Kitasatospora sp. NPDC056531 | reverse complement strand
CTCCCGCCGACTCGCCACCACCGCCACGCCGGTCGGTGCCCAGCAGGACATAGCGCAACTCGCCCTTCCCGACGAGCTGTTGGAACTCCGCCAGGGTCGGCGATGGCGCCGAGCCGCTGAAGCCGCCCATCGGCAGGACCTCCTCGCCCGTCGCCAGGATGAACGGCGAGGCGGCGCTCCAGCTGGAGGCGGCGAACAGGTAGCGGGTGCCGCCCCGGTGGGCCTGCAGGTAGTCGAACAGGGCCTGCTCGGGCGCCGTCAGGTGCTCCGAGGAGCCGCCGAACCCGCCCCCGCCCCCGCCGTACTGCGCGCGCAGCGCGGCCATGGCGGCAGTGGACCCCTTCGACGACGCGTGCCGCCCGCCCCCGCCGTGCCCGCCCCCGGAGGGGCCGACGGTGCCCATGCCCGAGTTGCCGTACGCCGAGCTCAGCACCGACGACGCCCAGGCGCCCGGCGCGACCAGCATCGCCGCGACGCCCGCCAGCAGCCCCGCCAGCGCGAACCCCCGCCCGGTGACGCGCTTGAGCGCGACCGCCGCGAGCAGCGCCAGCGCCACGACGCCCAGGCCGATCACGGCCGGCGCCAGCCACGGCAGGAAGGTCGGGAACTCCCGGGCCAGGTAGGCCGACCAGGCGACCGTCCCGGCGATCGCGGCGGGAAGCGCCCACGCCCGGGCGCCGCCCTCGCGCAAGCCCCGCCACAGCAGGACCGTCCCCGCGCCACCCAGGACCGCCAGGGGAGCGGCGATCACACCCATGTAGTAGCTGTGGCCGCCGACGCTGCCCGCACTGAAGACCAGGAAGAACGCGCCCAGCCAGGCGCCCCACAGGACGTAGCCGGCCCGCAGCACGTCGGTGCGCGGCTCGCGCCGCCGCCAGGCCAGCCCGCACACCAGCGCGACGGCGGCGAGCGGGTAGAGCCAGCCGGTCTGCGGAGCGAACTGCGAGCCGAACATCTTCGTCCAGCCGCCGTCGTCCGCGCTGCCGCCCTGACCACCCCAGCCGCCGGGGCCCTGGCCCTGGGACGAGGCCTGCACCGGTGAACCCTGCAAGCCCTGCGTGCCC
>NZ_JBHTTU010000393.1:0-1069 GCF_042794375.1 Kitasatospora sp. NPDC056531 | reverse complement strand
GCCAAGTTCCCGTTCACCGCGAACGGCAAGGCGCACGGCCTCGGCCACCCGATCGGCTTCGTCAAGGTCATCAGCGACAACAAGTACGGCGAGCTGCTCGGCGCCCACCTGATCGGCCCCGAGGTCACCGAGCTGCTGCCCGAGCTGACCCTGGCCCAGCAGTGGGACCTCACCGTCCACGAGGTCGCCCGCAACGTGCACGCCCACCCGACCTTGGGCGAGGCGGTCAAGGAGGCCATCCACGGCCTGGCCGGCCACATGATCAACATGTGACGGACCACAGACCCGACACCGCGCCCCGCCGGGAACCCGGCGGGGCGCGGGGATGTCTCAGGCCCAGCCGGATCCCGCAGCGCCCGGTGGGTGAGCACCGCCCCCACCGTGGACAGCGCGGCGAGGACCAGCCCGAGGGCGTGCAGGGCCCCCGTGAAGCCGGCCGTCAGCGCCTCCCGCCGGGCCGGGTCAACCCGGCCCTGGACGGCGTGGGCGGCGAGCCGGGCCGCCTCGGCGCCGGGGAGGCCCGGCAGGTGGACGGCGGTCAGGGCGGTGAGCAGCGCGGCCGCGCCGGAGACCGCGACCGACTCGCCGGTGATCCGCATCGTGTTGAAGATGCCCGCCGCGGCCCCGGCGCGCTCGACCGGGACGGTGCTCACCGCCGCGTTGTCCATCACCCCGAACGCCAGCCCCACCCCGGCGCCGAAGGGCAGCAGCGGCACCGCCAGCGCCGCCCAGGACGCGTCGTCGCGCACTGTGATCAGCAGCAGGGCGCCCAGCGCGATCAGCGCCGAGGCGGCGGTCAGCACCGTACGGACGGACAGTGCCGAGGCCAGCCGGCCCGCCGGCAGCGGCAGCAGCAGGACGGGTGCGGTCAGCGGCAGCAGGAGCAGACCGCTGGTCAGCACGCCGCGCCCGCCCACCCCCTGGAGGTAGGCGGGCAGGTAGACCAGCAGCACCACGAAGCCGAGGGTCACGGTGAACGGCTGGCACACCACGGCGAGGAACTCGGGCCGCCGGAAGAGCCGGAGGTCGAACATCGCCCGTTCCAGCCGGCGCAGCTCCACCACCTCGA
>NZ_JBHTTU010000392.1:0-1084 GCF_042794375.1 Kitasatospora sp. NPDC056531 | reverse complement strand
CTCGGGTAGCGGGTGCGCAGCAGGGTGGTCAGCCTGGCCGCGGCCAGGCTGCCGCCGCCGATCGCGAAGAAGTCGTCGCGCGCACTGCCGACCTGCACCCCGAGGATCTCGGCCCACTGCTCGGCGAGCCAGGCCTCGGTGCCGTACAGCTGCTCGTTCGGCCCGGCGGCCTCCAGCTCGGGCAGCGGCCAGGGCAGCGCGTTGCGATCCACCTTGCCGGAGGTGCGGGTGGGCAGGGCGTCGACGGGGGCGAGCAGCGGCACCAGGGCGGCGGGCAGCTCGGCCCGCAGCCGCTCGACGGCCTGCTCGCGGTCGAAGTCGTCCTGGACCACCAGGTAGCCGACCAGCAGCTGGTTGCCGCCGCGCGCGGTCCGCACGGCCGCGGCCGCGCCGGCCACGCCGGGCAGTGCCTGCAGGGCCGCGTCCACCTCGCCGAGCTCGATCCGGCGGCCGCCCAGCTTGATCTGCTCGTCGGTACGGCCGAGGAACAGCAGGCCGGCCGGATCGGCCTGGACCAGGTCGCCGCTGCGGTAGGCGCGGCCGTGGCCCGGAAGCTCACGGAAGCGCTCGGCGGTCAGCTCGGGCCGGTTGAGGTAGCCCTGGGCGAGCCGCCCGCCGGCGATCCAGAGCTCGCCGACCGTGCCGGGCTCCACCGGCGCGAGCCGCTCGTCCAGGACGAGGGCGCGGGCGCCGCCGAAGGACCGTCCGATCGGGACGGCGCCGAGGTCGCAGTCGGCCGGGGTGACCCGGTGCAGGGTGGTGAAGGTGGTGGCCTCGGTGGGCCCGTACCCGTTGTGGAGCTCCAGCCACGGGAAGGCCCGCAGCACCGCCCCGGCGTGCTCGGCGGACATCGCCTCGCCGCCCACGACCACGGTGCGCAGCACGCCGAAGATCCGCGACTGCTTGGCGGCCAGGTGGTGGAAGAGCGCGGTGGTGAGGAAGAGGGTGGTGACGCCGAACCGCTCGACGTCGCGCACGAGTTCCTCGGTGGAGGGCCGATCGGCCGGGGAGATCGCGACGGCGGCGCCCCGGGCGAGCGGGGCCCACAGTTCGAAGGTGGCGCCGTCGAAGGAGACGGTGGAGT
>NZ_JBHTTU010000391.1:0-1090 GCF_042794375.1 Kitasatospora sp. NPDC056531 | reverse complement strand
GCCGCTGGACCGGTCCGGTACCGCACTCATCACCGGCGCCACCGGCATGCTCGGCTCCCTCATCGCCCGCCACCTCGTCCACCACCACGGCATCCGCCACCTCATCCTCACCAGCCGACGCGGCCCCGACGCCCCCGGCGCCACCGAACTCACCACCGAACTCACCAACGCCGGCGCACACATCACCCTCACCGCCTGCGACACCGCCAACCCCCAAGAACTCCAACACCTCCTCACCCACATCCACCCCGACCACCCCCTCACCACCGTCATCCACACCGCCGGCATCCTCGACGACGCCCTCACCACCAACCTCACCCCCCACCAACTCCACACCGTCCTCCAACCCAAAATCGACGCCGCCACCAACCTCCACCACCACACCAAAAACCACCCCCTCACCCACTTCATCCTCTTCTCCTCCGCCGCCGGCCTCCTCGGCGCCGCCGGCCAAGCCAACTACGCCGCCGCCAACACCTACCTCGACGCCCTCGCCCACCACCGCCACACCCACGGCCTCCCCGCCACCAGCCTCGCCTGGGGCGCCTGGACCGACACCAACGGCATGACCGCCCAACTCACCGACATCGACCTCAACCGCATGACCCGAGCCGGCGTCCACCCCCTCACCGAACACGAAGGCCTCACCCTCTTCGACACCACCCTCACCCTCCACACCCCCCACCTCGCCCCCCTCCGCCTCAACCCCCAAGCCCTCCAAACCCAAGCCAACAACCACACCCTCCCCCACCTCCTCCACAACCTCACCCGCACCCCACTCCCACGAGCCACCACCAACCACACCACCACCCACAACACCCTCACCCAACAACTCCACACCCTCACCCCCACCGACCAACACCGCACCCTCCTCGAACTCATCCGCACCCACACCGCCACCGTCCTCGGCCACACCAACCCCCACACCATCGACCCCAAACGAACCTTCCGCGAACACGGCTTCGACTCCCTCGCCGCCATCGAACTCCGCAACACCCTCAACACCGCCACCGGACTCCAACTCACCGCCACCCTCGTCTTCGACCACCCCACCCCCGAAGACCTCGCCACCCACCTCCTCGCCGAGCTG
>NZ_JBHTTU010000390.1:0-1121 GCF_042794375.1 Kitasatospora sp. NPDC056531 | reverse complement strand
GGACATGGACGACCGATCTGCCGACCAGGACGTGGGCGTGGACCTGCCCGCCGTGGCCGGGCTGCTCGCCGACGGCACCCGGGCGGCCTTCTGCCTGGCGCTGCTCGACGGCCGGGCCTGGACGGCCAAGGAACTCGCCCGCTACGCCGGGGTCGCGCCCTCGACCGCGACCTCGCACCTGAACCTGCTGGTCGGCGGCGGGCTGCTGGCCGAGGAGCGGCACGGCCGCCACCGCTACCTCCGGCTGGCCGACCGCCGGGTGGTCGCGCTGGTCGAGAGCCTCGCCGAACTCGCCCCGCGGCAGGCCGTCCGGCCGCGCTCGCTCGCCGCCTCCGGGCGACAGCAGGCGCTGGCCCGGGCACGCCTCTGCTACGACCACCTGGCGGGCGCCCTCGGGCTGGCGGTCACCGACGCGATGGTCGGGCGCGGCCTGCTGGACTGGGGCCCGGAGCCGGCCCTGACCGCCGCCGGCCGGGCCTGGCTGACCGAGCTCGGCATCACGCTGCCGAGCGGCTCGCACCGCCCGCCGGTGCGCGCCTGCCTGGACTGGACCGAGCGCCGACCGCACCTCGGCGGCGCGGTGGGCGCGGCGTTCTGTGACCACGCGCTGACCGCCGGTTGGCTCACCCGGATCGGCACCACCCGCGCCCTGGCCGTGACCCCGGCCGGCCGGCGGGCCTGGCAGGACCTCCTCGGCCTGCCGCCCACCGACCTGCGAGAAGCCCTCCGGGCCTCAGACCAGCTCGCGCATCCGGCGGACCGGGCTGGCCAGCAGGACGGCGGGGCTGAGCACGCTGCTCAGCGCGAACAGCAGCAGCGCCGTACGCGGCCCCCAGGCCGCGGCCGCGGCGCCGGCGGCGAGGGCGCCGACCGGGATCGCGCCCCAGGAGACGAAGCGGACCGTGGCCATCACCCGGGACAGCAGCTCCGGCGGGGTCTGGGTCTGGCGGTGGGTGCGGGTGACGATGCTGGCGACCACGACCCCCGCCGAGAACCCGGCGTTGCCGAGGGCGAAGACCAGCGCGCCCCAGCCGGATCCGGCCGCCGGGAGCAGCAGGGCGAAGGCCGTGGCGACCACCGCCGCCCAGCACAGCATGCGGCCGCTGCCGCTCAGAGCGACC
>NZ_JBHTTU010000389.1:0-1159 GCF_042794375.1 Kitasatospora sp. NPDC056531 | reverse complement strand
CCCGTGCCCCGATGTCCGGGCTGAGCGGCCAGATCGGCGCCAAGACCGGCACCGTGGAGGCGGGTTCCGGCCAGGCCACCAACAGCTGGTTCATCGCCTACCGCAACGACCTCGCCGTCGCGGCCGAGGTCGAGGGCGGCGGCCACGGCAACAGCGCGGCCGGTGTGGCGGCGGCCCAGGTGCTGAAGGCGGGCGGCGGCAAGGACTGACGGAGGGTCTCCCCCGGCGGCGGTCCCGAGGTCAGGGACCGCCGCCGGCAGCGGCGGCCCGGCGGCAGACCGCCGCGCCCCTGTGTTGCCGTGCCGGACAGGCCGAACCCGCATCCCCCCAGGTCAGCGGGAGAACTCACTGCCAGTGGCACGACGTACGCTGACCCCCATGTCTGACGATCCTGGCTACACCTGCACCTGCTGCGGCGACCAGCACGACGAACTGCCGCTCAACTTCTCGACCGTGGCCCCCGACGTCTGGGACCCGTCCTTCGAGGACGACCCGGACAGCATGCTCTCCGCCGACCAGTGCGTCATCAAGGGCGAGCACTTCTTCGTCAAGGGCCTGATCGAGATACCCGTGATCGGCAGCGCGGACGTCTTCTCCTGGGGCGTGTGGGTCTCGCTGAGCAAGGCCAACTTCGCCCGCACCGTGGACCTCTGGGAAAGTGCGGGCCGCGAGGCCGAGCCGCCGTACTTCGGCTGGTTGACCACCGAGCTGCCGGTCTACTCGCCGAGCACCGTCAACCTGAAGACCAACGCCCACACTCGGCCGGTCGGGCAGCGACCGTTCATCGAGCTGGAGCCCACGGACCACCCGCTCGCCGTCGAACAGCGCGAGGGGATCAGCCAGGACCGCGTCCGCGAGATCGTCAGGGCCGTGCTGCATCCCCAGTGACCGCCTACGCCTTCCCCCCGGCCGCCGGGCCGCCGAGGTCCAGGCCGAGCAGGCGTGCCAGGCGTCCCGCCGTTCCGGGCAGACCGTCCGCCAGCAGGGTGGTGATGCCGAGTTCGGCCGCCGGGAGCAGGTTCGCCGGCTGGTCGTCGACGAACACGCAGGAGGTGGCGGGCAGGCCCATCCGGTCCAGGACCGTGCGGTAGATCGCCGGGTCCGGCTTGGCGATGCCCTCGCGCTCGGAGACCACCGCGACGTCGAACCGCTCCCAGAC
>NZ_JBHTTU010000388.1:0-1164 GCF_042794375.1 Kitasatospora sp. NPDC056531 | reverse complement strand
CACCGGGCCGCCAACACCAGGGTGAGCAGCCCCACCGGCACGTTCAGCAGGAACATCCAGCGCCAGTCCAGGCGCTCCAGCACCAGCCCGCCGAGGATCGGCCCCAGGACCGGGGCCAGGCTGATCGGGAGCAGCATGGTGCCCATCACCCGAGCGATCCGGGAAGGCCCGGCCCCCTGCACCATGAGCGTCTGCCCCAACGGCTGGATCATCGCGCCGCCGACGCCCTGGAGCACCCGGAAGGCGATCAGGCTGCCCGTCGACCAGGCCAGGCCGCACAGCGCGGATCCGAGCACGAACAGGACGACCGAACCGAGCCAGGCGCGCCGGGCGCCGAACCGGCCGGCGGCCCACCCGGAGAGCGGCATGGTCAGCGATATCGCCAGCAGGTACCCGGTGGCCACCCACTGGACCGCAGCCATCGAGCCGTGCAGGTCGCGTGCGACGGAATCGATGCCGACGTTGACGATCGTGGTGTCCAGCAAGGCCAGGATTGGCCCCAACGCGAGCACCGCGCCCATCTTCAGCAGGCCGGGCGGCAACGGCTCCGGCCGCTGCGCCCGAGCCGCCCCGCGCCGACCCTTCGCGGTGCTGTTCTCCGCGTCCTTCTCCGCACCCCCCTCCGCGCCCTTCGTCGTGATCCGCGTGGTGACCGATGTGGTCATGAACCCTCCCCTGGGCCGCTCCTTCGTCGACCGCTCCGGCCGACGTGAAGAACTTAGGGCGGACCCAGTGATTGGGTCAAGCATAATTTCTGTGCTCGACCCAGCGAACTGCGCTAGGCTCCTGCCATGACCGACACCGGGACCACGCCGAACCTGCGCGAGCTCAACAAGCGCCGCACCCGCGAGGCGATCTCGCACGCCGCGACCAGGCTCTTCATCGAGCAGGGCTTCGACCGGACGACCATCGCCGAGGTCGCGACCGCCGCGGGCGTCGCCAAGATGACCGTCACCAACCACTTCCCGCGCAAGGAGGACCTCTTCTTCGACCTGCACGAGGAGCTCGCCGGCCGGCTCGCCCGGACCGTCTCCGAGCGCGCCCACGGCGAGTCCGCCCTCGCCGCGCTACGCCGGGACTGCCTGACCGCGCTCGACCGGCACGACCCACGGCTCGGCTTCTCCGGCGAGGACTTCGCCCGCACCATCGCCGAGAGCCCGGCCC
>NZ_JBHTTU010000387.1:938-1194 GCF_042794375.1 Kitasatospora sp. NPDC056531 | reverse complement strand
CGCCGACGAGCTCGGCCTCAAGGAGGTCTACGGCCTGGTGGGCGCGGAGAACACCCCGAGCCTGGCGATGTGCGAGCGGCTGGGCTTCCGGCACCTGCGCGACTCGGTCGACGAGGACGGCTCGGTGGCGAAGGTGGTGGTCATCTCCACGGCCGACGTGAGGTGACCCACCCATCGACCTGGTCCGGGCGTTTTGGTTGGGGGTCCGGGAACAGGGGGCGGTTGGGGTGGGGGGGGGGTTCGGGGGGTCTCCAAA
>NZ_JBHTTU010000387.1:0-901 GCF_042794375.1 Kitasatospora sp. NPDC056531 | reverse complement strand
TCGACGGGGGCGTCTTGGGGGCGAGGGTGGTGGTCACCTCCGGGGCCGACGGGGGGGACCCCACCCATCGACTGGGTCCGGACTCTCTGTTGGGTCTCCCGAACCAGGTCGATGCTCGGCGTGGCGGGTGCGTCACGGGCGCCTACAGCCGCCTGGGGGCCTCCTGCGGCTGAGCGGCGGCCCGGCTCGGCAGCCGGGTGGCGAGCAGCAGCCCCGCTGCGGCCACGGCGGCTGTCGCCAGGGCGGTGGGGGTGAGTGCGGCGCCCGGTGCCGTACGGCCGGCGAGGGTGGTGGCCAGGGCGACGCCCAGGGCCGGGCCGATGTTCATCGCGGTCTGCTGCAGGCCGCCCGCCACACCCGCCTCGGCGGTGGCCGCGCCGCGGACGATCGCGGAGGTGGCCGTGGCCATCACCGTGCCGAGGCCGCTGCCGAGCAGCAGGAAGCAGCAGCCGATCGCGACGGCGCCCGAGGTCGGGCCGAGCCGTGCGGTGAGCAGCGCGCCCGAGGTGATCAGGGCCATCCCGAACAGCACGGTTTCGCGCGTGCCGTGACGCTTCGCCAGCCGGGCCGAGGCGGTCGCGGCCAGGATCATCGCCACCGCGAGGGGCGCCGCCCGCAGGGCGCTCTGCAACGGGTCGAGGCCGAGGACGTCCTGCAGGAAGTAGGTGGCCGGGAAGAGGGTCCCGAACACCGCCGCCGAGGCCGCGAGCAGGATGCCGAGAGCCGGTCCCACGGTCGGTGAGCTGAGCAGGGCGGCGGGCAGCAGCGGACGGGCGGTGCGGCGCTCGTGCCGGGCGAGGGCGAGGACGGCGAGCGCGGCGGTGGTGAGGCCCGGTGCGGTGCCGGTCGACCAGCCGCCGGTCGGCAGGGTGACCAGGGTGTGCACCAGGCAGGCCAGGGC
>NZ_JBHTTU010000386.1:0-1200 GCF_042794375.1 Kitasatospora sp. NPDC056531 | reverse complement strand
GCGCAGCGCTGCCGGCGAGAGCGACCAGGGTGTCTGCGCGCTGACGGCGCTTCGGCCGACGGCGAGTTCGGCGTCACGGCTGCGGGCGAAGGCCTCGGCGCTCTCGTCGCGCCAGGCGTACGGGAAGACCCGGGCACCGCTCTCGACCGCGACCGAGACGGAGGTGGTGAAGGACAGCACGTCGACGACCACCAGGGCGGCGACCTGGGGGGCGAGGTGGCGGGCGCCGGCCGGTCCCCATTCGAAGCGCACGCCGTGGCCCGCTTGGACGAAGTATTCGCGCATGGCCGAGGATCCTGCCACGGCGGCGTACCGTCGTGCGGGCTCGCAGTGGAACGGGAGGCGTGCGGTGCTGATCGTGGTGAGCGGCGGGCCGGGCAGCGGGAAGACGACGCTGGCGCACGCGCTGGCCGCAGCCGTCGGCTGCCCGGCGGTGTGCCGGGACGAGCTGAAGGAGGGCCTGGTGCACGCGGGCGCGGGCGCCCCGGTTCGCGGGGCCGACGAGGCGGTGCGCGCGGTCTTCTTCGAGGTGCTGGGGGTGCTGGTGCGGGCCGGGGTGAGCGTGGTCGCCGAGGCCGCGTTCCAGGACCGGGTGTGGCGCCCCGGCCTGGAGCCGCTGGCCGCGCACACCGGACTGCGGGTGGTGCACTGCCGGGTGGAGGCGGCGCTGGCCCGGCGGAGGATCGCCGAGCGCCTGGCCACCGGCGGGCACCGCGCCGCGCACGCCGACCGCGAGCTGCTCGCGGCCCCGCCGGGGGCGGGCAACCTGCTGGACGACTTCGCGCCGCTGTCCCTGCCCGGCGTGCCGTACCTGTGCGTGGACACCGCGCACGGGTACGACCCGCCGCTGGCGGACGTCGTCGCCTTCGCCCGGCACTGACGGGGCCCACACCACCGGGGGCCGCCACCGCGGCCGCCGTGCCGGATCTGCCAGGGCCCTGCGGGCGGGCCCCGAGGGCTCCGGCCGGAGGGAATCGGTGTCCACCTCCGTACCGGGTACAGAGGGCCGACGGCCCGTCAGGGGCCGTCTTCACGGGACCGCCCCTCGATCGTGTGCGGCCGTCGTCGGTCGTGGCAGCGGCGGGCGAGGCCTGGCGCCGGCTGCGCCGGTCGGGCCGGTCGGGCCGGTCGGGCCGGTCGGGCCGGTCGGGCCGGTCGGGCCGGTCGGGCCGGTCGGGCCGGTCGGGCCGGTCGGGCCGG
>NZ_JBHTTU010000385.1:0-1210 GCF_042794375.1 Kitasatospora sp. NPDC056531 | reverse complement strand
CGGATCATCCTGGCTTGTGCGGACGGATCATCAAACGCTCAGGTCGCGGCCGATTTGGGCATCACCACGGCGACAGCGGGCAAGTGGCGGTCCCGGTTCGTGGCTCAGCGGATGGCCGGCCTGGCCGACGAGCCGCGACCGGGCCGGCGTAAGCCGGATCTGATGCTCACCGAGGCCGAGCATGCTCAGTTGACGCGCTGGGTCAGGCGGGCGAAGACCGCACAGTTCCTGGCGCTGCGCGCGAAGATCGTGCTGAGGTGCGCGGAGGGCGGGACGAACAAGCAGGTCGCCGCCGAACTCGGCATCGCCCAGGGGACGGTGAACCGTTGGCGCTCCCGGTTCATCGCCGACCGGCTGGACGGGCTGGTCGACGAGCCCCGCCCGGGCCGGCCGCCGTCGATCCTGCTCGATCAGGTCGAGGAGGTCGTCGTGGCGACCCTGGAGTCGACGCCGGGCGAGGACACCCACTGGTCGCGCGCCTCCATGGCCAGACGCACCGGGCTCAGCAAGTCCACCATCGGGCGGATCTGGAAGAAGTTCGACCTCAAGCCGCACCTGCAGGACTCCTTCAAGCTGTCCACCGATCCGCTGTTCGTGGAGAAGGTCGTCGACGTCGTCGGGCTGTACCACAACCCGCCCGAGAAGGCGGTGGTTCTCTGCGTCGACGAGAAAAGCCAGATCCAGGCGCTGGACCGCTCCCAGCCGGTGCTGCCGATGATGCCGGGCATGCCTGAGCGGCGCACCCACGACTACCTGCGGCACGGGATTACGAGTCTGTTCGCCGCGTTCAACATCGCCGACGGCACCGTCATCGGCGAGCTGCACCGCCGCCACCGCGCGGTGGAGTTCAAGAAGTTCCTGACCACGATAGACAAGGCCGTGCCGCGCGAGCTCGACGTCCACGTGGTGTGCGACAACTACGCAACCCACAACACCCCCGAGATCAAGACGTGGTTGGCCCGACACCCGCGCTTCCACGTCCACTTCACCCCGACCGGCTCGTCCTGGCTCAACCAGGTCGAGCGCTGGTTCGGCCTGCTGACCGACAAACTCATCCGCCGTGGCGTCCACACCTCCGTGAAAGCCCTGGAGGGCGACATCAAGGCCTGGATCGACGCCTGGAACGAGAACCCACGGCCCTTCACCTGGACGAAGACCGCCGACGAGATCCTCAAGTCCCTTGCCGACTACCTCGCCAAGATCAACCCGA
>NZ_JBHTTU010000384.1:724-1218 GCF_042794375.1 Kitasatospora sp. NPDC056531 | reverse complement strand
CCGCCGCGAGCGCCACCAGCTCCTCCACCAGCAGGGTCAACTCCCGCGCCTCCTCGGCCAGGTCGGCCATCAGCGCGGCGCGCTCCGCGGGCGGCAGCCGGTCCAGGCTGGGCAGCACCGAGAGGTTGGTGCGCAGGCTGGTCAGCGGGGTGCGCAGCTCGTGCCCGGCGTCCTGGACGAGGCGGCGCTGGTTCTCCTTGGCGGTGGCGAGCCGGACCAGCATCCGGTCGAAGGCACGGCCGAGCCGGCCCACCTCGTCCGTACCGGAGGCGGGTACCGGGACGTCCAACCGGCCGCTCGCGGCGACCAGTTCGGCCGCGTCCGTGAGCCGGACCAGCCGGCCGGTGATCCGCCGGGCGAGCAGCCAGCCGGCCGCGCCCGCGATCAGCACGACGCCGGCCACCACGGCCACCATCTGCTTGCGCAGCTTGTCCAACAGATCCTCGATGTCGCCGAGTTGCTGCACGATCTGGACCGCGCCCCGGCCGCCGCCG
>NZ_JBHTTU010000384.1:0-714 GCF_042794375.1 Kitasatospora sp. NPDC056531 | reverse complement strand
CGCCCACCCGGCAGGTGTTGCCGCCGAGCCGGCGCACGTCCGTCACCGTCCGGGCGGGGGCGTCGGCGTGGGCGAGCTCGCGGTCGTCCGAGGTGGTCGGGAGGTCGAGGTGAGAGGTGCCCGGGACGATGGCTCCGGTGGAGTCCAGGGCCTGCGCGGTGACCCGGATCGGGTGCAGCAGCTGCTCGCTCAGCCCGCTCGGGCCGTTGAAGTCCCCCGGGTACAGCTTCTCGCGCTCGACCTGGCCGCTCACGGCCCGGACGGCCGAGGTGAAGTCGTCCGTCTCGTCGTCGCGGATCAGGTGCTCGGCGGCGCGGTAGCCGAGCGTGCCGATCAGCACCGCCACCAGGGCGGCCATCGCGGCGAAGGCGAGCGAGAGGGTGGTGCGCAGGCCCGGGCGCGGCAGTCGGGGGCGCGGGCGCGCGGGGCCGGTCACGGCTCGCGCAGCGTGTAGCCGACGCCGCGGACGGTGTGGATCAGGGGGGCCAGGCCGGGGCGGTCGAGCTTGCGGCGCAGGTAGCCGATGAAGACCGCGAGGTTCTTCGAGCCGGGGCCGAAGTCGTAGCCCCAGATCCGCTCGTAGAGGGTGGTCTGGTCCAGGACGGCGCCCGCGTGCCGGGCCAGCAGCTCCAGCAGGTCGAACTCGGTGCGGGAGAGCTCCAGCTCCGCCCCGGCGCGCCAGGCCCGGCGGGCGGGCGGCTCGACCCGCAGGTC
>NZ_JBHTTU010000383.1:0-1222 GCF_042794375.1 Kitasatospora sp. NPDC056531 | reverse complement strand
GGTGCGGGAGGCCGCCATCGCGGCGGTGCCGAGCGCGGCGCCGAGCCAGCGGTTTCCGTGGCGTCTGCGCCCGGACTTCTGCTTGCCTGCGGACTCGTGGTGTCCGGGGCAGACTCCCGCCCAGGAGGCGAGGTGTCCGGCGGTGCGGAACCGGGACATGTCGGCACCGGTCTCCGCGATCAGGACCTCCGCGACGGCCTGGCCGACGCCGGGGATGGTCTGCAGCAGCTCAAGCTGCCGGGCAAAAGGGCGCATCTCCTCCTCGATCCGCGCCGACAGCTCCGTGATCGCGGTCTTGATCTGGTCGATGCGCTCCAGGTGCATGCGGCAAAGGAACGCGTGGTGCTCGCTGAAGTTGCCGGTCAGCGCTTCGGCAAGAGCGGGGATCTTGGGACGCATACGGGCCTTGGCCATCTGCGCGAGCGCGTGGACGTCGCGCTCGCCGTCGATGAGCGCGTCGAGCATGGCCCGCCCGGACACCCCGAGGATGTCGGTGGCGACGGTGGAGAGCTTGATCCCGGCGTCCTCGAGCTCCTTCTCCAGGCGCTGGGCCTCCCGCGACAACTCGCCCGCGAGGGTGGAGCGATAGCGGGTCAGGTCGCGCAGGTGCCGGATCGGCTCGGGCGGCACGAACGAGGCCTTCAGCAGTCCGCATTCGCCCAGCTGGCACAGCCAGGCGGAGTCCGCGACATCGGTTTTGCGCCCGGGGAGCCCCTTGGCGTGGGCGGCGTTGACCAGGATCACGTCCAGGCAGTCTTCGAGCAGGTAGAACGCCCCGCGCCAGTAGTCACCGGTCGCCTCCATGACCACCAGGGTGACCCGCTCGGCGACCAGCCATTCCCGCAGCTCCAGCAGCGCGTTCGTCGTCGTGGCGAAGGTCCGGATCTCCTGCCGTCTCGAGCGTCGGCCGCTCGGGTTCGGGGTGCGTACGCACGCCTTGAGGTCCTTCTTCCCGATGTCCAGCGCGGCGCACCGCTCGTGCAGCACTTCCATGACAGCCCCTCCCACCACGACCGGGTTGAACGGTGTGCCGTCCGGAGGAGCCACAGGGCTGAAGAGTCTGGTCCGCGTGCTGCAGCAACAATTGACGGTCCCTGCAAGCGGCTCCCGACGCCATACTGACACTCGAGCTCACAGGCATCACAGATTCGCCGGCGTCCCGGACGGACACACCCCGATTTTCCCGGCCTCACGGCGGCCGGCGCAGCCGGTCTGGGTTACT
>NZ_JBHTTU010000382.1:0-1240 GCF_042794375.1 Kitasatospora sp. NPDC056531 | reverse complement strand
GTGTTGGTCTCGGTCGGGCCATCGCCGTCCACCAAGGTGAGGTCGGGGCAGGCCTCCAGGACCTTGCGGACGACCGCGCCCGGCACCGCCTCGCCGCCGGTCCACACCTCACGGGCACCGCGCAGGCAGCCCGGGTCCTCCTGGGCGAGGAGGCGGAACAGTCCGGCGGTCAGCCACAGGCAGCGCACGCCCCGCTCGGTGACGGCGTGGCGGACGGCGGCGGCGTCCAGGTCCCCCGGCGGGGCCAGGACGGCGGTGCCCCCGCCACCCAGAGCTCGTAGGTGGCGGCGTCGAAGGCGTGCGGGGAGTGCACCAGCACCCGGTCGTGGCCGGCGAAGGCGCGGTCCAGGGCGAGCGCGGCGACATCGCGCTGACGCACCGCGACACCCTTGGGGGTGCCGGTGGAGCCCGAGGTGAACATCAGGTACTGGAGGTGGTCGGGGTGGACCGCCGCGACGGCGGGCTGTGGCCGCTCGACGGGGTCGGTCCGGTCGACGGGGTCGGTCCGGTCGACCCTCAACACCCCTTCCGCCGGGAGCAGTTCGACGGCCGTCGGGGCCCAGTCCAGGTCGGTGAGCAGCAGGTCCGCGCCCGCCTCGGCCAGCATGCGGTGCAGCCGCTCGCGCGGCGCCCGGCCGTCCAGCGGCACGTAGACGCCGCCGGTGCGGACCAGGGCCAACTGGGCGGTGACCAGGGCGACGGACCGGTTCATCAGCACGCCGACCGGGCGCTCGGCGGCGACCCCGAGCGCGGCCAGCCGTCCGGCCAACACGGCCGCGCGGGCGTCGAGTTCACGGTAGCTGAAGTGCTCGTCCGCGGCCTCCAGGGCGATCGCGTCGGGGGTGCGGCGCACCTGCTCGGCGAACAGCTCGGCGACGCTGCGCTCGGGTCGATCGACGGCCGTGTCGTTCCAGTCGGCGAGGATCCGCCGGCGCTCCCCGGCGGTCAGCAGCGGCAGTCGCGCGGGCGGGCGCCCGGCCCCCTCGGGCATGCCGGTCAGCAGGGCCGCGAGCTGCCCGGCCATCCGCCGGACCGTGTCGGCATCGAACAACCGCGGGTCGTAGCACAGGCGCAGGGCCAGTTCGGGCCCCGGGAGGGCCAGCAAGGTGAGCGGGTAGTTGGTGGTCTCGATGCCGTCCAGCTCGCGCAGGCGCAGGCCGTGCCCGGCGGCCGCGTCGGAGTCGACCGGGTAGTTCTCGACGACCACGATGCTGTCGAACAGGGCGGTCTGCTCCGGGAG
>NZ_JBHTTU010000381.1:0-1242 GCF_042794375.1 Kitasatospora sp. NPDC056531 | reverse complement strand
CCGCGCCAGCCCGTCCAGCACCAGCCCGGTGTACGTCGGACCTGCCTCTGTCATGCCCACTCTCCTGTCTGACGGTGCGTCAGCCTAGTGGGTGCCGACACCACGAGTGCGATACGGTCGTCCGCGGTCACATCGGTAACGGAGCAGTACTGGAGACGAGGGCCCGTGGGTGAAGGGTCGATAGCGGAACTCGAACAGCGCGCCGCCCGGACGGAGACCGGGAGTCACGAGCTGGAACAGATCCGGCAAATCGCCCAACTCCACGTCTACCAGGACGACGAACCTGAGCCCGCCCGCCTGCGCTGGGCCCACCTGTCACTGGCCGCCAACCGCCGGACACGCGGCGACGGCCCCTGGGACGAGGCCGGCCGACGCCTGCAGGAATTCATGCTGCGCACCTGGGTGATCACCCGTCTCGGCCCCGGCGGCGAACCCGAGTGGCACCCGGAAGCGCTCGCCGCCGACACCCTCGCGGCCCTCACCCTCCAGCCCTCCGAGGCGGCCGCCCTCGCCGAAGGCTGGCGCGATCTCCCGGTCGAGCGCATCGGCGAACTACGCCGCCACAAGAACCTGACCGCCCACCTCGCCACCCTGCTGCCCCTCCTCCCGGACGGCCCGACCAAGGCCCATCTGCTCGCCTGGAGCGAGTGTCCTGCGCCGGAGATCCGTCGGCAGAATCGGGCGAGGGAGTCGAGGATCTCGTCGGCGGTCTTGGTCCAGGTGAACGGTTTGGGGTCCTCGTTCCAGTTCTTGATCCAGGCGCGGATGTCTCTCTCAAGGGCCTGAACGTTCTTGTGGGCACCGCGCCGGATCATCTGGTCGGTGAGAAAGCCGAACCAGCGCTCCACCTGGTTGATCCACGAGGACCCGGTCGGGGTGAAGTGCATGTGGAATCGGGGATGTTGCGCCAGCCAGGCACGGATGGCCGGGGTCTTGTGGGTGCCGTAATTGTCGCAGATCAGGTGGATGTCGAGCCCGTCGGGAACCTCGCGGTCGATCTTGACGAGGAACTTCTTGAACTCCGCCGCACGGTGCCGGCGGTGCAGTGAAGTGATGACCTTCCCGCTGCTGGTGTCGAACGCGGCGAACAGGGTGGTCAGGCCGTTGCGCACGTAGTCGTGGGTTCGGCGCTCCGGCATGCCCGGCATCATGGGCAGGACCGGCTGGGAGCGGTCGAGGGCCTGGATCTGCGACTTCTCGTCGACCGACAGCACCACCGCACCTTCGGGCGGGTCGAAGTAC
>NZ_JBHTTU010000380.1:0-1243 GCF_042794375.1 Kitasatospora sp. NPDC056531 | reverse complement strand
GCCGACCGACCTCACCACCACCCCCGCGGCCGTCCACCTCGGCTCGATCGGCGCGGTCACCGAGCCTGGCGCGGCCTCGGTGCTGGCCTTGGTGGAGCGCTGGCGCGGCCGGGCGCAGATCAGCTACGACCCGAACGTGCGCCCCGCGCTGATGGGTGAGCGGGCGCAGGCCGTGCGGCGGGTCGAACGCTGCGTGGCGCTGAGTGACCTGGTGAAGGCGAGCGACGAGGACCTGGCCTGGCTCTACCCCGGCGAGCCCGCCGAGGCCGTCGCCGAGCGCTGGCTCACCCTCGGCCCCACCGTGGTCGCCGTCACCCTCGGCGCCGAGGGCGCCTTCGCCCTCACTTCCGACGGCGGCCGCGAGCAGGCCCCGGCCGTCCCGGTGACGGTCGCGGACACCGTCGGCGCCGGTGACTCCTTCATGGCCGCCTTCCTGCACACCCGCGCATCCGGCGCCGACCTCGCCGACTGCCTCACCCAGGCCGTCACCGCCGCCGCCCTCACCGTGTCCCGCCCCGGCGCCAACCCGCCCTCGGCCGCCGAACTGGCGGACGCTCTGGGCTGCGGAGGCGACTGACGGACCGGTCCCGTGCGGGCGTGTCCTATGTGGCCGGGCGCTTGGCGCGGGCGGTAAGACGTTCCCAGTTGCGGTGGCCGATGTCGGCCTTCTGGTCGTCGGTGAGGGGTGAGTTCTCCAGGAAGGAGCGGGCTTCGCCGTTGCTGGTGTCGACGTAGGGGAAGCCACCGGGGCGGAAGCCGTAGGTGAACGGGTAGTCGGTGGAGTACAGCATCCGGTCGGTCCCCATGACCTCCGCGGTCCAGCGCAGGTACCGGGGGCTGTTGGTGCCGCTGCCCGCGACCCAGAAGTTCTTCCTCCAGTAGTCGGCGAGAGGCTGCCTCAGGCCGCCCGCCTCGGCGAAGAACCCGACGTGGTCGAGGTAGAACATGGCGATCTCGCCCCAGTGCCCGGCGATGACCTGCAGGCCGGGGAAGCGCTCGAAGACGCCGGAGAAGATCATGCGCAGGTACTGGATGCCGAGGTCGTAGTACCAGCCGATGCCGGCCCCGGCCAGGATCATGCTCATGTTGCCGAGGTCGGAGTAGTAGGCATCGATGACGGGCTGGACCGGCGTCTGCGGGTGGAAGTGCAGTGGCACGCCGAGGCGTTGGGCGGCGGCGTACAACTCGTCGTTGTCGGGGTGGTCGGCCAGCTTGTCGCCGGTGCGGCCGTACAGCATGGCGC
>NZ_JBHTTU010000379.1:0-1274 GCF_042794375.1 Kitasatospora sp. NPDC056531 | reverse complement strand
GCCGCAGCCGGCCATGATCCACAGGATCGCGTCCGAGCTGATGTCCGGCCAGACCACGGCGGCGGTCAGGATCATCGAGAGGGTGACCAGGACGCCGACCACGGCGGCGGTGAAGGCGTTGGTCTTGGGAGCGTTGACCCAGGGACCGAGCACGGCCTTGTCGTTGCAGAGCAGCAGCAGGAAGACCGTCGCGGAGGGCAGCAGCACCCCGGCCAGCACCTGGACGAACTGGGTCATCAGGCCCTGCATGTAGTCGTTCGACACCAGGGTGATCGCCGCGGCGACCACCACCAGGCCGGCGTAGACCGCGTAGAAGCCCTTGGCGCCCTTGACGCCGCGGTGCAGCGAGTGCTTGATGCCGAACACGTCGCCGATGGCGTAGGCGGTGGACAGGGACACCGCGAAGGCGCCGATGATCGAGGCGTCCAGCAGCGCGATGGCGAACAGCACGCCCGCCAGGTGGCCGGCCTTGTCCTCGATGCCCTTGGCCACGGCGGCCGCGTCGGAGAACTGGCCGAAGCCGTCGGTGCCGGCGAAGGCGGCGGCGGTGAAGCCCATCATCGCGGCGGCGCCGATGACCACGATCGCGATGCCGATCCACAGGTCGACCTTCTCGTACTTCATGAAGCGCGGGGTGATCCGCTTGTCGATGACGTACGACTGCTGGAAGAACAGCTGCCAGGGGGCGACGGTGGTGCCGACGATGGAGATGATGACCAGCATCACGGCCGCGAGCTGGCCGGAGCCGCCGGGCATGGTCGGCGTCACGAAGTCGTGGGCCATCTGCGAGGTCCTGGGGTGGACCATGAAGTAGATCGGCACCAGCAGCAGCGAGCCGACGCACAGCGTGACGGCGACGCGCTCGAAGCGCTGGAAGGAGCCGGTGAAGGCCGAGGCGATGATGATCGCCGCCGCCAGCACCACCGAGGCCGCCTTCGGCAGGCCCAGGTACCCGGCGGCCAGCGTGACGCCGATGAACTCGGTGACCAGGGTCAGCGCGTTCAGCAGGAACAGGTCGATGACGCTGAACGCGCCCCAGAACTTGCCGAAGCGCTCCAGGATCAGGCGCGCGTGGCCGACACCGGTGACGGCACCCAGGCGCAGCACCATCTCCTGGTTCACGTACAGCACCGGGACCAGCATCAGCAGCGTCCACAGCAGCTGGGTGCCGTAGTTCTGGCCGGCCTGGCCGTAGGTGGAGAAGGCGCCCGCGTCGTTGTCCCCGACCATCACGATCAGGCCCGGGCCGACGATCGCGAGCAGCGTCTTGAGTC
>NZ_JBHTTU010000378.1:0-1278 GCF_042794375.1 Kitasatospora sp. NPDC056531 | reverse complement strand
ACCGTACGCCGTACCCTGGCCGGCCTCCTGGCGGCCGGCCTGCTCGGCGCCGCGGCGGCCGTCGTCCCGACCGGCGCGGCGGGCGCCACCGAGTCCGGCACGGGCGACCTGCCGTTCGGCTCGGCCACCACCGTCGGCCTGCACAACACCTACGACCCGGCTGCCTACCCGTACCTCGCCCGGGGGCTGGACACCGGCACCGGGATGATCGAGCTGGACCTCTGGACCGACGTCATCACCCACGAGTGGAAGGTCAGCCACTCCAACCCGCTCGGCAACTCCAACAACTGCACCGCCGCCGACACCTCCGCCCAGCTCTACACCGGCGGCACCAACAAGAACCTGGAGCACTGCCTCGACGACATCCGGGTCTGGCTCGGCGCCCACCCGGGGGCCGGACCGCTGGTGGTCAAGCTGGAGCTGAAGGGCGGCTTCGCCGCCAACCTGGGGATGGGCCCGGACCAGCTGGACGCGCTGATCGCCGCCCACCTCGGCGACCGGGTGCTGCGCCCGGCCGACGTGCTGGCCAAGCCCGGCGGCGGCTCGTACGCCAGCCTCGACGAGGCGGTGCGGGCCGGCAACTGGCCGAGGCGCTCGGCGCTCGCCGGCCGGGTGCTGCTCTACGCGATCCCCGGGACGGTCGAGGAGCACAACCCGTTCGACACCCTGCACACCGACGTCGAGTACGGGCGGCACCTGCGCGACCTGGCGGCGGCCGGCCGGATCGGTCAGGCCCAGCTCTTCCCGGCGGTGCACGGCGCGGCCGCCGGCGACCCGCGCGGCAAGTACGCTGGCGCGGACGCCGGGATCCGCCCGTGGTTCGTGGTCTTCGACGGCGACGCCGCCGCCTACCTCAACGGCATCGACACCGCGTGGTACGACCGCTCGCACTACCTGCTGGTGATGACGGACGCCCAGAACGTCGCGCCGAAGATCAGCGCCACCGACCCGACCGTCGACCAGGCGCGCGCCCGCACCGTGCAGCTGGCCCGGGCGCACGCCAGCATCGTCTCCAGCGACTGGCGCAAGCTCCCGGCGGTGCAGTCCCAGGTGGTCCCGCGGGGCTGACCCGCCGTAGGCTTCGCCCCCGTGGCGAAGACGATCGAGCAACTGGTGGCCGGCCTGGCCGGGTCGTACGAGGTGGGCGAGGTGTGCCGGCTCCTCGACGCGCACCTGGCGGGCGGCGACACGGCGTACCTTGCGGAGTTCGGCGCGGCGCTGATCGCCCGCTTCGGCTCCGGCCGGGCCGGGGCGGAGCACCAGTACCTCCTCGACCGG
>NZ_JBHTTU010000377.1:896-1281 GCF_042794375.1 Kitasatospora sp. NPDC056531 | reverse complement strand
GAACTGCGCGAGCGCCTCGGCGACCGGCTGGGACGGCAGTTCTCGCTCCAGTTCGAGCTGGAACAGCCCGCCGACCCGGCCAACCGGGTCACCCTCGACCCGGACCGGCGCGATCCGCTCGGCCTGCCCGTCCCGGCGATCCGCTACGACCTCTCCGACTACGTCCGCGAGGGCATGGCCTCCGCCCGGGCCGTCTCCGACCAGCTCTTCGCCCTGTTGGGCGCCGAGGACCACACCGCCTACCCGGGTGCCCACTGGCCGGGCCGGCTCGAACACCGCGGCGTCGTCCACGGCTACCGCGGCGCGGGCCACGCCGGGGGCACCCATCTCATGGGCGACTCGCCCGGCAGCTCCGTGGTCGACCACTGGCAGCGTTGCTGGGAGC
>NZ_JBHTTU010000377.1:0-869 GCF_042794375.1 Kitasatospora sp. NPDC056531 | reverse complement strand
GTTCGATGCCCTCGCTGGGCACCTCCAACCCCTCGCTCACCATGGCCGCCCTCGCGCTGCGCAGCACTGAGCGGATGCACCGGGACCTGGTGGAGCTGCACCGGCCGGCCGCCGTGTCCCGGCCTTCCCCGTCCGTGGCCACCCCGTCCGTGCCCTCCTCGCCCGAACCGTCCTCGCCCTCGGAGCACTCATGACCGGCCTGCCGCTGCCGCCCGTACCCGAGCCGTACCATCTGCCCTTCCACTACGGCGCGCTGCACAACGTCGGGGTCGACTACCTGGTCGAACCCGAGCGGGCCCGCCAGGTGCTCGGCAAGCGCCACCCCGGGTTGGCCGTCGCCGCCTTCGACGGCGGGGCCTGCGTGTCGCTCAACTACCAGCTCTACTTCGCCCAGTACCCGAACGGTGGCGGTATCACCCAGGAGCTGGAGATCAACCTGATCGCCCACCCGGTGTTCGCCGAAGAGCGCATCCCGGTGGTCAACTACGGCCAGTACGCCCGGGGTTACGAGCAGACCAAGCTGCTCGGCATCGCCCGGCTGCACGTACTCTGCGACAACCCGCTCGCCATCGACGCCGGGCGCCGTCTGTACGCCGAACCCAAGCATCCCGGCTGGTTCGAGACCACCATGCCCTCGCTCAACGCGCCCGCCGTGCGCGAGCGGTGGAGCGTCTCCTGTCGCCGTGCCACCCTCGGACCGGACGGGCTGAACCGCCACGGCGAGGAACTCCTGTCCCTGGAAGTCGACTTGATCGGCCTCACCGCCGAGTCGGTCAACAACACCCCGATCACCGGATACGGCACCGACGACGAGGGAAAGCTGCTCGCCGGACCGCTCAACGTCTACCAGCCGTACCGCTACTACGCCC
>NZ_JBHTTU010000376.1:302-1315 GCF_042794375.1 Kitasatospora sp. NPDC056531 | reverse complement strand
GCGAGGGAGTCCAGATCAGGCGTCACAACCGATCTCTGGACTCCCTCGCTTCATGTCATGCGCGCCGGCGAGCCCTTGGCATCAATCATCTAGGCGGGGGCGTTGGCGGGGCGGCGGTAGGTGGCCGCGTGGACGCCGGTCCTGCCGATCGTGGTGGAGGCGAGTTCCAAGGTGCGCTGCACGCCGTCGGCCGGGAAGAGCGACTTGCCGCCGCCGAGCAGGACGGGCATCACCATCAGCCGCAGCTCGTCCGCGAGGTCCTCGGCGAGGAGGGTGCGGACGAGGGTCGGACTGCCCATGATCAGCAGGTCGCGGCCGTCGGCCGCGCACTGTCGGCGCACCCAGTCGACGGCCCCGGCGCCGGGGACGAGGGTGGAGTTCGCCCAGGTGAGGTCGGTTTCGTCGAGGGTGTCGGAGACCACGTACTTCCTGATCGAGTTCATCTGGTCGGCGAGCGGGTCGCCGGCCCGCCCGGGCCAGGCGGCGGCCATGGTCAGCCAGGTGCGGCGGCCGAAGAGCAGGGCGTCGGCGGTGCTCATCGCCTCGTTGATGTACGGGCCGAGGGTGTCGGGGTCGAAGAACGGGTGGGACCAGCCGCCGTGGGCGAAGTCGCCGTCGGTGTCCTCCTGTGGGGCGCCGGGGGCCTGGACGACACCGTCGAGGCTGATGAACTCACTGATCACGATGCGCATTTGGGGGTACTCCTTCGGGGGCTGGCCAGCTGGCTCGTTCGGGGGTTCGCAATGAAGACCGGGGGGCTGTTCGGGAGTCATCGCCCGTTGGTAGTGATCCGGGTCACATCGTTGACGCTTCTGGGGCCCGCCCCCTCCCCCCACCCCCCTTCCTCCTCCTTACCCGCCGCCTGCCCACCCACCTCGCACGCTCGCCCGGTATCCCGGAACAGCGGCTCCCGCATCTCCCGGCCCGGGGGGGGTGATCCGGATGGGGGAGGGGCGGGGGTGAGGGCGGCGTAGGGGCGCGCATGGCGAGGTATACCCCATCAATCGGCCCCC
>NZ_JBHTTU010000376.1:0-292 GCF_042794375.1 Kitasatospora sp. NPDC056531 | reverse complement strand
TTTCCTCTCCCCCCTCCCCCCCCTATCCCCGCCCCGGGCCATGGGCTCACCTGGCCATGGGCTCACCTGGCCATGGGCTCACCTGGCCATGGGCTCACCTGGCCATGGGCTCACCTGGCCGGGCGTTGCGCCCTCCGCCCCGGGCCCAGGTCGGGCGGCTGCTGGGCCCCGCAGCCGCCGGGCCTGTTCCCGGCACGCTTCTCGTTCCTCCTCCCTCGCGACTCCTCAGCTCGGCGGCAGCGGATGCCACCGGAAACCCCCACCCCGGCTTTCCCCCCCACACCAACGGCGG
>NZ_JBHTTU010000375.1:0-1323 GCF_042794375.1 Kitasatospora sp. NPDC056531 | reverse complement strand
CTCCAGGGCCGCGGTCCGGGCGTCCTCGAACACCGTGCCCGCCGTGCCCGGCAGGGCGGGTGCGGCATGGTCTACTTCGTCTCGCCGTCGTTGGTCGCGCTGCCCGTGGCGAGCTGGTCCAGCAGCGCGGAGAGTTTTCCCTGCACCTCGATGACGGTGCGGGCCTTGCCCAACTCCTTCTCCAGGCGCTCGACTTCACTCTTGAGCTTGGCGATCTCCTTGTCGCGGGGGTCGGCCTTCGGCCGGCCCGCCGGTGCGGCCAGGGCTGCCGCAGCCCCGGCGTCGCGCTGGCTCTTCCACGCCGAGATCAGCGAGGAGTACAGGCCCTCGCGCCGCAGCAGCGCGCCCTTGCCCTGCTTGTCCAGGGTGTCGTACTCGGCGAGGATCCGCTGCTTGTACGCCGCCGAGAACCGGCGGTTCGTGGACCGGGGCTCCACCTGCGGATCCGGGGCCCTGTGGTCGTTGGTGCTGGCCACCTGGGACTACTCCTTCTCCGCCCTCGACTCAATGAATCATCCAGTATGCCTGACTTGTCTCACTTTGCCAGGGAGGGCCCGGAGTGGACCTGAGCTGGCAGCCGATACCGCTCGGGATCATTGGCACTGCGGCCAGCCTCGTCTTGGCGGTCCTGTTCCTACTGGGGCTGGCCAGCGGTCATGGCCTCAAAATGTGGGGCCTGGCGGCAGGCGGGATCTGTGCTGGCTGGATCACGCTCGTCACGCTCCTCGGTCTGTGGGTGCTCGCGATGACACTCGGCCTGGAGATCTCGGATGACAGCGAATCGGGATACTCGGTTCGTGCCGTCTACATGCCTGGGGGATGGTTGCTACTCCTGGCAAACGGCCTGATGGCCCACGCGCTCTCGCGCACACAGGGCTATCTCAAGAGGCGGGCAGCGGGAAGCGCCTGACGCCGGCAGTGCCCGCTGGTACCCGCCCGATCAGCAGCCGATGCACCAGGTCGCGTCAGTGAGCCTCCTTGCACCACACATGTTGGGATCAGTAGGTTCGGGCTCCAAGCCACTGAGCTGCGGAAACTCCGAGAACTTCCGCGCCGGGACTGGTACCCCCGAGAGAAGCCGCGACTAACACCAGCGCGAGCACCAGCACCACCCCGAACACCCGCAGCGCCGACACCAGCACGAGCACCCGCAGCACCAGACCCCGGAGCCCACCCCGTAAACCGCCGTTCAACCCATGACGGGCACCGCCGAACGCCGGGCGATCAACTGACCGAGCCAGCACGGATCGCCGACGCCACGCTTGGGCAACTCGGTCGACGTGTACGTCCGTTCGTTCCCCCGAGCAGCACGAAGGGTTCGGG
>NZ_JBHTTU010000374.1:0-1323 GCF_042794375.1 Kitasatospora sp. NPDC056531 | reverse complement strand
GGTTCCGGCGATTGAACGCCTGGTGCGCGAGGTGGTGTTGGTCAGCAGCACGTACCGCACGTCGTCGGCGCGGAGCTCACGTACGGCCGCCACGGCGCCCGGGATCGGCTTCCAGTCCACCGTGAGCACGCCGTCGATGTCGAGCAGCACCGCTTCGCCCTGTCCCATGCCCTGACGATAGCTCCGACCGTTCCCTCTCCGCCGCCCGGCGGCACACGGGGCGGGTCACCGGCGATACCGGGCCCTTCGATCAGGTGGTGCGCACAGCCACGTCGCTCGTCGCGCACCGGTAGCCCGGCTGAGTGCCGATGTTTCACGAATCGACGAGTGCGTGCCCTGTCGTCGCGTCGATGTGATCGGGGATCTGCTCGTGGCGGTCGCCGACGGTCGGTGTCCCCGTGGGCTCGAACATGAGGATGGCGGCGCCGGTGGGGGCGTAGGGCTTGTGCTCCGTCCCCCGCGGGACGGTGAAGACCGCACCCTGGGGAAGCCGGACGGTGCGTTCACCCGCGGGCTCGCGCAAGGAGATGCACAATTCCCCGTCGAGCACCAGGAAGAACTCGTCGGTGTCGTCGTGGGCGTGCCAGAGGTGCTCGCCCTCGACCTTGGCGACGCGTACGTCGTAGTCGTTGACGCGAGTGACGATGCGAGGGCTCCACAGCGCGTCGAAGGAAGTCAGGGCCTTGCTGAGGAGGATGGGGTGGTCGTTGCTCATGAGGGAATCCTTGCCCGTCGGATGCCGCGTGCGTGAGTGCTAGGAATTGCATGTGTCGCAAGATTCCTCTCACGCCGTCCGTACGGCGGGCCCGCACCGGGTCGTCGTGATCGTGGACGAGAACTCCAATCCCTTCGAGCTCGGCTGCGCCACCGAGGTCTTCGGCCTGCGCAGGCCCGAGATCGGCCGCGACCTGTACGACTTCCGCCTCTGCTCGCCCGAGCCGAGCACGCTGATGCGGGACGGCTTCTTCACCCTCACGGGAGTCGCCGGTCTGGAAGCGGCGGAGTCGGCGGACACCCTGATCGTTCCCAACCGGCCTGACGTCTACGTGCCGCGCCGTCCGGCTGTACTGGACGCCGTCCGCCAGGCGCACGCGCGCGGTACGAGGCTGGTCGGGTTCTGCAGCGGTGCCTTCACGCTCGCCGAGGCCGGGGTCCTCGACGGGCGCCGGGCCACCGCGCACTGGCAGTGGGCCGACTCATTCCGGGCTCGGTTTCCCGCCGTCCGGCTCGAAGAGGACATCCTGTTCGTCGACGACGGCGACATCCTCACCGCCGCGGGCAGCAGCGCCGCACTCGACCTCGGGCTGCACCTCTTCCCCCCCT
>NZ_JBHTTU010000373.1:0-1340 GCF_042794375.1 Kitasatospora sp. NPDC056531 | reverse complement strand
GGCTGAGGAAGCACTGCACCAACTCTGGAAAACGGCTGCACACTTCCTCGAAGCCCGCGCACCGCGCCTTGAGAGCGCACCTGGAACCTGCCTGCCCGACAACTGACAGTTGGACCACCGTGAGGCCGTCTTCACCGCTCTCCCGATACCCGTCCCAGGTCTTCTGGCTCGTCCGCTCGTAGATCGCGCTGCACCCCGGTCTGCCGCCCGGCGTGCAGCGACTCAGCGAGGATCACACAGACTTCGGCTCGCTGTTGCGGATCGCAGCCCTCCAGGAGTCGTTTCAGCTGTCGTAGCACCATCATGTCCCGGAAATGGCGCACCAAGACCCCTGCAAGTACGCACGCGGGTAGCACGAGTGCCACTGTGGATGGGCTCATGACTCGTAGCCCTTCTTGATGTGCTCAGCGATGGTCTGGGCGTCGTCGCCGTACAAGCACGAGGCGTGACGGTTCAGGATGACCGTGGCATCGCCGAGACGGGCAGAATGCCGGGAGATCAACTCCACTGCGTCGGCGCGCGGTACACCGTCGATGAAGCCGTGGGCCAGGAGGGTGGCACAGAGCGCCTCCATGGTGTCACCACAGCACCACTCGATCACCAGGTCACCGGCGTGGTGGTTGTAGCAGTTAGCGAATCCATGAGGTTCCGATGTCCTGTTGACCAGTTCAGGACGTCGCAAGAGTCGACTCATCAGTAGGTCCCGGGTGTGTAGGTCATCGACGCCTCTGGCATCAGCCCACCACTCGATCTCACGCTTCTCATCGCGAGAGAGGTCGTCGGGCGTCCTGCCCCACAAGGCCACCTCGTCGTCGCGCGGAATCGGCAGACGAATGGGGCCGCGGTCAGCCCGTGCTGCAGCAACTCGCCCTAGGCCGATCGCGTGGAGTGTCCACCTCCTTCCGTCACCCGTCACGCGCAGCCCGGGAACCCCACGGATGCCACCGTAGGAGTGGTCGAACCGTGGCAGGAGCTCGTAAATGACCGCCTCGGCCATGGCTGGTTCCAGAAGCAGGTCTAGGCGTTGCCCGTTCGGCACAGCTTCCCGCACACCGAGTAGCGCGCCATTAAGCTGATGGTCCTGGAAGCTTGCGGCCAGGACGTGGGCCAAGTGTGCTTCGAAGCGCCGCTGACGCGGGTCGGGGGCATCGGCAGTCGGAGGCCCGGGGCGCCCGTTTACCTGCCGCGCCAATCGGAACGAGGCGGCGAGGGTAAGTGACGTGTTGTCGCGGATCTTCTTCGCCAGCCGGTTCACGTTGCCTGATTTGGACATGCTTCGCCCTTTCCACATGCCGCCCGGCGACGACAGGAAAGACAGGTGAAGTGTCCTTCTAACTACT
>NZ_JBHTTU010000372.1:0-1341 GCF_042794375.1 Kitasatospora sp. NPDC056531 | reverse complement strand
ATGATCAAGAGAATCGAGCCGGCCCTCAGCTGGTGAGCGCTGCCGCCGGGCAGTACGCGCCCGAACGTCAACTGGCCCTGTACGACCACGCGGTGCTGCTGCACCGCCGGAATCCCGACCGACCTCTCCCCCGTGACGGGTCACCGTACCCGGACGAGGAGCTGCACCGCAGTCCCTCCCGCCCCGAACACCCCGGGGACCGAAGCGCCTTGGGGGCTGCGGTCTGCCGCGTCCTGGACGAGCACTTCGCCCGGGCATCGACCGAGCCGAGTGCGCTGGCCGACGCCTTCCACGAGGTCTTCGTCCCCATCCACCACAACGACGACATCGCCGCTGCCGCCCGCCGGGGCGATCCCGATCGGGTCCGGGACACCGGGCGCTGGCTGGTGCGGTACGGGAGCGACCGCTGCGCGGTCACGGTCGGGCTCGCCCTGCTCACCGAACTCGGCACGCCGGACGACATCCCACTGATCCGAACGATCGGGCTGCTGTCCAACCAGTTCGGCCCACTCGCCGCGCACGCCCTCGAACGCCTCGACCCGAGCGCGCAGTCCCTGCTCTGGCTGGCCGAGCGGGCGGCCGGCTGGGGGCGGGTTCACCTCGTCGAGGCACTCTGCCGCCTGGACCACCCGGACGCCCGCCCATGGCTGCTGCACAAGGCGGTCGACGGAGACTTCCTCAACGGCTACTTCGCGGGCAAGGTCGCCGAGACCGCCCGCGTCCACGAGGAGGTCGAGCGCTTCGCCTCCGAGCCCGAACTGCTCGACCACGCCGGGCGGGTGCTGTCCGTGATGGCCCATGCCGCCGGAATGGGCACGACGCTGCGTCACTACACCCACTCCGCAGCCGTCCTGGAGGCCCACGTCCGCCACGTCGCGGACCTCCCGGCAGCCGTCGACCGCTTCTACGTCCTGGCCACGCTGGCCCGGCACCTCTCCAGCAATCCCGCCGAGGACTCGAACTGCACCGAGCCACAACGCGAGGCACTCCTCGCCGCCCATCTCTCGCTGCTCGACCGCGAGGACTGGTACCGGGCCACCCGCGCCGCTCTGGAGGCGGAGGACGGCTGGCTGCTGTGGTTCGCGCGGGAGGGAGCACCACAGTTGCGTCTGCGGGCCTTCGCGGACTGGGCGGCGGCTCTCGACGGCGCGGAGCGGGAGGAACTCCGGCAAGGGAACTGAGCCCCCGGGGTCCAGGCTGACCGGCATCATGTCAGGATGCCTGAACTGATCGATCCGACGGTCCGCCTGCGGACCTCGTTCCTGGCGGCGGTGGCCGAGTTCCGCGGCGAACTCGGCCGTCCCGTCCCGTGGTTCGTCACCGACGTCGACCCGCCCGCCC
>NZ_JBHTTU010000371.1:0-1349 GCF_042794375.1 Kitasatospora sp. NPDC056531 | reverse complement strand
GCGGATGACCGCGTCGCATGTAGTGACAGCGGCGGGCGCGCGCCTGGTGACGGCGGCGCCAGCGCGACCACGTCACGGCGTGGTGGCGGTCCGGGGGACGGCGACGGGGTCCAGTTGCCAGCAGACGGCGAATCTCGGCTGGTGTGAGGTCCACGAGGTCGGGCGTGTCTCTCTCGTCGCCCCCTTTTCCCGTTCCTGACCGGCCATCACCGCCAGGAAGGCGTGCGCGAGCATGGCGAGCGTGATGTGCCGGTACCAGCCGACGTAGCGGCGGACCTCGTACTGGTCGAGGCCGCATTCGTTCTTCGCGCTCTGGAAGCACTCCTCGATCTTCCAGCGGCAGCCTGCGATGCGGACGAGGTCCGTAAGGGTGGCCTGAAGGGGCGCGCAGGCGAGGTAGTAGGCGATCTCGTCGGGCTTGGCGATGCTGCGGCGGGCCAGCATCCACCGTTGCCGGGCGGGTTCGTCGCCGTCGAACTCCACCACGGCGGGCAGGCGGGCGGCGGCCCAGTCGTAGTAGCGCTCGCCCTTGGCGCCGCTTCCGGCGGACAGCCGCTGCCAGGCCTCAAGCGGGGCCTGCTTGATGAGGTGGTCGATGCGCGGACCGTGGACCTGCTGGGACTTGGGCACGGCCACAACATAGGAGAGCCCAGCGTCTTCGAGGAAGCGGCGGAAGTGGGCGTCCTGCCCGTAGGCGGCATCCGCGGTGACCCAGGCGATGGGCAGGGGCGAGGCGATGGCCCGCCGGATCACGACGCGAGCCAGCTCCAGTTTGGTGGCGAAGGCGCGGTCGTCGGGGACGCGGGCGGATCGGCAGCGTTCTCGGTCCTCGGTCCAGGACTTGGGCAGGTAGAGCTCCCGGTCGACCAGGGTGTGGCCGCGGCTGGTGGCGTAGGCGGCGAAGACGCCGATCTGGCAGTTCTCGGTGCGGCCGGCGGTGCCGGAGTACTGGCGCTGGACTCCGGCGGAGGTGGTGCCCTTCTTCACGAAGCCGGTGTCGTCGATGATCAGGACGCCGTCGTCGGTGCCGAGCTGTTCGGCGACGTAGGTCTGCAGGTCGTCGCGGATCTCATCCGCGTCCCAGCGGCTGCGGGACAGCAGGTGCTGCAGGCCGTCGGGGGTGGCGTGGCCTGCGTATTCGGCCAGTTGCCAGCCGTTTTTGCGGCCTACAGGGCCCAGGAGCCCACGGACGTAGTCCCGCACGCGGCGCCGGGGCTCCACGCGGGGGAAGCGGGCCCCGATCCTCAGGAGAAGTTCGCCAAGTTCCTTTTCCCACATGCTGATTGCTGCATCGATCACATGGGCGCACTGCCCGGGACGCTGTCACTACATGCGGCGCGGTCATCCAT
>NZ_JBHTTU010000370.1:0-1350 GCF_042794375.1 Kitasatospora sp. NPDC056531 | reverse complement strand
GTCCACGGCGAGCCCGAGGGCTCGCAGGCCCTGCGCGACCGCATCGACCGCGAACTCGGCTGGACCGCCGTGGTCCCGCGCTCGGGCGAGCGGGTGCTCGTCCGGTGAGCCGGACCGGTCCGACGGTGGGGTAGGTCGATGTAGCGCGGAGATGTCGATGATGAGCCGATGCGTCGTGGCGGGCGTGGACCCGTCGGAGCCGAACCAGGCCGCCGTCGACTGGGCTGCGGACGAGGCCTCACGACGATGGGCGGACCTGCGGCTGATCCACGCCCGGCACGGCGCCGTCGATCCGGCCGAAGCCCGGCTGCTCGACGGGGAGTGCGCACGGGTGTCCGCTCGGCACCCGGAACTCACCGTCACCGTCGAACTCGTCGACGACCCGCCGTACGAGGCACTGACGGGCGCGGCGACTGACGCAGCGCTCCTTGTGGTCGGCGCCCGAGGGTCCGGAGGATTCCCCGGGCTTCTCGTCGGCTCGACGAGCCTGCACGTGGCCGCCCGCGCAGCGTGTCCGATCGTCGTGGTGCGCCACACGCCGACGACTCGGGGCGGGGTGGTTTTCGGGGTCGAGGGCAGGGACGGCGAGGGCCCACCGCTCGCGTTCGCCTTCAAAGCGGCGCGGCGGCAGGCCCTGGCCCTGGTCGTGGTCCATGCCTGGAGCTACCCGCTGTTCGGTCCCGGCCCTGAGGCCCCGCCGAACCACGAGAAGGGGCACGCCGCCGTCGAGCGTGAACAGTTGCTCTCCGAGACGCTGGCGGGCCGGCGCGAGCGTGTTCCGGACGTCGACGTCACGGCCTCGGTCGTGCGCTTCGGCGCGGCGAAGGAGCTGGCGGCGGCAGCGGCCCGGCACCGACTCGTCGTGGTGGGCCGCCACGGTGACCCGGGCGGACCGCTCGGGCGGCTCGGCTCCACCAGCCAGGTCGTGGTGCAACGCCGAGTGCCCAGTTGCCATCGTGCCGATGCGAATCGCCGTGCCGTCGGCATGGCGGTTGTGGCGTCGGTAGGAAGGCTACGACTGTGTGTCGTCGAGGTCCCAGGTGAGGCGGTCGTTGAGGCAGGTGAGGCCGTCGATGCGGGCGATCTGGAGGCATAGGGCGGCGGCGTCGCTGCGGGTGCGGGTGCGTCCGGCGACCGAGACCCGGCCGCGTTCGCAGCGGATGTTCAGCGAGTTCGGGACGATGCCGCTTCCGGGAGTGAGGGCGAGGGCGAGGGCGTCGGAGCGGATCGCCTCGTCGTCGCAACGCAGGGCGTCCAACAGGTCGTGCGAGGAGAGCAGACCGATCAGACGGCCGTCGGTGTCCACGACGGGCAGGTGGTGCAGGGAGTGCTCGGCCACCAGGGCCACGG
>NZ_JBHTTU010000369.1:957-1361 GCF_042794375.1 Kitasatospora sp. NPDC056531 | reverse complement strand
CCCGGCCAAGCGCCCGCGACCTGCGGGGCCTGCGGCCAGGTGCCCCAGGCGCGGGACGGCGGGAACTGACGCTTCGTCGGTGCGGGCCGTGGCGTCACGGTCGGCGTCCGCGGAAGGTGCGGCGCAGGTCGTCGACCCAGGCCTCGGGGTTCTCCCAGGGGATGAAGTGCCCGCCGTGCTCATGGGCGGTGGGGTCGACGTGGTGGTACCAGTCGGCGCGGTCGCTGTCGAGGAAGCTGTGGACCCGCTGCGCGGTGGTCACCCCCGGCGGGTTCTCGAAGCCCACGAAGGTGATCCCGGTCGGCGCCTCGACCACCGGGTGGCGGTCGTGCGAGGGCGTCCACGGGTGGCGGTTGCGTGCCGGATCCTTATTCGAGTTGCCTGTGCATTCTGGGGTGGTGGGA
>NZ_JBHTTU010000369.1:0-947 GCF_042794375.1 Kitasatospora sp. NPDC056531 | reverse complement strand
CGCGCTTCTGTGTTGGTCCCTGCCGCCCCGACGCAACGAACCCCACGCCCTGCCCGCACCACGCGGCGGTCGACCCCGGCGGCAGCGCGACGCAGTGCCCGGCCTGCCAGAGCGTGGACCGCGGCCTGGCCCTGGCCCGGGACCAGATCCTGGACGACGGCCGCACCTACCCGCTCTACCTCGCCTGGTTCGGCGAGGGCCTGCTGAAGGTCGGCCTGACCGCCGAGCAGCGCGGCGACAGCCGACTGCTCGAACAGGGCGCGCTGGCCTACGCGTTCACCGCGCGCGGGAGCCTGCCCGCGATCCGCCGCGCCGAACTCACCGTCGCTGCCTCGGGGATGGCCCGCGAGCGCTTCAAGTCCCGGCTGAAGACCGACCACTGGTGGGCCCACGGCGACGCCCCGTACCGCCGCACCGTGCTCACCGAGGCCCGCACCCAGGCGCACCGGCTGCTGGACGGCCACGCCCTGGAGCTGTTCGTCGACCGCCCGGTGGTGGACCACGTCGAGCGCTTCGGCCTGGGCGCGGGCGCTCCCGAGGCCTACCGCGAGATCACCGGGCTGGCCGCCGGGGCGGTGGTCGCGGGCACGCTGCGCCCGGCGGTGGGGCGGCACCTGTTTCTCGACCAGCCGGACCGCTCGGGCCCGCTGCTGCTGGACACCCGGCGGCTCACCGGCTGGACGCTCACGCCGGTCACCGGTCGCGGCTCCGAAGGGCTGGGCCTGGAGGAGCGGGTCCGTCCGCCGGAGCCGGACACCCAGGAGGCGCTGTTCTGAGCCCGGCCGAGCCGGCTACTCGGCGGGGTGATCAGCCCAGCTTGCTGCGCACCCCGCCCGGCCCCGAGCGGGCCCGGCGCGACAGCGGCGGCCGGGACGGGCGGACGTCGCCGCGCCCGGTGGCGGGCGGCTCGACGGCCTCGGCGGCCCGCCGGGGGAGCGCGGCCCGGG
>NZ_JBHTTU010000368.1:0-1367 GCF_042794375.1 Kitasatospora sp. NPDC056531 | reverse complement strand
CCATCACAGGCCGCAGTGCGGCCGTACGCGGCAAGCTGGTGGTCGGATCGGTCTTCCAAATGGCAGCCAGTGCCGCCCTGTTGCTGCTGGGCTCGACCAGTGCGGTCACCGTGCTCATCGTCGTCGGCCTGCTGGCGGGAGTCCCGCAGGGGCTGATCGGGCTCGGCAACCAGACCGCCCTGTACCACCAGGCCGACCCGGCCGCCATCGCCTCCGCGGCCGGGCTGCTGCGCACCTTCATGTACCTCGGCGCGATGGCCGCCTCGGCGGCGACCGCGGCCTTCTTCCCGCACGGCGCCACCACGGGAGGGTTGCACCACCTCGCGCTGTTCATGCTCGGCGGTGCGACGCTGCTCTTCCTCGCCGTCCTCCCTGACCGCTCGCTCGGCCGGATGGGAACCGTTGCTGTGAAGTCAAACTGACGGATCGTCAGTCCATGGTGGGCCGCTGCCCGCGCCGGGCGTGGACGCCGGGGCCGACCTCGACCACCTCGGACGGAAAGGCGTCCCGGATCGGCTTGAGCAGGACCCGCCGTTCCTCCGCCCAGCCGGGGGCGGGGGAGGCGACGGCCCGGAGGGTGACGCCCGACTCCTTCCACTGTCAAAGCGTCGGTCCTGTTTTCGGCCCGGGGCCGGGAACGCGGCCGTGGCCCGGGCGGACCCCGCGGAAACCCGCTGGTCAGCGTCGCCCGAACCGCCGTAGACTCCAATGCTCGTGACCGAGACCACCTCCGCTCCCCCGACACCTGTCCCCGCCGCCGGGTCACCCTCCGACGCCAAGCTGATAGCCGCCGCCGTGGCCGCCGCCGGAAGGGGCATGTGCGAGCGCGAGACCGTGGCCGAGATGGTGGCGCTGTGCGCCGTCGCCGGGGAGCACCTGCTGGTGATCGGCGCGCCCGGAACGGCCAAGTCGGAGGCGGTACGGCGGGTCGCGGCGCAGCTCGGCGGCCGCTACTTCGAGTACCTGCTCGGGCGCTTCACCGAGCCCAACGAACTCTTCGGCCCCGTCGACCTGCGCCGACTCCGCGAGGGGCGGGTCGAGTTCGAGACCGCCGGAATGCTGCCCGAGGCCGACATCGCGTTCCTGGACGAGATCTTCCTCGGCTCGACCGCCGTCCTCAACACCTTGCTCGGCCTGCTCAACGAGCGGGTCTTCCGGCGAGGCCGCACCACCCTCGCCAGCCCGCTGCGGATCTGCGTCGGCGCCGCCAACCACCTGCCCGAGGACCCGGCGCTGGCGGCCTTCGCCGACCGGTTCCTCGCCCGGGTCTTCGTCGAACCGGTCCCGGACGCCCGCCTGGAGGAGCTCCTGGAGTCCGGCCGCCGCCCGGCCGCGCCCGTGGCCCCCGCCGCGACCGGCGACCTGCT
>NZ_JBHTTU010000367.1:0-1374 GCF_042794375.1 Kitasatospora sp. NPDC056531 | reverse complement strand
TGGTGGGACAGGGCGGCCAAGACCGCCCCGCACCCGTTCCCACCCGGCTACACTCCCCACTCCCAGCCCGTTGACCAGCGGGAATGGAGAAGTCCGGCTGGAGTAAGCCCGTCCTTGACTCAGAGCCGCGAAGCGGCGCAGGTCACTGCGTTGTCAGTAGCGCGCACTAAGCTGATCACAGCGGCCGAAGGGGGGTGTTCCTCATGTTGTCCGGGCGACGTTACCGCCTTGAACTGACCGGAGATCAGGCGGAGTTGTGTGAGACGTTCGGTAGCATCTGTCGGTCGGTGTGGAACACCGCTTTGGAGCAGCGGCGGGAGTACCGGCGGCGCGGGGCGTGGATGAACTACGTTCCGCAGGCCGCTGAGCTGGCGGAGGCGAAGCGGGAGTTCCCGTGGTTGGCTGATGCTCCGTCGACCGTGTTGCAGCAGACGTTGCGGGACCTGGACCGGGCGTGCCGGGAGCACGGGACGTTCAAGGTGCGGTGGCGTTCCGTGCGGCGCTGGTCGCCGTCGTTCCGGTTCCCGGCGGGGAACCTGATCACGGTGGAGCGGATCGGCCCCACGTGGGGCCGCGTGAAGCTGCCGAAGCTCGGTTGGGTGCGGTTTCGCTGGTCCCGCCCGCTCGGTGGTGAGGTCCGATCGGCGACCGTAACCCGACAGGGGCGGCATTGGTTCGTCTCGTTCCTTGTCGAGGACGGCAAGATCACGCCCGAGACGCACGTGATGCCGTCCACCGCCGTGGGGATCGACCGGGGCGTCAAGGTAGCCGCGACCACCTCGGAGGGTCGGTTCCACGATCGTGCATTCGCCACGCCGGGCGAGATGGCCCGGCTGCGCCGGTTGCAGCAGAAGCTCTCCCGGCAGAAGAAGGGCAGTAACCGCCGCAGGGCCACCGTCACGGCGATCAACCAGATCACCGGCCGCGTCCGCAACCGACGCGCGGACTTCTGCGCCTGGACCGCGAACCGGATCACCGGCCGAGCCGCGCTGGTCGTGCTCGAAGACCTGCGCACCCGCAACATGACCGCCTCGGCGGCCGGGACCATCGAGCAGCCCGGCCGCAACGTTCGACAGAAAGCCGGACTGAACCGGGCCATCCTGGACAAGGGATGGCATCTGCTCGAACTGGCCTTGCGCAACGCCGCCCGTCACACGGGCAGCAGCGTTGTGCTGGTCAACCCCGCGTACACGTCGCAGACCTGCCATGCCTGCGGGCACTGCGCACCGGAGAACCGTGAGAGCCAAGCGGTCTTCCGGTGCGCGGCCTGCGGGCACCGGGACCACGCCGACGTGAACGCCGCGAAGAACATCAAGGCCGCCGGGCAGGCGGTCTCAGGGCGTGGAGACCTCGGCACTGGCCGGTCTGTGAAGC
>NZ_JBHTTU010000366.1:0-1375 GCF_042794375.1 Kitasatospora sp. NPDC056531 | reverse complement strand
ACGAAAGTAGGTGTCGGCCGCTCCGGTTGACAGGAGCAGGATGACCAGGAGCGAACCCGCAGTGGCGAGCGGGAAGCGGACCAGGACAAGCGGGCGGACCCAGGACGGGAAGCCCATGCCGACGGCCGCGAGCACCGCGCGCACGTCGATGGTGCGCGCGCCGGCGTCGGAGGACTTCCTGAAGGCTGCCTCGGTGAAGCGCCGGGCGAACACCTGACTCGCGATGACCGAACCGACCAGAAGCAGGATCAGCGGCTCGACGATCCACGACAGGACCCGGCCGGTCTCGTTTCCGGCGATGTTGAGTGCCGCCAGCGCGCTCAGACATGCGGCGATGGCCAGTGCGAGGAGGAACTCCCAGGGCTGCTCCGCGAACCGAATCCCGTGCCGCGCAAGGATCTCCGCCGGGTGGCCCTGCCGGACCACTTCCGCCTCGGCTGCTTGTTGGGCCGCTGCGCCGGAGCGCCAGACGGCGATGGGGATGACGACGAAGGTCGCGGCGAGCAGGAGTTGCAGCACGACCGCGACAGCCACGAGGAGCGGCATGGGAAGCCTCCGACAGAGAAGGAACTGAACTTAGTTCAAGCAGAACCTACGAACTTCACTGCACTAAGTGCAAGAGCTTTCCTGAACTAAGTGCAGGAGGCTGCCCGGAATGCCCTATCGTCAGGGCATGGCACGCAACACGCTGACTCTCGACCAGATCGTCCTGACCGCCGTCGACCTGCTCGACCAGGACGGCCCGGAGGGCCTGAACATGCGAAGCCTGGGCAAACGCCTCGGCACCGTCGCCACCGCGGTTTACTGGCACGTTCCGAACAAGGACGACCTCCTCCTGCTCGTCGGTGACCACGTATGGAACGAGATCGAACTGCCCGACCTCGACTCGGTCGGCTGGCGAGCAGCGGCAGTGTCCATGGCGGAAGCTCTGCTCGCCATGCTCACCAGGCATCCCTGGCTGATGCAGGCCCTCGGCTCCCACCTCTTCTACGGCCCCGGGAAGGCGCGCTACGACGACCACAGCCTCGCCGTCTACGAGGCTGCTGGCTTCCATGGGCCCGCCGCCGACCAGGCGTCGGCCACCGTCTTCACCTTCGTATTGGGCAACGCCGTCGGCGTGTCCGCGATGGCCTCCCTGACCCGGCGGCTCAACCGCGCCGGCGGGAACGCCGAGGAGCAACTGGAGGACACCATGGCGAAGGCCCGCGAAGTCGCCCGGCAGTTCCCCCGACTGCGCAGCCGCATCGACACACCGTCGGCCACCGACTACGCCGCAACCCCAGAACAGACCTTCGAATCCGGCCTCCGCGCCCTCCTCAACGGCCTGGAGGCCGAACTCCCCGCAGCGCAACCACGCCCGACTGATAGCGATCCC
>NZ_JBHTTU010000365.1:0-1376 GCF_042794375.1 Kitasatospora sp. NPDC056531 | reverse complement strand
CTCCACCATCGAGGGGGCAAAGAGGCAGGCCCCCCCCCCCGAGACCGAACCCGCCCAGGTCCAGGAGGTGGCCCGGGCCCGCGGCATCAGCACCGCGCAGGTCCGACTCGCCTGGACGCTGCACCGCGGCCCGCACGTCCTCGCCATCCCCGGCACCGGCGACGTGGCCCACTTGGAGGACAACATCGCCGCCGGCGCCGTCCGGCTGACGGCGGAGGAACTGGCCCTGCTGGACCAGGCCCACACCGGCTGACCGGAACCACCGCCGGCCCGGCTGCGTCGCTCCGTCACATCACCCGTCCTTGAGGAGCCCCGCCGCATGTCCGACACAGCCACCCGCTACCTCTACCTCGCCCGCCACGGCGAAGCCGCCCCGGACGGCAGCGGCCTCACCGCCGCCGGCCGCCGCCAGGCCGTCCTCCTCGGCCGCCGGCTCGCCGACCGGCCGCTCACGGCGGTGCACCACGGCCCGCTGCCCCGGGCCGTGCAGACCGCACGGCTGATCGGCGAGCAACTGGGCGGCGGGGTGGCGGTGTCGGTCTGCGAGGAGGCCGGTGACTACGTCCCGCACCTGCCCCCGGGCAGTGAACTACCCGAGGACAGTGCGGAGTTCCTGCTGCACTTCCTCGCCGACACCACGGCCGAGGAGGCCGCGCACGGCCGGGCCCTGGCCCGCCGGGCCGCCGCCCGGTTCACCGGCCCGGTCGAGGGAGCGCAGGACCGGCACGAACTGGTCGTCACCCACGCCTTCCTGATCGGCTGGCTCGTCCGCCACACCCTCGACGCCCCCGCCTGGCGCTGGCTCGGACTCAACGCTGCCAACGCCGCCCTCACCGTCCTCCGCTTCGCCCCCGGCCGCCCCTCCTCGGTGCTCCTGCTCAACGACCAGGCCCACCTGCCGGAGGAACTTCGCTGGACGGGCTTCCCGCCGGAGCTGCGGATCTGAGGGCCCGCCGACCGCGGGCAGGCGGCGGAGCCCGCAGCCGAACGGACGGGGTGTCAGCGCATGCCTCCGGAAGCGAGGATGACGTCCCCGGTGATCCAGCGCGCGTCCTCGGAAGCCAGGAAGGTCACCAGCGGGCCGTAGTCGTCCGGGGTGCCCGTTCGCCCCAGCGGGGTGTCGGCGATCGCCTGCGCTTCCTGGGCCGAGCCGGGGAATCCCATGGCCCTGGTGCCCTCGGTGTCCGACGGTCCGGGCATGATCGCGTTGACCCGGATGCCGCGCGGGCCCAGTTCCTTGGCCGCGACGATGGTGAACGCGTTGACCGCGCTCTTGGAGGCGACGTAGAGCGAGGCGTACGGCGGGTGGGTGAGCGTGCCGGCCGTCGAGACGTTGATGATCGACGCGGCGCCGATGTCGTCCTGCGCGGCCAGGG
>NZ_JBHTTU010000364.1:0-1376 GCF_042794375.1 Kitasatospora sp. NPDC056531 | reverse complement strand
TCGACCGCCTCACCGCCGTTCACCGACACCGCACCACGCGTCACCACGACCAGCGTCGACCGCTCGAACCGGGCATCGGACAGCCACTGTTGAAGGGCTTCCAGGACCTGGCGGGTGACGGCGTGCGCGTGCTCCGGAGCGGCGAGCGGGTCCTCGGTCGGCGCGCAGTGCAGCAGGACGGTCTCCGGAACGGATGCGCCGCCGTCGACGGCCCGGAGGAGCCCGGCCAGGTCGGGGCAGAAGGGCCGATGGCCGCCCAACTCGGTCCCGATCAGCACGGGCTCGCGATCGGCGTCCCCCTCCGACGGGGTGTGGGGCTGCCAACGGATCTGCAGCAGCGGGTCACGGCTCCGGTCCTTGAGCCCGAGCTCCCCGGCGGGCAACGGACGCAGCACCAGGGAGTCGGCGGTCAGCACCGGGTTACCGTCCAGGTCGGTGGCGGTGACCGCCACCGCCTCGCCCTTCCGCTGCAGCCGGACGCGCAGCGCCGTCGCACCGGTCGCGTGCAGTTGCACACCGTTCCAGCTGAACGGCAGGGCCACACCACCGCCCCGAGTCTCCAGGCCGAGCGGGTGCATGGCCGCGTCCAGCAGCGCGGGGTGAATGCCGAACCCGGCGGCGTCCCCCTGATCGGGCATGGCGACCTCCGTCAGGATGTCGTCGCCGTGCACCCAGTAACCGGTGAGGCCCTGGAAGGCCGGTCCGTACTGGTAGCCACGTGCGTCCAGCAGCGGGTACACGTCGTTCGGGTCCATGGCCGTGGCTCCGACCGGCGGCCACACGGCAGTCGGCTCGACGGTCACGGCGGGGGCGGCGGTGACCGTCGCGGTCGCATGCCGGACCCAGGTACCCGAGCCGGACTCCGCCAACGGTCGGGAGTGCACCATGACCTGCCTGCCGCCGTCGCTCTCGGGCTCACCGACGGTGACCCTCAGATCGACCGATGCGTCTTCGGCGAGCACGAGCGGGGTGTGCAGGGTCATCTCCTCAACCCGCGTGCAGCCGACGTGCGTTCCGGCATGGAGTACCAGGTCCAGCATGGCCGTGCCGGGGAGCAGCACGGTGCCGGCGACCGTGTGGTCGGCGAGCCACGGATGTGTGGCGAGCGACAGGTTCCCGGTGAACACGGTCGACGCGGTGTCGGCGAGGTCGATGGCCGCGCCGAGCAGGGGATGCCCGGTCGCGGTCTGTCCCGGTGCCGCGTCGGTGTCACGGGGCGCGTTCAGCCAGTACGAGCGCTGTTGGAACGGATACGTCGGCAGGTCGGCGCGTGGCCCGGTGACGGGCCAGGCGACAGGCGTACCGTGGACATGGACCCCCGACAACGCCTCCCGGAACGACCGCCCCTCACCACGACGCCGGTCCAGCACCGCGAA
>NZ_JBHTTU010000363.1:0-1384 GCF_042794375.1 Kitasatospora sp. NPDC056531 | reverse complement strand
GGGTCTGTACGGTCTTCGGTGTAACTCCCGATCAAGGAAGAACACCTGATGAGCGACGTGATCGTCTCTGCCGAGGCGGTTGAGGAAGTCCGGCCGGTCGAGCTCGCGCCGGATGTGCTGGACGAGCAGTTGATCGGGCAGTTGGTCGACCAGGCCCGCGCCGGGGGCGTCAAGCTGACCGGCGAGGGTGGTCTCCTGCAGCAGCTGACCAAGCGGGTGCTGGAGGCCGCCCTGGAGGGCGAGATCACCGACCACCTCGGCTACGAGAAGCACGACCCGGCCGGTGCCGGCTCCGGGAACTCCCGCAACGGCATCCGGTCCAAGACCGTGGTCACCGACGTGGGACCGGTCGAGATCGACGTGCCTCGTGACCGGGAGGGCAGCTTCGAGCCGCAGATCGTGCGCAAGCGCCAGCGCCGGCTGACCGGTGTCGACGACATGGTCCTGTCCCTGTCGGCCCGGGGCCTGACACACGGTGAGATCTCCGCCCATCTGGCCGAGGTCTACGGCGCGAGCGTGTCCAAGCAGACCATCTCCACCATCACCGACAAGGTGATCGACGGGATGGCCGAGTGGCAGAACCGGCCCCTCGACCCGGTCTACCCGGTGATCTTCATCGACTGCGTGCACGTGAAGATCCGCGACGGTCAGGTGGCGAACCGCCCGATCTACGTCGCGCTCGCGGTCACCGTCGAGGGCACCCGCGAGATCCTCGGCCTGTGGGCCGGCGACGGAGGCGAGGGCGCCAAGTACTGGCTCCAAGTCCTCACCGAGATCAAGAACCGCGGCGTCTCGGACGTGTGCATGGTCGTCTGCGACGGCCTCAAGGGGCTGCCCGACGCGATCGGGACGGTCTGGCCGCAGGCCATCACGCAGACCTGCGTCGTTCACTTGATGCGCGCGAGCTTCCGTTACGCGGCCCGACAGGACTGGGACAAGATCTCCAAGGCGCTCAAGCCGGTCTACACCGCTCCCACGGCGAAGGCGGCCGAGGACCGGTTCCTGGAGTTCCAGGAGTCCTGGGGCGACAAGTACCCGGCGATCGTGAAGATGTGGTCGGACGCCTGGGCCGAGTTCGTCCCCTTCCTCCAGTTCGACACCGAGATCCGCCGGGTCGTCTGCACCACCAACGCGATCGAGAGCGTCAACGCCCGTATCCGCAAGGCTGTCCGCGCCCGCGGCCACTTCCCCAACGAGCAGGCCGCGTTGAAGTGCGTCTACATGGCCATCATGGCGCTCGACCCCACCGGGGCCGGCCGCAAGCGCTGGACAACCCGCTGGAAGGCCGCACTGAACGCCTTCGAGATCACCTTCGACGGCCGACTCTCCATCGGCCGCCGGTAATACAAATCAACCTGAGTTACACCGTTGGCTGGACACACCC
>NZ_JBHTTU010000362.1:1111-1387 GCF_042794375.1 Kitasatospora sp. NPDC056531 | reverse complement strand
GCTGTACGTCGTCTCGTTCGCCATGTCCGTCTGCACCGCGTTCTTCGACGTGGCCTTTCAGAGCTACCTGCCGGACCTGGTGCGGGCCGAGCAGTTGACGGAGGGGAACGTCAAGCTCGAGAGCACCCGTAACGTCGTCCAAGTGGGTGGTCCCGGGCTCGGCGGGGTACTGGTCGCCGCGGTGACCGCTCCGGTGGCGGTCGTCGTCAACGCGGTCACCTTCGCCCTGTCGTCCCTCTCGCTCACCCGCATCCGTCGGCCCGACCTCCCGCCCCG
>NZ_JBHTTU010000362.1:567-1101 GCF_042794375.1 Kitasatospora sp. NPDC056531 | reverse complement strand
GTGACGCCCAGCTGCGGGCCGAGATCGCCGAGGGCATGCGGTTCGTCTTCGGGCACCGGCTGCTGCGGGTGCTCACCATCAGCTCGGCGGTCTCCAACATGTGCGGCACGATCGGTGCGTCCGTGCTGCTGGTGCTGCTCGCCGGTGACCTGCGACTGTCGCCCTTCCTGTGCGGCCTGGTCTTCAGCGCGGAGGCCGTCGGTGGACTCGTCGGTGCGCTCCTCGTGCAGCCGCTCGTGACCAGGATCGGCCAGGGGCGGGCGATGTGGCTGTCGATGGCGGTGAGCAGCCTGCTCTGGCTGACGGCCGTGCCGATGTACCAGGCCGACTGGCGATTCGCGGTCGCGGTGTCGCTGAACGGCCTGGGCTGGGTCGGTTTCATGACGTACAAGATCTCGACCGTGAGCTTCCGCCAGCAGCTCTGCCCGAAGCCGCTGCTGGGTCGGATGACCGCCACGTTCCGCTTCGTCGTCTGGGGTCTGATGCCGGTCGGCGCCCTCGTCGGCGGCGTGCTCGGCCAGTTCCTCGGCGCAC
>NZ_JBHTTU010000362.1:0-518 GCF_042794375.1 Kitasatospora sp. NPDC056531 | reverse complement strand
TGAACTGCTCGCCGTGCTCCCGATCCTCCTCTCACCGATTAGCGGGATGGATCGACTCCCCACGACCGCAGTGGACGAGGAGCAGGCTGCTGCCGCGGTCGTCTGAGCCGGGCGCGACGTATGCCCGAACGCCGAGTGCCTCCTCGTGCCCGCTACGCGGATCCTCCGGTATCGCCGCCTCAGGGGTCAGCCGGCGGTGCTGACCGACTGAGGGCCGGTCAGGTCGTGGTTCCGGCCCTGGAAGGTGCGGCGGTACGCGGCGGGTGAGACGCCGATCGTGGCGGCCAGGTGCTGGCGCAACGAGGAGGCGCTGCCGAACCCGGCGTGCTCGGCGACCCGGTCCACCGGCAGGTCGCTGGACTCCAGTAGCCTGCGGGCGAGTTCGAGCCGCTGGGTGGTGAGCCACTGGCCGGGGGTCTGACCGGTCTCGGCGAGGAAGCGACGGCTGAAGGTGCGCACGCTCATGCCCGCCTGGGTGGCCAACTCGGCGAGCTGGATGGGCTGGTGGAGCTGTCGGA
>NZ_JBHTTU010000361.1:726-1392 GCF_042794375.1 Kitasatospora sp. NPDC056531 | reverse complement strand
CCTTGTCGGCCTCCAGCACCTGCTGCTGGCCGTCCTTGGTGACGGTGACGCGGACCTTGGCGTTCGGGTCGCTGTCGTCGATCGACTCGACCCGGGTGGAGGTGAGCACCTCGATGCCCAGCTTGCGGTACTGCTTGGCGAGTTCGGTGGAGACCTCGACGTCCTCCAGCGGGACCACCCGGTCCAGGAACTCGACGATGGTGACCTTCACGCCGTAGTTGTGCAGCACGTAGGCGAACTCGACGCCGATCGCGCCGGCGCCCGCGATGATGATGCTCTCCGGCAGCTGCTCGGTGAGGATCTGCTCCTCGTAGGTGACCACGCGGTCGCTCAGGCTGGTGCCGGGCAGCAGGCGCGTGGTGGCGCCGGCCGCGATGATGCAGTGGTCGAAGGTGACGACGTCGAAGCCGCCGCCGCTGAGCGCGACCTGGAGGGTGCGGTCGTCGACGAAGGTGCCCCGGCCGTCGTACTCGGTGATGCCGTTCTTCTTCATCAGGTAGTGGACGCCCTTGACCCGGCCATCGGCCACCGAGCGGCTGCGGCGGAACGCCTCGCCGAAGTCGAAGGTCACCTGGCCCTCGACCTTGATGCCGAAGGTCTTGGCCTCCTTGGTGAAGATGTGGGCGAGCTCGGCGTTGCGCAGCAGGGCCTTGGAGGGGATGCAGC
>NZ_JBHTTU010000361.1:0-716 GCF_042794375.1 Kitasatospora sp. NPDC056531 | reverse complement strand
GTGGAGGAAGACCCCCCCCTGGTCTTTTTCCTAGAGAACCGCACCCTCCAGACCCAGCTGGGCCGAGCGGACGGCGGCGGTGCAGCCCCCCGGGCCCGCGCCGAGGACGACGACGTCGTAGTGCGTGCTCATGTTGCTGACTCCTCCGAGGGTGTCACGGTGTCGTGATCTCGGTCCCATGGTGTCAGGACCGGACTCGGCGCACCCACCGGGTCTCGGCGGATGCGCTCCGCGCGGCACCGTACAGGGCCCGGGCCGGATTGTCAGTGGTGTCCGCTACGGTGACTCGCACCCGGCCCCATCAGGGGCGATGTCGGAGGGGAGGGTCCGGGTGGACGGTATGCGCACGGCAGGCGGGTGGGCCCGCCGCCCGAGGACGGCAGCGGGCCCACCCGGGCGTCAGGCGGTCACCTCGTGGGCGTCGGCCGCTCCGCCGGAGGCACTGCCCGAATCGCTCATACCCGCGCCGGCCGTGCTCTGAGCGGCCGGGTGCCGGGCAGGTACGAGCCGCCGTGCCGGTACGGGCCGCTGTAGCGAGGAGAGGTCCCAGGCGTAGGTACCGACGGCGTGCGCGATCACGTCGATGTTGACGTCGAAGGCGTCCATGTCGATGTTGTCCAGGCCGTCGCAGGCCTTGTGGTAGCAGGAGTCGAAGGCGGTGCCCGCCGTGCCGCCGTAACGGGCCTGTTGCTCGGGGGACTTGATCACCTCGGCGC
>NZ_JBHTTU010000360.1:0-1393 GCF_042794375.1 Kitasatospora sp. NPDC056531 | reverse complement strand
GGCGGACGACCCGCCTTCAGCGCTGCACGCGCCCTTCCCTGAGCCACAACATCCTCCTGGATCGAGGTGTTGCGACGATCAGTTGAAACCGCCCTCGCTGCCGCGATCCGAGTGGAAGATCACTCCGTCCACCTGGCCGCCCCTGGTGGCCGCGGCCATCTTGAGCGAGGCGCTGACCAGGGCGGCGTCGTGATGGGCGCCCATCGCGTAGCCGAGCAGGCGGCGGGAGAACAGGTCGATCACCATGGCCAGGTAGAGCTTGCCCTCGCCGGTGTCGATCTCGGTCATGTCACCGACCCACAGCACGTTCGGCGCCACGGCGTCGAAGTGGCGGTGCACCAGGTCACGGGCCGCCTTCCGCTTGCCCTGCCTGGTCAGCGACCGACGCCGGCGCGGGGGCTTGCGACCGTGCAGGCCCAGCTCGGCCATGATCTTGGCGACGGTGTTCTCGGACACCTGCCAGCCCTCCGCCCACAGGTCGAGGGTGATCCTCGGAGAGCCGTAGGTGTCGCCGGACGCGGTGAAGAAGTGCCTTATCCGCTCGGCCAGTTCAGCCCGCCGAACCTCGCGGACGGTCGGCTGGGCCGGGCGGTTGCGGTCGAGTAGCCGGGGGCATCGCAGCCCCCGGCTCTCACAGATCCGTACGTGAACCTCTCGGTTCATACGGCTCTTGTCATCCTGGTCACCAGACTGCGGAGATGGTGTTCACCCAGGCCCAGTGAGCGAAGAAACGGGGGTACCGTGCGGTGACCTCCTGCCACTTCTTCTGGGCTCGGCGGCGTCCCTGCAGCCGTCGGTACTTCTTGCGGACCCAGCGCATCAGGTAGGCGTTGATGCGCGACAGAAGGGGATACAGCGCCGACCGGTAGAAGGCGCCGTAGTAGTTCATCCAGCCCCGCACGATGGGGTTGATCCTCCGTGCGAGGTCGGCGAAGGACTGACCGGTGCGCTGGTGCAGCCGCCAGGACCGCACCGTCGCGCTGATCTTCTTCAAGGCGTCTTTGCTGATCGCGGGGCTGAACGAGAGGAACATCTTCCCGTTCCTGTCCCGCGCTCCGCGAGGCCGGAACGTGTAGCCGAGGAAGGTAAACGCCGTGTGCGCGATCGCTCTCCGGCGCCTGCCGTCCTGGCAGTACACAATCCTGGTCTTTTCCGGGTGCAGCCGCAGCCCGACCTCGACCATCCGCTCCGCGATCGCGCCGGCGACCTTGCGGGCCTGGCTCTCGCTGACGCAGTGCACCACCGCGTCGTCCACATAGCGCTCGAACCGGATGGTGGGGAATTCCCGAGCCATCCACAGGTCGAGTAGGGTCGGGGACTGGCGCGGTGGATGAGTCTCCGTTTCCAGTCCCCGCCGCATCAAACCGGACATGCGGTTCTCCCGCATCCGGCT
>NZ_JBHTTU010000359.1:0-1401 GCF_042794375.1 Kitasatospora sp. NPDC056531 | reverse complement strand
GACACCTGACCGTCCAGCCCCGCACCATCCTCTACACCGCACCACAGACCACCGGAAACCAGGCATAACCGCCAACGACACCCCGCCCGCACCGCTCGTGCGAGTCAGCGCCCTCGGCCCGGCTGCCGTCCACACGTACGTGAGCCGAGGCGGACGCCGTTCGGCCAGCTGCCGCGGAGTGGGGTTCAGTGCTCCTGGGCCGTCGGGCGCACCATGATCTCGTTGATCGCGGCGTGCGGCGGCTGGGTGACCATGAAGACGATGGAGCGGGCGATGTCCTCCGCCCGCAGCCAGGACTCCTGCGCCATGCCGCGGGCCGCGGCGAATCCGGGACCGGTCGCCATCTGCGTCGAGGTCAGCCCCGGCTCGATCACGCCCACCCGGACACCGCGCCGGGTCACCTCCTGGCGCAGGACCTCGCTGAACGCGCACACCGCGTGCTTCGTCGCCGAGTACACGCCGTTGCCGCGGCGCACCACACGGCCCGCGGCCGAGCTGACGTTGACCAGGTCGGCGACCTTGCGCGGGCCGCCCGCCGCGGCACGCAGCAGGTGCGGCAACGCCGCCTGCGACAGGTGCAGGACCGCCCTCAGGTTGAGGTCGACCATCCGGTCGACCTCCTCGGCGCCGACCTCCTCGACAGCCCCCATCGCAACGTAACCGGCGTTGTTCACCAGCACGTCCAGCCGCCCCAAGCGCTCGGCGACCTCCTCGACCGTGTCCCGGGCCCGTACGGTGTCACGCAGATCGGCGCTGATGACGGCGCACGAGCCGCCATGGCCCCGGATCGTTGCTGCCAGCTCCTCCAGCTTTTCGGCGCTGCGGGCCACCAGCGCCACCGCTGCTCCCTCCCGGGCCAGTGCCAGGGCGGTGGCGGCCCCGATACCACTGGACGCACCCGTCACCAGCGCGACACACCCCGACAGCGCCACGTCGCTTCCGGTCACGGAGTTCCCCGCCCTTCCGGCGTCCGCACCCGGGACACCCGTGCTGCCAGCCTGCATCAGACGGCCTCGGACCGCCTCCCGCACAGCCGTACGGGTCGACCGCGACACCGCTGACGACGGCCCGGCGGAACCGGGTGCGGCACGGCAGTGCGGAACGGCCGCGGTCGGCGAACCGGACGGCGGCCCGCGCGACGCGGCCGGTGCGACACACCCACCGGGCCCCACCGGGCCATATAGGCCCCACTCACGGATGGGAGACCACCGTGATCGTGCCTTCGGGCGGGGGCGGCGGCACGACCCGGCGCTCGGCTGGTTCTCCGGGGCTCGGCCGAGCAGCGCCCGCCCTTCCGTCGGTCCGGGCTACAGCAGCATCGCCTCGAACCGGTACTCGGGTGCGGTCAGTGGTTGCTCGGCCCAGATGACCTTGCCGCGTGCCGTGTACCTGGTCCCCCAC
>NZ_JBHTTU010000358.1:1148-1410 GCF_042794375.1 Kitasatospora sp. NPDC056531 | reverse complement strand
GATGGTCTGCTCGATGGCGGTCTCCACGCCCTTGCGGGCCTGCGGCATCACGCCGAGCAGGCACCCGGCCGTGGCCGGGGTGGGCTTGGTGGCCTTCAGCTGGTCGATGGCGGTCTGGAACTGCGGGTACTTGGCCACCCACTCCTTGTCCTTGGGGTCGTCCAGGGACTTCGTGTTGACCGGGAAGTAGCCGGTGCCGGTGTGCCAGGCGGCCTGCTGCTCGGGGGCGGTCAGGAACTTCTCGAACTCCCAGGTGGCGCGC
>NZ_JBHTTU010000358.1:0-1079 GCF_042794375.1 Kitasatospora sp. NPDC056531 | reverse complement strand
TCACCGGGCCGCCCTGGTCGGCGGCGGTGACCTTGGGGAAGGCCGCGGTGCCGACGCCGAACTTGGCGGCCTCGGTGTAGCCGCGCAGCACGCCGGTGGACTCCAGGTGCATCGCGACCGTACCGGCCTTGAAGGCGGCCTGGGCGTCGTCGGTGACCCGGCCGGTGTTGGCCGCGTAGCCGCCCTTGACCAGGTCGGCCCACCACTGGACGATCTGCGCGCCCTGGGCGGAGTCGAACACGACCTTGCCCGCCTTGTTGCTGCGGCCGTTGTCGTTGTCGCAGTACATCGTGCCGGACTCGGCGAGCAGCTCCTCGACGAACCAGCCGTAGATCGCGGCACCGAAGCCGTAGCGGACGGTCTTTCCGTCGGAGTCCTTCTTGGTCAGCTTCTTGGCCATGTCGGCCAGCTCGCCCAGGTCCTTGGGGGGCTGCGCCGGGTCGAGGCCGGCCTCCTTGAAGGCGTCGGTGTTCAGGTAGAGCAGCGGCATCGAGGAGTTGAACGGCATCGAGACCAGCTTGCCGCCGGCCGAGTAGTAGTTGCGGATGTTGGGGTCGAGGTCGGCCAGCGAGTAGCCGTCCTTGTCCACGAAGGCCTGGGCGGGGACGGTCTGCTTGGAGTCGATCATGAAGCGGGTGCCGATGTCGTAGACCTGCACGAGGGCGGGGGTGCCCTTCTGCTGCACCGAGGCCTTGTACTTGGCGACCAGCTCGTCGTACTTGCCCTGGAACTGGGCCTTGACCTCGATCTTGCCCTGATGGGCCGCGTTGAACTGGCTGACCAGCCCGTTCAGCACGTCGGCGTTCTTGCCGGTCATTGAGTGCCAGAACTCGACGGTGGTGACGCCCGAGGCCTGGTCGAGCGCCTGGGCGCCGGGGGCGGCGGCGTCGGAGGAGCCGCCCGAGCCCGAGCCGGAGGAGCTGCAGGCGGTCAGGGACAGGCCGGCCACCAGCAGGGCCGCGAGCGCGCGCGCACTCTTCTTCATCTTTGATCTCCCAGGATGTTCGGGCCTTCAGGCCGTGGATGATTGGGTCCTTGGTTCGGAGCCGCGACGCGGCGGAATGATCTCCGAAGGTTCT
>NZ_JBHTTU010000357.1:0-1412 GCF_042794375.1 Kitasatospora sp. NPDC056531 | reverse complement strand
CTGGAGCTGGCGCTGCGCGCCGGTGAGCGTGCGGGTTGTGAGCACGTGGAGGAGCTGACGCTGGAGGCGCCGCTGGTGGTGCCCGAGCGCGGTGGCGTCCAGATCCAGCTCGCCGTCGGCGCACCGGACGAGACCGGCCGCCGTTTCCTGACCCTGCACTCCCGGGTCCATGAGGAGACCGACGGGGACCTGGAAGCCGAGTGGGTCCGCCACGCTACCGGCACGCTCAGCACAGGACCGGCGAGCACGAGCACGAGCGCGGACTGGTCCGTGTGGCCGCCTCGGGATGCCGAGGCCGTCGACGTCACGGATCTCTACGACCGCCTGACCGGGCGGGGCTTCGCTTACGGCCCGGTGTTCCAGGGCCTGCGCGCGGCCTGGCGTCGCGGCGATGAGGTGTTCGCCGAGGTCGCGCTGCCCGTCGACGAGCACGCGGCGGCGGCCCGCTTCGGCCTGCACCCCGCCCTGCTCGACGCGGCCCTCCACGCGGTGGGGCTGGGCGACTTCCTCGGCGAGGACGACCGGGGCCGGCTGCCCTTCTCCTGGTCGGGCGCGTCCCTGCACGCGGTCGGTGCCACGGAACTGCGCGTCCGGTTGGCGCCGGCGGGCACGGACGCGGTCTCGGTGGAGGTGGCCGACACCACGGGCACCCCGGTCACCACGGTGGAATCGCTGGTCCTTCGCCCGGTGTCGGCGGAGCAGATCAGTGCCGCGCAGATGGCCGTGCGGGACTCGCTGTTCCGTCTCGACTGGACCGCGCTCACCGCTCCGGCAACGGCAGTTGAGCAGACCGCGGACCGATGGGCCTGGCTGGGCGAGGTGCCCGCCGGGCTGGCGGGTGTGGCCGGTGACCGGTACGCGGACCTGGCGGCGCTGGGCACGGCGGTCGACGGTGGGGCCGACGCTCCGAGCGTGGTCGTCCTTCCGGTGGCGATTGCCGACGAGGACGTGATCACCGGTGCCCGTGAGACTGCGGTCCGGGTGCTGGAGATCGTCCAGGCCTGGATTGCCGATGAGCGCTGGTCCGCTTCGCGGCTGGTCCTGCTGACCAGGGGTGCGGTCGCGCCCGAGCCGGGCACCGAGCTGACTGATCTGGCCGCCGCCTCCGTGTGGGGTCTGGTGCGCTCCGCGCAGGCGGAGCACCCGGAGCGGTTCGTCCTGCTCGACATCGACGCCGCGAGCGGTGCAGATGACGAGGCGGACGGCGAGGAGCTGTCGGGTGTGCTGCCGTGGGCGCTGGCTGCGGGTGAGCCGCAGCTGGCGGTGCGCGGTGGCACGGTGTGGGTGCCGCGACTGGCCCGCGCCGCCGGCTCGGGTGCGGGGCTGGTCGCGCCGTCGACGGTCGCCTGGCGTGCCGAGAAGGGCGCGAACGCGACCCTGGAGGGTCTCTCCCTGGAGCCGTGCGACGCGGC
>NZ_JBHTTU010000356.1:0-1443 GCF_042794375.1 Kitasatospora sp. NPDC056531 | reverse complement strand
GTGCACGGCGGGTGTCAACGGCTCCACCAAGCCGTTTTCGACCAGGCTGTCCAGCACCTGCGCCCGCTGCACCGGCTCCAGCGCGCAATGCGGGACCGAGAATCCCCGACAGCCCCAGCGAGATCCCCCTCGTTGGGGCCGTTGCCATTGATGCGGCACCCGGACCGTCCCGGCCGCCCTTGACGGGTCGTTGGCCGTGGGCTGGTGGCCGGCCCGGTCGCCGTGCCGGCCCTCGGCCTCACCTCGACCACGTTCACCGCCGCCGGCGACCAGAGCGGCACCCCCGGGTCCACGGCCGCCCGGGCCCGGGGGCGTGCGCGGGCGAGTGGGGTGAGGGACCTGACCAGGGGGTGCACCGATTTTTCACAGGTCGGGCGGATAGCGGGGGCAGGGTGGGCCGATCGGTGTGCCGTAGGTATAAAAATGACCAAACCGGGGCGCTTTCCAAGGGATCTCTCATGGACGCATCCGAAGGTGCCGACCATGGCTATCAATGTCCTCACCGCCCCCAGGGAGACCCCGTCCTCCCCGCCGCGTGGCCGCCGAGCCCCGTGGACGTCACCCGACGGTCAACCGGGCTACGCACGGCCCGTGCTGCTAGGGATCGCGGCCGTCGCCGCCGTGCTGTACGCGTGGAACATCAACCACAGCCAGTACCACAGCTTCTACGCGGACGCCGTGCGCAGCATGACGGAGAGCTGGAAGGCGTTCGTGTTCGGGTCGTTCGATCCGGCGGGCACGATCACGCTGGACAAGCTGCCCGGGTTCCTGTGGCCGCAGGCGCTGTCGGCGCGCGTCTTCGGGTTCCATCCGTGGGCGCTGACCCTGCCACAGGTGGTCGAGGGCGTGCTGTCCGTCCTGGTGCTGTACCGGGTGGTGCGGCGGTGGGCGGGGGCCAACGCGGGGCTGCTCGCGGCCGCGGCCTTCACGCTGACGCCGGTGGCCGCGGGGCTGTTCCGCACCGCGGTCGAGGACGCCGCCTTCACGCTGCTGCTCCTGCTCGCGGCGGACGCGGCGCAGCGGGCCGCCCACACGGCGCGGCTGCGCCCGCTGCTGCTGGCCGGGGTGTGGGTGGGGCTGGCGTTCCAGACCAAGATGCTGGAGGCGTGGGCGGTACTGCCCGCGCTCGCGGCGGTGTACCTGCTCGCGGCGCCGACCAGTCTTCGGCGGCGGGTCGGGCACGTCGCGCTGGCCGGGCTGGTGGCGGTGGTGGTGTCGGCCTCGTGGATGCTGGTGGTCACGGTGACCCCGGCGCAGGACCGTCCGTACGTGGACGGTACGACGGACAACTCGGCGTTCAGCATGGTGGTCGGCTACAACTTCCTGAACCGGTTCTCCTCGCTGGGGATGAGCGCGGCGCAGACGGGCAGCGTGCAGGCGGTCCGGGGGCGGGCACGGGGGGGGGGGGCGGCACGCGTAGTAGAAGTGGTCCACTGCCGCCCT
>NZ_JBHTTU010000355.1:0-1460 GCF_042794375.1 Kitasatospora sp. NPDC056531 | reverse complement strand
GGCCCAGGGCCTGGCGGACCTGGCGTTCGATCAGGCAGAACACCAGCAGGGCCAGGCAGATGACGGTGATCAGGGCGGCGATGCGCCGGTTGTGTTCCAGGAAGATCGGCGCGACCGCGAGCGGGCCCTTGAAGTCGTTGTAGCGACGCTCGACCACGCCCTGGCCCTTGTAGCGCTTGAGGACCTCGGCCGCATCGGCCTGCTCGGGAGAGAGCCGGGTGACCAGGGCGTACCAGCCGTCGGCGGCGGCCTCGGCGTCCAGGACGTCCCGGTCGAAGTGCCAGGTCAGCAACGGGCGGCCGTCGGAATCGACAGTGACCTCGGTGCGCAGACAGCTCGCGACCCGGCGGGTCTTGGCGATTACGCCGATGCGGGCCTCGACCTTGGCCGCGGTGTTGTAGTAGCGGCCGCCGGCCGAGCGTTGCAGTTTCTCCAGGTCCTCCGCGGCCCGGGCCAGGCGTTTGGCGCGGGCGGCCTGCTGGCCCTTGGCGTTGCCGGTGGAGTGGACCAGAATTCTGCGCAGCCGGTGCTGCGGGTCACTCCTGCACGACCCGGCCATGACGTGGACGTCTTCCAGGACCCGGTAGGACTCCCGCTGGTCGGCGGGCGTGTTCCGCTCCCGGTCGCGGTCGTTGACGTAGTCGACCAGCTCGGCGGAGTCCGTGTCGAGGGCGGCGTAGACCTCGGCCTTGACCTGGGCGGCCGGGAGCGGGGCGATGAAGTCGACCTGCGCGTCCAGCAGCGCGGTGATGTTCGGGTAGGACACGAGTTTGGAGTCCGCGACGAGCAGGAAGTCCTTGCGCTCGGCTATCTTCCGCAGAGCCTTCATCGCGCCCACGACCTGCGCGACCTCGCCCGCGCCGCCGTCGTAGACCCGGTGGAACACCGGGATCCCGCCGTCCCGGCTGACGGCCAGCCCGGCCTGGATCTGCTTCAAATCGACGCGCCGGTCCTTCGGGTGACCGTACCTGACCTGCGGAAAGCCCTCTTCCTGGTCCTCATAGGCGCCGAACAGGGACATCGACGTCATGTCCCAATGGATCTGAGCGACATCTATGCCGAACTCCGCGATCGCCTGCGCGCCGATGGAGCCGGTGATCTCCTCCAGATGCGGTGCGATCGCGTCCAGCGCGCGGGCGAGCCGGTCGTCGTTGAGCAGGTCCGGCTCGACGCCGAACACCTCCTCAACGGCCCACGTCCGTGCCCACTGCCCGACCCGGACCATCGAGGTCGGCGAGGACAGCCGGTTGGCGACCAGGACCTCGATCACCTGCCCGTGCGTGAGGTGCGCGACCTCACGGATCGGGCACAGCTCGTCGATGATCCCGGCCACATCCAGCCGGCGCAGAAACTCGGCAGAGGCAGGCAGAGCGCCCAGACGCCTCTCCACCACCGGGGCCAACTCCACCGTCATACGAGGACGCTGGACCCGGGAACGACGCGAACGAGATATCGACACA
>NZ_JBHTTU010000354.1:0-1461 GCF_042794375.1 Kitasatospora sp. NPDC056531 | reverse complement strand
CCTGCAGCCACACCGAGGTGTAAACCAGTGCCGCGAAGGCGGCCGTCGCGGCGAGCACGCACACCATCGCGGCCGAGAAGAACGGCCTCGCGAACAGCCGCAGGTCCAACAGGGGTGCGGCGCTGCGCAGTTCGATCCGGCCGAAGGCGGCCAGCGCGAGCCCGGAGAGGGCCAGCAGGCCGAGCACGGTCGGCGAGGTCCAGCGCCGCTCCCCCGCCAGGGACAGCGCGTAGGTCAGCGTGCCGGCGGCCAGCGCGAACGCGGCCGTACCGGGGAGGTCGACGCGGGCCGCGCCCGCGCCCCGCCGCCCGGCGGGCAGGACCCGCAGCGCCAGCAGCACGGTGAGCGCGACCAGCGGCAGGTTGAGGAGGAACACCGCCCGCCAGCCGACGTACTGGGTGAGGACGCCGCCGACCATCGGGCCGAGCGCCGCCGCCAGCCCGGTCACCGCGCCGAAGACGCCCATCGCCCGCCCCAGGTCCGGCCCCCGGTAGACCGAGCCGATCAGCGCGAAGGCGGTCACGGCCATCGCCGCGCCGCCGACGCCCTGCACCGCGCGGGAGGCGACCAGCAACCCCACGCCCGGCGCCAGCCCGCAGGCCAGCGAGGCGCATCCGAACACCGCCAGACCTGCGGCGTAGAGCGCGCGCGCCCCGCGGCGGTCCGCCCATGGGGAGCATCAGGACGGCCAGCACCAGCGTGTAGCCGTCGACCACCCACTGCAGTTCGGACAGCGGAGCCGACAGCGCCGCCCCGATCCCGGGCAGGGCGACGGACAGGACGGTGGTGTCGAGCAGGAACAGGAACGTGCCGAGGCAGACGGCCGTCAGGGGCCACCAGGTGCGCATGAGGCTTCCTCCGTTGGAGCTTCGTCGTGGACGCCCACACCGTCCCGATCGCGGCCCGACCCCCACCAGCCGCACCTGGAGGATCGGCGGATACTGGCACACTGACAGCTCATGAAGACGAATACCGTCACTCTTGACGCGATCGACCACGGCCTGGTGCACGCCCTGCAGATCGACGGCCGCGCCCCGCTGCGCCTGATCGGCGAGGCCCTCGGCGTCTCCGAGAGCACCGTCGCCCGCCGCTACCGGCGACTGCGCGGCGCCGGGATCCTCCGGGTCGTGGGCACCCTGAACGGCGCCCTGCTCGGCTACCAGGCCTGGACGATCCGCCTGCAGTGCACCCCGGACTCTGCGGGCGCCATCGCCAAGGCCCTCGCCGCCCGCCCCGACACCTCGTTCGTCCACCTGCTCTCCGGCGGCACCGAGATCTCCTGCAGCGTCCAGACCCGCACCGCCGACGACAGCGGGGAACTGCTGCTGCACAGGCTCCCCCGCACCGGCCGGGTCACCTCCGTCTCGGCACACCTCCTGCTCGGCAGCCACGTCCTGCCCAACAGCTGGGCCGGCCCGGCCCGCCTGACGCCCGATCAGGCCGCGCTGCTCGCCACGCCGC
>NZ_JBHTTU010000353.1:0-1470 GCF_042794375.1 Kitasatospora sp. NPDC056531 | reverse complement strand
CCGGCGCACCCGGGTTCAGCACCAGCATCGCCAGCAGACTCCGGCGCTTCACCGACCCGACAGCGAGCTCCCGCCCATCCGCGGCCACCACGGCCACCGAGCCCAACAACCGGAAGTCCACCCACGCCCCCACGCGCCCCAGAAAATATGACAAGCATATGGCGGCGGGCGACCCCCCATCGCAGAGCGTCCCCCTCCCCGGGGGGCGCCGGCCCCGTCACCCTGCACGGGCCGACGCCCGAGCGGATGTACTGCGATCTCCGCGACGACGCCACCGAAGGGTGCCACCGGGGAGGGGGGACCGAGGCTCACCGACACCCTCGCCCGACTCAATGGCGCCCGCGGCCGCCAGGAGTTCGCCGCCGGCCTCGACGAGGTCTGGCGGGCCGCCGGCGAGGCCCGCATCACCCCGCCCGGTGGTCGAGGAGCGCTACCGCACCACCGTCCGGGACGACGGCGACCGCCTCGTCCCCGCCGGGGCCGGGGGCACCGGCGCCCGGGAGGGCATTGTCGACGAGGTCATCGAACGCACCCTCGACACCGGCGCCCGGGTCACCTTCGTCCCCGACGGCACCCCCACCGACGCCAACCGCGTCGCCGCCGTCCTGCGCCACTGACCCACGCCCCGGCGCACGACCTCACGGGCCGGGCCGGCTGCCGTGCCCGGGCAGCGGTCCGTACACGGCGCAGAAGTCGCAGCCGCAGCTGGTCAACGAGTTGGCCTGGCAGTGCGCGGTGGGCCAGGACGCGGACGCGCAGGGGCCGGGGTCGACCGGCGTGTCATCGGGCAGGGCGCGCCGGCACCAGCCGCACCGCAGGGCGGCCGGCACACCCGCCCGGCGCAGGAGCCGCGCCGCGGGGGCGGCGACGCCGAACGGGATCTGCGACCGGACGACGGCCGGCGCGCTGTCCAGCAGCTGCCCGCTGCGCCACAGGCTCAGCCCGGTCACCGCGCGGACCGCCTTGAGCGCCGCCGCGTCGCGCGGGGCCGCGCCCGTCAACACGACGGCGAATTCCGGGTCCTCCACGGCTCCTCCTCATCGCTCGGCGCTGTGCCCGGCTCCAGTCAACCGCCCTGCCGGGCCGTCAGGCCACGGGTTTTCGCCCCCGTCCGATGAAGAGGAATCGACGCCCTTGCCGCCACCGGCCGCCGGTATCCTCCTCCCGTACCGTTGCCAAGTTCATACGCAGATCTCGGCAATCCGGACGTTTCCGCCCGGAAGGTCCGTTCGCGGCCGTTCGGACGCGATTACGGTCCGCGCTTCGCAGCCGACCGCCTGGCTTGCGCCTGGTCTTACACCGGCTCCACGCAGGTTTTTCGTCTCCGAGCCACTCCCGGCGACGACGGGCGCAGGGCCCGTGAGAGAGACGTTTTTAGCGTCTCTGATCAGCTAAGCGATCCTGTGTGATCCACGGGTTGCGGGATCGGTTCGGATCGTTTCCCATCTGGGTGGGGTGGCGTGGGCGTGC
>NZ_JBHTTU010000352.1:0-1484 GCF_042794375.1 Kitasatospora sp. NPDC056531 | reverse complement strand
GCTGAGCCGGGACCACCACGGCGTGATCGCTGAGCTCTCTCCCCTGGCCGACGACTGGAGCAGGCCCACCGGCCCCGACCTGCCCGACCTCATCGCCACCGGACACCTGCTCGCCCTCGCGCGCCACCTCGGCGGGGAACACGAGGCGGCGCTCCGCCTGGCCGCCGACCTCTCCGCCACCGCCGTCGACACCCTCGGCGGGTCCAGCGACGCCGCAACGGACGCCCGGGAGTCCCACGCGCTGATGCTGGCCCTCGGCGCCCGGCCGTTGCGGGCCGTCGTCCGGCTGGAGGAACTGGCCGAGAACTGCACCGCGGTGCAGGGCGCCCGCAACGACCGCACCCTGAGCATCCGCCAGAGCCTGGCCCTCGCCCGGCTGCGCGCCGGCGACGGCATCGGCGCGGTCCTCATGTACGAGCGCGTCATCGCGGACCGGATCGCGGTCGGGGACTCCGCGCCGACCACCGCCCTGATCGCCGGGCACCGGGACACCGACGACCTTGCCGTCAGCGTCGGTGCCGCACGCCCCGGCGGGTTCCCGCACTTTCCCTCCCTCGCCGTCGGACTGGCCCACGCCCTCGCCGCAACCGAGCGCCTCGACCTCGCCCGCGAACTGCTGGAGGCGGTCTGCACCGGGCGTGAGGCCCTGATGGACCCGGGCCACCCGCTGGCTGTGGAGGCCCGTACCTCGCTGTCGCAGCTCGACAACGCCGAACCCGGCACGAAGCCGGTCCCCGCCGCGCCCGCCCTCGCGGAGCTCACGCGGAGGCCGCCCGCCCCGCACCCCCGCCGCTCCCGCGGCTCCATGCACCGCCCCGCCCAACCGGCCGTCGCCCGACCCGCCTGGTGCCCCCGGCTCACCCTCACCGAGGAGCCCGCCGTGGGCGCCACCACCCACCTGGAGCTCCGCCTCGAACCCGCCGACAACGCCCTGCAGGCCGATCCCTCCGCGCTCCCCGACCTGCGCCTGGTCGCCGCAGTCACCGCCGACGCCGCGCTCGACCCGCCCGTCGCCGACTACACACCGGCCGGGGCGCCCGCCCGGTTCGCGCTGACCCCGGCCGCGCCCGGCCCGCACACCGTCCGGATCACCGTCTTCGACCGCGGCCACGGCGCCGTCCTCCAGGACCTCTCCGCCGTCGTGGACGTCCCCGCAGACACCCGAGCCCAGGAGCAGGAGTAAGCGACGTGCCCCGGGACCTCCAACTCGACATCCGGCAGAACCCCTCCGCCGACTACACCCGGCTACCGCAGCCGCCAGTCCCCCCGGCGGACCCGCCGCCCAAAGGCCCGGCCCCGTTGGACCTGGTCGTCACCCTCCGCCGCTACGGCGACGACCTGTTCGTCTCCGCCTTCCGCCCCGGCGAGCGCACCCCCAGGACCCGCACCCACTGGGCCCGCCTCACCGTCCCCGCGACCACGCTGCTCGCCAAGGCGGCCCGGCTGCGCACGATATGGCGGGACCGCCTGATCTCCTACGACCC
>NZ_JBHTTU010000351.1:0-1486 GCF_042794375.1 Kitasatospora sp. NPDC056531 | reverse complement strand
GGCGACCACCGCGGCTACACCGACTACCCCGCCCTCACCGCCTGAGCGGCGAGCTGGCCGGCGCGGCCACGCAGTGAGTCCTGGAAGCCCACCGCAATTGGGGCAAGGGCGTCCTCCTGCCCTGATCCCCATGCGCCGCCGCCCCACGTCGCCGGAGCGGACGAGGCGACCCCCGGGGCCGCAGCCGGCACCCCGCAACCTCAACCGGCTGCGGTCCCATCCCGAACCCCGCTGCTGTCTCGGCTGGCGGGATCTTGGCGACCTCAGGCGTCTACGCCACTCGTAGGGCGGGCCCAGGGATCAGAGGATGGAGCCGTCGCCAGCCGGGGAGACCCGGCACGGCCCACCGGACCCCGTCCCGACCAGCAAGAACAAGAGGTGCCCCGCCCATGTCTGCCACCGCTTCCGCCGAGATCGCCAGCGCCGTCCTGAGCGTGCCCGCCGCCGCCCCGGCCGAGGCCGCCGCCCACTACGCCGCCCGTCTCGCCTTCGAGGCGGATGTCTCCGACGTCCACGCCGATCTGGTGTCCGGCGCACCCGGCGTCGTGGTGGTCGACACCCGCAGCAATGTCGCCTGGGACCAGGGCCACATCCCCGGCGCCCTCCACATCCCCACCACGCGGATCGCCGACCTGGCACCGCAGCTGATCGACCCGGCCCAGACCGTGGTCACCTACTGCTGGGGTCCCGGCTGCAACGGCGCGACCCGTGCGGCGCTGGCCTTCGCCCGCCTCGGCTACCAGGTCAAGGAAATGCTCGGCGGCTTCGAGTACTGGGTGCGCGAGGGCTTCGCCTACGACTGCGCCACCGGCGTCGAGCAGCGCCCCATCGACGACCTGACCGCCCCGCGCTCGGGCATCTCCTGCGCATGCTGAAGGACACCGCACGGCCGGGCGGCGTGATCCGTCCGGCCGCCGCGGCCGACCTGCCGGCGATAGCTCACCTGTGCGCCGCCCACGCTGCCTTCGAGCGCGCCGAACCCGTGCCCGCTGACCTCGCCACCCGCCTGGAGCCCGTGCTGTTCTCGGCACATCCGAGAGCATGGTGCCTCGTGGTCGACCACGGAGGTGAACTGATCGGTTACGCCACCTACTCCCGGGAGTTCTCCACCTGGCAGGCGACCGACTACGTCCACCTGGACTGCCTGTTCGTCACCGAACCGCACCGAGGAGAGGGCTGGGGGAATGCCCTGCTCAACGCCGTGAAGGACGCGGCAGCAGCCCGCGGCGCCGCACAAATACAGTGGCAGACGCCCGACTGGAACACCGACGCCATCCGCTTCTACCACCGCGCGGGGGCCCGGGCCCGGCCCAAGATCAGATTCTCACTGCCCAGCCGGCAGAAGACCTGACCCGACCGCCCGTGGGAGTGCCCTTCCGGGTCGTCCCCGTGCGCCCGGCGCCGGTGGCGGTCTCAGTGGCGGCCGTCCGGTGTTGACTCGGTGTGGTGGTGGTGGGGCGGTGGGTGATGTCGTCGGGGGTTGTGG
>NZ_JBHTTU010000350.1:0-1488 GCF_042794375.1 Kitasatospora sp. NPDC056531 | reverse complement strand
GCCCTACGACGACCGCAACCGCTTCCAGAGCCTGAGCCGGACCCTGCTGAACAACAGGAGCTCTCTGGAACAGCTCACCGCGGCCCAGGACGAGATCCAGGACTACCTCCGCGGCCTGGCGGCCCGGAAGCGGGAGCGGCCGGAGGACGACATCCTCAGCCGTCTCGCCGCACGCGACGATCTGACCGTGGACGCCGTCGCAAGCAACGGGGGACTGCTGCTGGTCGCCGGGCACGAGACGACGGCGAACATGATCTCGCTCTCGATCGCCCTGCTGCTGGATCAGCCCGAGCAGATCGCCAGGCTGGCCGACCCGGCCGCCCTGCCCGGCGCGGTGGAGGAGCTGCTGCGCCTGCTGACCATCGTGCACGCCGGGCTGCCCCGGGTGGCGCTGGAGGACGTGGAGCTGGGCGGCGAGACGATCAGGGCCGGGGAGGGCGTGATCGCGATGCTCTCCACCGCCAACCGGGACGAGGCGCTGTTCGGCGGTGCCGGGCAGCGGGCGACGGACGAGCTGGACCTGGACCGGGACGCCCGGCGGCACATGGCCTTCGGCTTCGGCGTGCACCAGTGCCTCGGCCAGCCGCTGGCCCGCGCCGAGCTCCAGATCGCGCTGGAGACCCTGTTCCGTCGGCTGCCCGGGCTGCGGCTGGCCGTCGAGCCGAGCGAGCGGGAGTTCCGCACGGAGTCGTTCATCTACGGGATGCGCTCGCTCCCGGCGGCCTGGTGACCGCACCCCGTTGTGGTCCGGGAGGTCGTCGGGGTCCGGGCAGCCCGGGCGGCCGGAAGGCCCGGCGGGGTCACCCGGCTGGCCCCCGCGCCGGGGCAGAGGCAGGCTGGAAGGGCGAAAGACAGCCCGGCCCTGCCACGCCTCCGATCCGGCGCGAGCGGACCGGCCGAGGAGACGGAGCCCGCGATGACGGACATGAGCGAACGCTCCGAGGTGAGCAGCGACCGCGAGGAGGACGTCCGCGCCGCCGATCCCGAGGAGGGCATCACCTCGATGCAGAACCTGCACGCACAGGACACCTCACAGGCGGAGGGCGACCCCATGCTGGACGAACCCGGCTCCAGCAGCTGACCGTCCGCCACACCGATTCGACCGCCCGGCGGGACCGGGCGGTCTCTGCGACCGCAGGTGTCACTGCCCGGGCGGCGGTTCACCGGCGGGGGAGGATAGGCGCATGACCGAACACGATCAAACCCGCCGGCAGGCCCAGCCGCCCGTGGATCCGCGCACCGCATGGGCGACCTGGACCACCCAGTCGATCATCAGCGGCCCGGGCGGGGTCTCCACCGCCGAGGTCGGCCCGATCACCGGCGACCTCACCGTGCACACCACCTGGGTGGACGGCGAGGCGCGGCTGACCGTGCAGTACACCGGCGCGCTGGACTGGTACACGGTCACCGGCAGCCCAGTGCACGCGGCGGACGAGACCACCGCACGGGCGATCCACCAGGCGATGGTGAACGGCGTCAAGGCGGGGC
>NZ_JBHTTU010000349.1:0-1493 GCF_042794375.1 Kitasatospora sp. NPDC056531 | reverse complement strand
CCCGTCCGGCCCGGCCGGACGTTGATCGTCGTGGTGCGAGCCCTCCGCGGGGCGATCTCTGCTCCAGTCCCGAGCCTTCGAGCTCTGAACGAGATGGAGACCCCCGCGGTCCGCTGGTGCCGCGAACGGCTTGTGAGATGGCGGACCGATCGAGTCCTGGAATTAGGTCGCCGCGTGGCCCAATCAGGCTCACCACCTGCGCAAACGACAACCGAACGGAGGACAGCGTGACCGTGTTCTGCGGGATCGACTGGGCCGAGAACCACCACGACGTCGCCATGGTCGACGAGGCCGGACAGCTCCTGGCCAAGCGCCGCATCAGCGACGACGCGGCCGGCTACCGGCTGCTGCTGGACCTGCTCGCCGAGCACGGCGATACCCCCGAACAGCCGATACCGGTGGCCATCGAGACCAGCCGGGGCCTGCTCGTGGCAGCCCTGCGCACCGGCAAGCGGCCCGTCTTCGCGATCAATCCGCTGGCCGCGGCCCGTTACCGGGACCGGCACGGCGTCTCCCGAAAGAAGTCCGACCCGGGCGACGCCCTCGTCCTGGCGAACATCCTGCGCACGGACATGCACGCCCACCGGCCGCTGCCCGCCGACACAGACCAGGCCCGCGCCATCGCGGTCCTCGCCCGCGCTCAGCAGGACGCGGTCTGGAACCGTCAGCAGCTCGTCAACCAGGTCCGCTCGCTCCTGCGGGAGTACTACCCGGCCGCGCTGGACGCCTTCCTCGGCAAGCAGTTCGGCCTGGCCCGCGCGGAGGCCCGCACCGTTCTGGCAGCCGCCCCGACCCCGGCCAGTGCCGCCCAGCTGTCCCTGCCCCAGCTGCGGGCCGCGCTCAGGCGGGCCGGCCGACAGCGGGGCATCGACGCCGAGGCCGAACGTCTGCGGCAGGTCTTCCGGGCTGACTACGCCCGACAGCCGTCCGCTGTTGAGGACGCGATGGGACACCAACTCGTGGCGCTCGTAGGCCAGTTGAATGCCTCGTGCGTTGCCGCCGACGAGCTCGCCGAAGCGGTCGAAGCCCAGTTCCGCCAGCACCCGGACGCGGAGATCATCCTGAGCTTCCCCGGACTCGGGGTCCAGCTCGGCGCCCGGGTGCTCGCCGAGATCGGAGACGACCGCACCCGCTTCGCCGACGCCCGCGGCCTGAAGGCCTACGCCGGCTCCGCCCCGGTCACCCGCGCCTCCGGCAAGAAACGCCACGTCGGACGCCGGTTCATCAAGAACAACCGGCTCATCACGGCGGGCTTCCTCTGGGCCTTCTCCGCCCTCAGGGCCTCGCCCGGCGCCGACGCCCACTACCGGCGAAGGCGCGAGCACGGCGACTGGCACGCCCAGGCTCAGCGGCATCTGCTCAACCGCATGATCGGCCAGCTCCACCATTGCCTGCAGACCAGGCAACTCTTCGACGAAGATCACGCCTTCACCTCCTCATCAACGGATCTGGCCGTCGCGGCTTGACTTGTTAGGCACGTGAGATGTCTTTCG
>NZ_JBHTTU010000348.1:967-1524 GCF_042794375.1 Kitasatospora sp. NPDC056531 | reverse complement strand
TTTTCGGCGGCTACGTCGCACGCGTCCTGGCCGAGCGCACCGAGGCGGGCATGCGCCCGGACGCGGCGGTGCCGATGACGACGCTCTGGTGGGCCGACGGCGACCAACTGCTGGGCCGGATCGCGATCCGCCACCGGCTGACCCCGAAGCTGCGGCGGGTCGGCGGGCACATCGGTTACGACGTACGGCCGAGCGCCCGGCGACAGGGCCACGCGACCGCGATGCTCGCCGCCGCCCTGCCGGTCGCCGCCGCGCTCGGCATCGCCCAGGTGCTGCTGACCTGCGACGAGTCGAACACCGCCTCGCGGCGGGTGATCGAGGCCAACGGTGGCCGCCTGGCCGGCACGGACGGCGACAAGCTCCGCTATCTGCTTCCGACTCCCGTCCAGTCGCCGGAGATCCGAAGGACCGGGTAGCGGGGGGACGATCCGCGGCGGTTCCTCGCTGGGCGCGTCGGCGCCGATCCCGTCGAAGACGTAGCCGACCTCCGGTTGCCGGTCAGTCGTCCAGCAGCCGTCGGGCGGCCAGCGCGAGCCGGGCGCGGGTCAGGCCGGCGG
>NZ_JBHTTU010000348.1:0-957 GCF_042794375.1 Kitasatospora sp. NPDC056531 | reverse complement strand
GAGCCGACGGGCGACGCTGCTGTGGTGCAGGTGGAGGAACTCGGCGGCGCGGCGCAGGGAGCCGGCGGCGCAGTAGGTGTCCAGGGTCTCCAGGTCCTCCGGACCGGCGGCGAGCCGGGCGACGGCGGTGACGTCGGCGTTCTCCCGCAGGGCGGCCGCAGGCACCTCGGCCAGTAGCGCGAGGGCGCCCAACTCGGTGTGGCGGACGACGGGTTCGCGCGCGGTGGTGAAGCGCAGGGCGGTCCGGGCCTGCCGCCAGGAGCGCTCGGGGCTCCCGGCTTCGCCGAGGCCCGCCCGCACCCCGTCCGGGAGCCGGGTCGGATCCGGGGCAGTGGTCAGGATGACGCCCACGTCGGCGAGCGGTGCCGCCTTCACCGGCCGGTCCGGGCAGAGCAGGGAGCCGATCCGGTCGAGCGGGAGCAGGGGTAGCCCCGGCGGCATCGGAGGCGGCGGGAGCTGCGCACGGACCGCGACCACGGTGAGCGCCGCCCCGGGCGCGAAGCCCAGCAGCCGCAACGCCCGCGCCCTGGCCGCCTCGTCACCGTCTGCGCTGATCGCCAGCTCGACCAGCGCCGGGTCGGCCATGGTGGTGCGGGCCGGACCGTAACGTTCGACGGCGGCCGCGACAGCGATGGCGAGCCGGTCGAGCAGGATCTCGTCGAGCGGGCCCGCCGGGCCGGGGCGTTCCAGCCACACCGTGCCGATCTCCTCGTCGTCGAGGGTGACCGGCACCTCGCTGGACGCGGGCGACAGCTCGGTGGTGGCCTCGGTGCCGTACGGCGAGACCCGGATCACCCGCCCCGCGCCGTGCAGCCGGATGCCCGCCAGGCACTCGGCCAGGCCCGCCGAGGCCCGCGCGAGCGCCGGCAGGTCCACCCGACGGCGCATCAAGGTGTCGTAGAAGCCGACGATGCGGATCGCGCCGTCGACGTACGGATCGAGTCCCGACAGCCGTAC
>NZ_JBHTTU010000347.1:0-1532 GCF_042794375.1 Kitasatospora sp. NPDC056531 | reverse complement strand
GCTGTTCGGGTTCGATCACCGGGGCGGCCAGGGCCCGGCCCATGACCTCGGCGATCCTCCTGGTGTTGCCGTGGGACACCGAGACGCACACGATGACGGCCTTCATGGCGATGCTCCCTTCATTCCGCGTTCGTCGTGGTGCGGAACGGCCGCACCCGACAGGTGGACCGGGCGGCGCGGCGGAACGTGACGTCGGCGGACGGTGGGCGTGAGGCGCGGGAGAACCGGGCTTCGCGGGGATGCCCGAGTGACTCCGCTGGCGATCGGGGACCGTGTGCACCAAGGGAACGGACCGCGCGGATTCGACCGTTACGGTTTCGGCCAAACAAGCCGCATCCTTCATCAGGTGCTACGGCGGAGTAATGGAGGCGCACCTGCGATTTTGCCCTTCCGATTTCTTGGGGAGTTGCTTTCCGTCCAATCGCCGGGGGTTGCGAGAGGGTGACGCGCCGTGAAGACTGTTCCGCGTTCGCCGTCCGGGCGTTCGGTTCGTCACGGATTTGCGCCGTCCACCGCGGCCGTCGCGGCAGGGTCCGCACGAGGGGCGCGGGGGAGCGGAGCAGGGGGGATTGTCATGCCGGGTAGCGCGACCGGGCGGGTTCGGGGTTCCTGCCGGGGCCCGCTGACGGGGTAAGCGCATTCGGTCGTTCACCGTTTCCACGGTGTCGCGGATTGCGGTGCATTCGTGTTGTACGGCCGAGGTGTGCGTCGAGGCGTGCCGGAGCGGTTCCCCGCCCGAGTGGGTGCTGCGCCGCGCCGTGACCCGCCCGGGTATTCCCATTGTTCCCGCGAGTCGTGAGCCGGGGGCACGGGCGGCCGGAAAATGCGCCGGGCGCACCTCGGCAATCCGGAATTCATCCGCGGACGTCTGCCGCGTCCGTACCCGAGAGCTAGTCAACGGGAGTTTCCGCCAATGCCGTACTCCGTCTCCGCGCCGGCCCGTGAGCGCGCGCCGGTCCTTTTCCGACGTGAACTGCAACACCGGCTCGACACACTCGCGTGCACGCATCGGGTGCCCGGCGCGCAGCTGGTGGTGGACACCGGTCCGGAGACCGTCGTCCTGCACACCGGTGTGGCCGACGCCGCCACCGGCGTGCCCTTCACCGCGGACACCGCCGTCCCGGTGGGCTCGCTCACCAAGCCCTACACGGCCGCCCTGGTGATGCTCCTCGCCGACGACGGCGACCTCGACCCCGACGACCGGGCCGCCGATCTCCTCCCCGAACTCCGCCGGATGCCTGAAGTAACGATTCGCCAACTGCTCAGCCACACCGGCGGGCTGCCCACCGGACCGGACTCCGACGCGGCCGCCCGGACCACCGCGGCGCACTACCTGGCGTCCGTGTGCACCGCCGACGACGAGCTGTTCCCGCCCGGAACCGACTTCTCCTACTCCAACGCCGGCTACGTCGCCGCCGGGCGCCTGGTGGAGACGGTGACCGGGATGCCGTGGCACGAGGCGGTGCGCACCCTGCTGCTCGACCCGCTCGGTACCGCGCCCGCCTTCGTCGGTGCGACCGCCGCCGCGCGCC
>NZ_JBHTTU010000346.1:0-1532 GCF_042794375.1 Kitasatospora sp. NPDC056531 | reverse complement strand
GTGCGGGAAGCGGTGCGTTTCCACGATGGTGTGCGCGCTCTGCACGCGGCGGGGGCGCGGGCGTTCCTGGAGGTGGGCCCGGACGGTGTGCTGACGGCGATGGCCGCGGACAGCCTGGACGGCGAGGACGCGACCTGTGCCGCGGTCCAGCGTCGTGACCGGGAGGAGCCGCTGGCCCTGATGCAGGGCCTGGCCGAGGCCCACGTCCACGGCGTCACCGTCGACTGGCGGCAGCTCTTCGCCGGCCAGGGCGCCCAGCGGGTCGACCTGCCCACCTACGCCTTCCAGCACGAGCGCTACTGGCTGTCGACCGGAACGGCCACTGGGGCAAATAGGTCGTGGGAGGTCTCCGGCAGAGAGGAAGCCGTCGCGTCGACGGGCCCGTCAGCTGAATCCCTTGTCCGGAGCCTGGCCGGCCGTGGCGACGACGAGCGGTTCGCGGCGCTGCTCGACCTTGTCCAGGTTCAGACGAGCGAGGTCCTGGGGCACCAGTCCACCGACGCGGTCGAGACCGGGCGGGCCTTCAAGGAGATGGGCTTCGACTCGCTGACCGCGGTGGAGCTGCGGAACCGGCTCAAGTCGGCGACCGCACTCGACCTGCCCACCAGCCTGGTCTTCGACTACCCCACGCCGACCGCTCTCGCCGAGCACCTGCACGCCCTGCTGACCGGATCGGTGACGGACCTCCAGGCGACCGATCTTGTCGCCAACGCCACCGACGAGCCGATCGCGATCATCGGCATGAGCTGTCGGTACCCCGGCGGTGTTACCTCGCCGGACGAGCTGTGGCGACTGGTGGACGAGGGACGGGACGGTATCTCCACGTTCCCGCTGGACCGCGGTTGGGACGAGGATCTCTACGATCCGGAACCCGGGCTGGAGGGCAAGTCCTACACCCGCGAGGGCGGATTCCTGTACGACGCCGCCGAGTTCGACGCGAGCTTCTTCGGAATCTCGCCGCGTGAGGCCGTGGCGATGGATCCGCAGCAGCGGCTGCTGCTGGAGGCGTCCTGGGAGGCGCTGGAGACGGCCGGGATCGACCCGTCCGCGTTGCGCGGGAGTCGGACCGGTGTCTTCGCCGGCGTTGCCTCCCTCGATTACGGTCCGCGCCTGCACGAGGCGCCGGAGGAGGTCGCCGGGTACCTGGGTCTGGGTAACGCGGGCAGCGTCCTGTCCGGTCGGATCTCGTACTCGTTCGGTCTGGAGGGGCCGGCGGTGACGGTGGACACGGCGTGTTCGTCGTCGCTGGTGGCCCTGCACCTGGCGGCTCAGGCGCTGCGGCAGGGCGAGTGCAGCCTGGCTCTGGCCGGTGGTGTCACCGTGATGTCCAGCCCGGCGGCCTTCCTTGAGTTCAGCCGTCAGCGGGGGCTGGCGGCGGACGGTCGTTGCAAGTCGTTTGCGGCTGCTGCTGATGGGACCGGCTGGGCTGAGGGTGTCGGCATGCTGCTGGTGGAGCGGCTGTCGGACGCGCGGCGTCACGGGCACCGGGTGTTGGCGGTGCTGCGCGGTAGCGCGGTGAATCAGGATGGTGC
>NZ_JBHTTU010000345.1:0-1533 GCF_042794375.1 Kitasatospora sp. NPDC056531 | reverse complement strand
CTCCTCGGCCGAATCCTCCACCGGAGCCTGCTCCAGGATCGTGTGCGCATTCGTCCCGCTGATACCGAACGACGACACCGCCGCACGACGCGGCTGCCCCGTCTCCGGCCAATCCCGCGCCTCGGTCAGCAGCTCGACCGCACCGGCCGACCAGTCCACCTGCGGGGTCGGCTCATCCACGTGCAGCGTCCGCGGCAGCACACCGTGCCGCATCGCCATCACCATCTTGATGATGCCCGCGACACCCGCAGCAGCCTGCGTGTGACCGATGTTCGACTTCAACGAGCCGAGCCACAACGGCCGATCCGCGTCACGGTCCTGCCCATACGTGGCCAGCAGCGCCTGCGCCTCAATCGGGTCACCCAGCTTCGTACCCGTCCCGTGCGCCTCCACCACATCCACCTGATCAGCCGTCAGACCAGCGCTCTCCAACGCCTGCCGGATCACCCGCTGCTGCGACGGACCGTTCGGCGCCGTCAGACCATTCGACGCACCATCCTGGTTCACGGCCGATCCACGCACCACGGCCAGCACCGGATGCCCGTTGCGCCGCGCGTCCGACAGCCGCTCCACCAGCAGCATGCCGACACCCTCACCCCAGCCGGTCCCATCAGCAGCAGCCGCGAACGACTTGCAACGACCGTCCGCCGCCAGCCCCCGCTGCCGGCTGAACTCCACGAACAGCCCCGGCGTCGACATCACCGTGACACCGCCGGCCAGTGCCAGGTCGCACTCACCCTGCCGCAGCGCCTGCACCGCCAGGTGCAGGGCCACCAGCGAGGACGAACACGCCGTGTCCACCGTCACCGCCGGCCCCTCCAGACCGAACGAGTACGAAATCCGGCCCGAGGCGACGCTGCCCGCGTTACCCGTCAGCAGGTGACCCTCAAGGCCCTCCGGTACGTTCTGTCGACCGGTGCCATAACCCGAGGAGGGGGCCCCGGCGAAGACACCGGTCCGGCTCCCGCGCAGCGAAGACGGGTCGATCCCGGCCCGCTCGAACGCCTCCCAGGACGCCTCCAGCAGCAGCCGCTGCTGCGGGTCCATCGCCACGGCCTCACGCGGCGAGATTTCGAACAGCGCCGGGTCGAACTCGGCTGCGTCGTAGAGGAATCCGCCCTCGCGAGCATAGGACTTGCCGACCGCCTCCGGGTCGGGGTCGTAGATGTCCTCGTCCCAGCTGCGGTCCAGCGGGAACGTGGAAACACCGTCCCGTCCCTCGGCCACCAGCCGCCACAGGTCGTCCGGCGAGCCCACGCCTCCGGGAAGTCGGCAGCTCATCCCGACGATCGCGATCGGGTCACCGACCGCCGCTACGGGCGCGGCCGAGCCGAGCCCGACGGCCATGGCTCCAGCAATCGAGCCCACCGTCTCCGCGCGCAGGAAGTCCGCCAGCGCCATGGGGGTGGGGTAGTCGAAGATCAGCGTCGCAGGCAGTCGCAGCCCGGTCGCGGCGTTGAGCCGGTTGCGCAGTTCGACCGCGGTCAGCGAGTCGAAGCCGAGGTCGTTGAACGCGCGGCTCCCTTCGATGTC
>NZ_JBHTTU010000344.1:0-1563 GCF_042794375.1 Kitasatospora sp. NPDC056531 | reverse complement strand
CAGGCGGAGGTCGGGGGCCGCGGGCATCCGGCGCGGACCGGTGTCGGATGCGGGCATGGCGGTGCCATGGAGTACGGGCAGCGGAAGCGGCCCCCTGGGCATCGGACGGAACCTTGCCGTTCGCCCCCAGCTTCTCACATTGGTCTGGACCAATCATGAACGAGGCGTGACATTCCACATCGCCCCGGCTCAGCTAGTTGACGGCGCGTCAGTCGGATTTCCGACCATCAACCGATCAACAGATCAGCCCCTCCTCAAACCGCTTTCAGCTCCTTGGTCAGCTGCTCGAACCGCAGATCCGGTCGGCGCGGGATGCCGAAGCGCTCGTCCCCGTACGGGAACGGGCTGTAGACGCCGGTGCGACGGAATCCGCGCCGCTCGTACCAGGCGATCAGCTCAGCGCGCTGCTCGACCACCTTCATCTCCAGTAGCGCGACACCCCACTCCTCCCGGGCCACCCGCTCCGCCTCGGCCAGCACCACCCGGCCGATCCCGCCGCCCTGCAGGGTGGGGCGCACCGAGAACATGCCGAAGTAGGCGCGGTCCGCGCGCCGCTCGAGCTGGCAGCAGGCGACCAACTCGCCGTCGCGCTCGACCAGCAGCACCACGCCCTCCGGGTCCTCGACGGCCTCGGTGACACCGGCAGGGTCGGTGCGCTGACCGTCCAGCAGGTCCGCCTCGGTGGTCCAGCCGGCCTTGCTGGCCTCGCCGCGATAGGCGGACTCGACCAGTTCGACCAGTGCCGGGACGTCGGCGACGGTCGCAACGCGGAAGACGGGCTCCCCGGCGGGGCCGGTGACGGTCTCGGACATGGCGGTTCCTCTCATCGGAAAAGTCGACTTCCGGGCATGGTGCCACAGCATCCGCACCGCGCGGACCGGGCACCCGCACTCAGCGGACCGGGCACCCGCGCCGGGCCGTGGCGCCCCGTGCCGTGTGACGCGGGTTCAGAGAGTGGCGCCGGGCACCTGGCGCCACTGGCGGGTACATGGCTACCCTGCTCCCCGGCCGGACCAACCACCGGCCGTACCGGGCCCGTTGGGCCGTAGCGCTGCGGGCCGTCGCACCGGAACCAGAGGAGTGTCCATGCCCCGCTCTTCCCGCTCCGTCCGCCCCACCGGTACCACCAGATCCGCCGTCCGCCGCCGGCTGCCCCTGGCGGCCGCGCTCGCCGACCGCCCTGGGCAGCTGGGCGTAGGCGGCCGCCTCCTCGACGGCATCCTCGCGGGTCCAGTCTTGCCATGAACGGCGAACTGATCGTCTGGTCCTGAGCAGTCCACCCCCGGCGAACCCCGCCACCCCGCGCGTCACCGACGCGAGGCGGCGGCTCAGCGGCGGAACAGGCCGCGCCGCTTCGCCCGCGGAACGGTCCTCGCCGCTTCCACCGTCGGCGCGTCGAGGAGGGCCGCGACGGCGTGGAGGAAGGGGCGGGCCTCAGCGGTCATGCCGGTCCGGTGCAAGCGGTGGCGGCCCGCCGCCTCCCACTCGCCCAGCACTGCCCCGCGCTCGCCGGTGATCGGGTCGACCGCGTACTCCAGGGTGAAGGCCCGCTGCGCGGAACCG
>NZ_JBHTTU010000343.1:0-1574 GCF_042794375.1 Kitasatospora sp. NPDC056531 | reverse complement strand
GCACCACCTCCGCCTATCTGCGGACCAGGCAGGCGCTGCTCACCGCCCTGGTGCGGCGGTTGGTCGAACTGGACCAGGGGGAGCTGCAGGTCATGGGGGAGGAGCGGGTGGTGGTTCGCTCGGCGGATGAACTGGTCGAGGGGATCCGCGAGTTGATGCGCCACAGGCTGACCGGCGAGGGGCGGCGGCGGTCACTCGCGCGCTACGCCTGTGCGGTGGAGAGCGTGCGCGACCCGGAGCTGCGGGAGATCCTCGTGCCGCGTGAGAACGCGGGGCGGGCCGTGGTCCGCGCCTTCCTCGCCGCCCAGGGCGTCCCCGACCCCGACGGGCGGACCGCCACCCTGCTGGCCTGCATCGACGGGCTGGTCTTCGACCGCCTGGTGGGCGGCGGCGAGACCGGGACGGACGAGATCCAGGGCCTGGTGGTGGCCGCCCTGCGCGGCGCGAGCGGGAGTTAGCCCGTCATGAGCCCGCTCCCTTCGCGAGCTCCAACTCGGCGGCGTAGCCGGCGAGCAGGATGCGGAGGGTGCGGTGGAAGCACTGCTCGGAGTCGAGTCCCTCGCCGGTGGCGAAGGCCTGGGCCAGATGGGGGTAGGTGTCCCGGCCCAGGGCCGCGAACTGCTCGGGTTGCGGTTCGGTGCCCTCGTGATGGGGTGTCTCGCCGACCTCGCCCAGGGTGTGCCCCAGGGTCCACCGGACCACGGAGTTCAGCACATTGAGCGCGTCGGCCGGCGGAACGCCGTCCTCGCACAGCACCGCGATGCCGCGTTCGAGCAGGGCGAGCGCGGTCGGGGTGGCGGCCGGGCGGGTGGCGAGCACGGTGAGCATGGCCGGATGGTCGAGCAGCATCCGGCGCAGGGCGACGGCGAACTCCCGGACCACGTCGGTCCAGGGGCCGCTCGGTTCGGCGAAGAGGTCCCCGGCGGACAGCTCCAGCAGGCGCTCGACCATGCCGTCCAGCAGGGCGGCCTTGCTGGGGACGTAGTAGTAGAGCGTCATGCCCTCGACGCCGAGCGCCGCGCCGAGCTTGCGGTTGGAGAGCGCGGTGAGGCCGTGCTCGTCGACGTAGGCGAGGGCGGCGTCGATGATCTTCTCGCGGGTCAGGCCCGTCCGCGGGCGTGTGCGTCGGCCCGGCATCTGCTCCTCCTGGGTCCTGGGGTGGCCCTGCGGGATGGTCCCCATCGGGCCTTGACGGCTCTTGCAGTGCAAGAAAACAATAGTCGACGTCAGCTTCTTGCACTGCAAGAAATACATTGGGGGAGGACGTCGTGCAGCTCGTCGCCGTCATGGTGCGCAAGCTCAACGAGGGTGTGGAGTACGGGGAGTTCCGCAAGGCCTGGATCCCGGACGAGGTGTTCCCGGACGACCCGCGCACCCGGGTGATCAGCGCAACCGCGCTGGAGGACTCGCGGGAGATCATCACCATCGCGCTCATCGAGGGCGACCACGGGCCGGAGTCCATGCAGGCGTGGATGGAGAAGCTCGGCCCGGTCGAGGAGCGCCGCTTCGAGCGGATCAAGGACATGGTCGGCCCGCCGACGCTGAACGCGGTCTACCACGTGGTCGCCGAGGAC
>NZ_JBHTTU010000342.1:0-1574 GCF_042794375.1 Kitasatospora sp. NPDC056531 | reverse complement strand
GCGAGGGTGAGCAGCGCGGCTGCGGTGGAACGACGGCGGGCGGGCATGGGGGCTCCAACGGAAAAGGGCATGGGGGTGCCAAGGCCGGGTAAAGCACCGGCCTGGCCGGCGCCTCTTTTTTAGCTAAGGCATACCTTACGTAAGAAGTCTTTACCGTCGATACCCGCCCCCCTCGAACGCCGCTCGAACCGCTACCTGCCCGGGGTGCGGCGGGCGGCGGCGCGGGCCGTCCAACGGCCCTCGTGACGGGAGATCCGGATCGGGTGGCCGAAGGTCTCGCTGATCAGCCCGGTGGTCATCACCTCGTCCACCGGCCCGGCCGCCACGCACTCCCCGGCGCGCAGCAGCAGGGCGTGGGTGGTGCTCTCCGGCAGCTCCTCCAGGTGGTGGGTGACCAGCACGCTGGCCAGCTCGGGGTGCTGGTGGCGCAGCAGGTCCAGGCTGTCCAGCAGCAGTTCGCGGGCGGTCAGGTCCAGCCCGGTGGCGGGTTCGTCGAGCAGCAGCAGCCGGGGACTGGGCATCAGCGCGCGGGCGATCAGGGCGCGGCCGCGCTCGCCCTGGGAGAGGGTGGTCCACGGGGCCTCGGCCATCGCGGTCATGCCGAGCGTCTCGATCAGCTGCTCGACCCGCTGCAGCGCCTCGGGGGCGGGCTTGCGGTGCCACTCCGGCTCGATGGTGTTGGTGTGCCCGGTGAGCACCACCTCGCGCACGGTCAGCGGCGAGCGCAGCGGGTGGCGCGGGTTGACGTGCCCGAGGTGGGCGCGCAGTTCGCGGACGTCCACCCGGCCGAGCCGGCGGCCGAGCACGTCCACCGTGCCCCGGGTGGGGTGGGAGACCGCGCCGAGCAGGGCGAGCAGGGTGGACTTGCCCGCGCCGTTGGGGCCGAGCAGCGCCCAGTGCTCGCCGGGCTGGATCTCCAGGGTGATCCCGCGCAGCAGGTGGCGGCCGTCGCGCACGACGTCCACGTCGTGGGTGCGCAGCAGCGGGCCGTCGAAGGACGGGTCGGACGTGCTCATGGGGGCGGTCTCCGATCACTACACCGGGCAGGGTACGGGCGGGGCGCCGCACCGGACGGGCCGGCGCCGATCGTCCGTGTGCACCGTACAACCGTCGGCCGGACCGGACCCCGGCCGTCCAAGCCGTGGACGCCCCAGAACCCTCTTGCGCAAGGGGAGTTGGGAGGAGGATTGTGCTTTTCCCTGGGGGAGGAAGGAAAGACTCGATGACCACGGACGACTCGATGACCACGGACACCGACCGGGCGGCCGGCACGCTGCACGGGCTGGTCGAGCACCAGGCGCGCCGGGCGCCGGAGGCGGTGGCGGTGCGCTGCGGCGACGCCGAGCTGACGTACGGGGAGCTGGACGCGCGGGCCGAACGGCTGGCCGCCCACCTGGCTCGGAGCGGGCTGGCCCCGGGCGGCCGGGCCGCGGTCGCGCTGGGCCGGGGCACCGAGGTGTACGTCGCGATGCTGGCGGTGCTGAAGGCGGGCGCCGCGTTCGTGCCGCTGGAGCCGAGCGCGCCCGACGCGCTGCTGCGGCACGTGCTGACCGACGCCGCGCCCGACCTGGTGG
>NZ_JBHTTU010000341.1:0-1576 GCF_042794375.1 Kitasatospora sp. NPDC056531 | reverse complement strand
ACCGTCACGCCCGCCGCCAGCGCCAGCGAGCACTCCCCCGCCCGCAGCGACTGCGCAGCCAGGTGCAGCGCCACCAGCGACGACGAACACGCCGTGTCCACCGTCACCGCCGGCCCCTCCAGGCCCAGCGCGTACGACAACCGCCCGGATGCGACGCTGGACGACTTGCCGGTCAGCAGGTACCCCTCGTAGCCCTCGGGGGCCTCGTGGAGCCGGGACGCGTAGTCCTGATAGGCGATGCCGACGAACACACCGGTCGGGCTGCCGTGCAGCGAGGCGGGGTCCACGCCGGCCCGCTCGATCGCCTCCCACGAGGTCTCCAGCAGCAGCCGCTGCTGCGGGTCCATCGCCGCCGCCTCACGCGGCGAGACCCCGAAGAACGCGGCGTCGAACTCGTCCGCCTGGTAAAGGAATCCGCCTTCCCGGACGTAGGACTTGCCGGGTCGTCCGGGCTGCGGGTCGTAAAGTCCGTCGGTGTCCCAGCCACGGTTGGTGGGCAGGCCGCCGATCACATCGCGCTCGTCGACGACCAGCTGCCATAGCTCCTCGGGCGTGGTCACGCCGCCCGGCAGGCGGCAGCCCATCGAGACGATCACGATCGGGTCGCCGTCGTCCACCGTCGCCGGCTGCACCGCCGGTGCCGCCGCGGCGGCCCCCGCCGACAGGCCGAGCAGTTCCCGGCGCACCAGTCGGCTCACTGCGGTCGGGGTCGGGTGGTCGAAGGCCACGGTCGTGGAGAGCCGCAGGCCGGTCGCGGCGTTGAGCCGGTTGCGCAGGTCGACCGCGGTCATCGAGTCGAAGCCCATCGCCTTGAACGACTTCGCGGGCTCGATGGCGTTCTGGGTCGCGTGGCCGAGCACGTCCGCCGCGCTGCGTCGGACGAGTTCCAGCAGCAGGCGCTCCTGCTCGGGCTCCGGCAGACCGGTGAGTCGCTGGGCGAGCGGCAGCGCGGGCGCCCCGCCGCGCTCCGGGCGAGCGGTCTCCTCCTGAAGCTTGCGGACCTCCGGCAGCTCGTCGAAGAGCGACGAGGTACGAGCCGCAGTGAAGAACGGGATGAACCGCGCCCAGTCCACGTCGGCCACGGTCACGCTGGGCCGGCCGTCTCGCAGCGCCTCCTCGAGGGCGCTCAGCCCCCGCTCGGGTGCCATGACCGAGATGCCCTGGCGGCGGAGCCGCTCCTTCTCCTCCGGCCCGACCAGGCCGCCGTCCCACGCACCCCAGGCCACGGCCGTCGCCGGAAGCCCCTGGGCGCGCCGCTGCTCGGCGAGTGCGTCCAGGAAGGTGTTGGCCGCGGCGTAGGCCGCCTGCCCGCGGTTGCCCCAGACACCCATGATCGAGGAGAACAGGACGAAGGCGTCGAGCTCTAGGTCCTTGGTGAGGTCGTGGAGGTTGAGCGCCGCGGCCACCTTCGGGCGAAGCGCCTCGGCCATCGCGGACGGATCAGTCGCGTCCACCAGGCCGTCACCGAGCACTCCGGCCGCGTGGATGACGGTGGTGAGGGGGTGTTCCGCGGGCAGTGAGTCCAGCAGGGACCGCAACTGCTCCCGATCGGCGACGTCACAAGCCGCCACGGTGA
>NZ_JBHTTU010000340.1:0-1589 GCF_042794375.1 Kitasatospora sp. NPDC056531 | reverse complement strand
CTGAGCTTGGCGTTTAACCTCGCAGGTCACCCGACCTGCTGATCTGCGGTTCTTCCCGAGACAGCGGAGGCGGCCGTTCTCCACGCTTCGAGATGTCGAGTCACGAAGCACGAGAGAACGGCCGCTGCCTATGAGTCTCCCAGTCGATGCGTCCGAAAGCGCGGCATTGGACGTCTTGTCCCGCTTTCGGGTCGAGTTCTACGACTGCCTTTACGCCCGCCAGGACGCGCTCTTCGAGCTCACCGATGCGGTGCTGTGTACGGACGGGCCGGTGAAGACGCTGGTCGAACTGTCGCTGGCCCTCGAGCACCGGCGCGGGCACGGAGCCCTGTACGCCGCGCTGGACCGGGGCTGGTGCGAGCCCGCCCGCCTGCGCCGTACCCTGGCCGGCCTGCCGCTGCCCCGCGCGGCCGACGGGCGGATCGTACTGGCCGTCGACGTGAGCAACTGGCTCCGGCCCGACGCCCCCACCAGCGACGACCGGCTGTTCTGCCACGTCTACGGGCGCGGGGACCGCAGCAAGGACCAGTTCGTTCCCGGCTGGCCGTACTCCTTCGTCGCGGCCCTGGAGACCGGCCGGACCTCCTGGACCGCGCTGCTGGACGCCGTGCGCCTCGGACAGGCGGACGACGCGACCGCCGTCACTGCCGACCAACTCCGCGACGTGGTAACCAGGTTGATACAGGCCGGGCAATGGCACGATGGCGACCCTGAGATCTGGGTCGTCATGGACTCCGGCTACGACGTCGCCTACCTCTCCCATGCGCTGGCGAACCTGCCGGTCGTGCTGGTCGGGAGACTGCGCTCGGACCGCGTGATGCTCCGCGATGCCGGGCCTGCCCGCTCCGGCCCGAAGGGCGGCCGGCCTCGCAAGCACGGCGGCGTCCTGTCCTTCGCCCGGCCCGACAGCTGGCACGAACCCGAGGTCACCACGGTCACCGACACCACCCGCTACGGCAAGGCCGAGGCGATGGCCTGGGACCGGATGCACCCCCGGCTCACCCACCGCGGCCCCTGGCTGGACCTGGCCGAGGAGGAACTGCCCGTCCTACACGGCACGTTGATGCGCCTGAAGGTGGAGCGTCTGCCGGGTGACCGCGACCCGAAGCCGGTCTGGCTCTGGGTCTCGGCAACCGCCGCCGCACCGGCGGACGTGGACCGCTGGTGGCAGGCGTTCCTCCGCAGATTCGATCTCGAACACACCTTCAGGCTGATGAAGCAGACCCTCGGCTGGACCGCTCCGAAGATCCGCCACGCCGACAGCGCCGACCTGTGGACCTGGCTGGTCATCGCCGCCCACACCCAGCTCCGTCTCGCCCGCCCGCTCGCCGAGGACCTACGCCGACCCTGGGAACGGCCGGCCGGGCCCCGCCGTCTGACCCCCGCCCGGGTCCGGCGGGGGTTTCGCAACATCCGCGCGACCACGGCCCGTCCGGCGTCCGCACCAAAACCGTCCCGACCAGGGCCTGGACGGCCCGCAGGCTCGAAGAACAAGCACCGCGCCAAGCACCACGACGTCGGCAAGACCGTGAAACGCGCTGAGTCGATCAAGGACCACCAAGCGCAGCGAGGTTAAACGCCAAGCTGAG
>NZ_JBHTTU010000339.1:0-1591 GCF_042794375.1 Kitasatospora sp. NPDC056531 | reverse complement strand
GTGGCCAGTACGGTGACCGAGCCGAGCGTCTCGACGGCCGGCAGCCGCCGCACGACGGCGTGGCGGGCCGCCATCCGGCGCGCGCCCAGGGCGAGTGCGAGCGTGACGACGGTCGGCAGCGACTCCGGCACGGCGGCGACCGCCAGGCTGATCGCCGTCACCCCCATCTCGCCGGGTGGCTGGTGGCGGAGCAGGCCGAGGATGAAGACCAGCGCGCACAGCCCGACGGCCACGACGGCCAGCACCCGCCCGAGACCGGCGAGCCGCTGTTGGAGCGGCGTGGGCTCGGGGCGGGGGCGCAGCAGCGCGGCGATCCGGCCGAGCGCGCTGTCGGCACCCGTGGCGGTGACCACGGCGATGGCTCGGCCCCGCAGCACGACCGTGCCCGCGGACACGACGCGGTCCGCCGTCGGCCCGGCCCGCGCGTCCTTGGCCGCCGGGACGGACTCGCCGGTGAGCATCGACTCGTCGACCAGCAGGGCCACGGAATCGACCAGCCGGGCGTCCGCCGGGACGATGTCCCCCTCGGCGAGGGCCACCACGTCCCCTGGCACCACCTCGGCGGCGGGCACCTTCCGCTGGGTACCGTCCCGCAGCACGCGCGCCTTGGGCGAGGTGAGCCGGGACAGCGCCGCGACGGCGCCGTCTGCTCGGACTTCCTGGACGACGCCCACCGTCGTGTTGACCACGACCACCAGCCCGATGACCACCGCGTCCGGATGGTCGCCGATGGCCAGCGTCAGCGCGACTGCGGCGAGTAGCACGGTGATCAGTGGATCGCGCAGCTGGGCGGCGATCCGGGCCCACAGCGGCACCCGGTGGTCGGCGGCGACCTGGTTCGGGCCGTGCGCGGCGAGCAGCCGCGCGGCCTCGGCGGTGGTCAGCCCGCGGGCCAGGGCGTGGGTGGTGATGGTCAATGCAGTGGTCCGTCAGTCGGCGAACAGGTGCGGATGGGCCGGGAGGGGCGGGCGGGCGTCCTCGTGACGGTAGTGGTGGATCCGGGCGTCCGGGCCGGGGAAGTACTCGGTCACCCGGTCATTGTCGGACCAGCGCACGTCCCACGGCGGGCTGCCGTCCGGGTGGTGCAGACCGACGACCTCGCCGTCCCTGCGCGCAGCGCCCGGCCGGGTGGCCTGGACGATGATGCGGTCTCCCACGGCGGCTTTCATCCTGTCCTCCCTGGGGGTTCGGGCCGGGGCACGGCCAGCCGTCCGTATCTCTATGGCACCACCGGAGGCCGCACGCGGCAGGGGCCGGACGGTCCCGGGTCCCGAGTCCGTCCGACCCTGGGGCCGCGGTCGCGGCGGCGCAACACTGGCCGTACGGCCCGCAGGGACCTTGGCACCGAGGAGGCGCGCCATGTCCGCCACAGCCACCGCGCACCCGCACCCGGCCTCGCACACGACCCTGCGCCGGCACGTCCGCCGGGCCGCGGGACGGGACCACAACCCGCTCTGCCGTCCGCTGGACCTGGCGTACAGCCGCCTGGTGGCCGGGCTCGCGCTGACTCTCCTCGCCGTGCTCGTCGTCGCGACGGCGGTGACGGTGCTGGTGTTCCGGGCGGAGACGCGGACCGCGCAGCAAGCCGCCC
>NZ_JBHTTU010000338.1:0-1609 GCF_042794375.1 Kitasatospora sp. NPDC056531 | reverse complement strand
GTACCAGGCAGGACCGCGGTCCTGCCTGGTACCGCTCGGCGAGGAGGTTCAGGACTTGCCGCGGCCGGTGACGAAGTCGCGAGCCCGGTCGACCAGGCCGACGCCCGGGGCGAGGAGCTTGCTGGCCGTCGTAGTGCTGGGCGCGGAGGGGTGCGGGCGGGTGGGGGCCATGGACTTGGCGCGACGGATCTTGTCGCCGAGGTCGTCCAGCTGCTGCGGGGTGCAGGCCTGGCGCAGCATGGGGAAGAGCTTGTTCTCCTCGTCCTGGACGTGGGCGGCGACCTCGTCCATGAGCCGCTGCAGAAGCGGGCTCAGCTGCGCGTCGTCGATGTCCGTCTTCTCCAGCTGCTTGAGGATCTTCTCGACCCGGCCGTGGTCGGCGATCTCCTTGTCAGCAAGCCGGTCACCGCCCTGGATGTACTCGCGCACCGCCGGGTACAGGTACTGCTCCTCGGCGACCGAGTGCCGCACCAGCTCGATGGTGACCTCGTCCACCATGTCACGCAGCTGCTGGCCGCCTGCGGTCATCGCCTGGATACGGGCGAACATCTCCTCGACCTCGCGGTGGTCGGTCATCAGCTCGTCGATCACGTTCCGGCCGTGCCCCATCGCACATCCGCCTCTCGTCCTGCCGGGTCGGGTCCATCCCGCCCAGCCCAGAGATATCCCGGCCTGGCGCACGGCGCCTGCCGAGCCCGCTGTGGCCTCACCCGATCGGCCCTGCCGCGCACGGCACAGCGGCAGGGTGTGAGTGGTCGTGTCCTGCGAGATACTGGCGGCCGGGCTGCGCGGGCCTGCGGGGGACGGCGATGTTCCACATCGAGCCGAGTGACGGCGGCGAGGTGTTCATCGCGCTGCGCGGACGGGCGACGTCGCGGATGCGTGCCCCGGGTCAGCGGTGTGAGGCGGGCACACCGATCGGCGCCCAGACCGGCCAGGCGCGTCAGCAGAGCGACGCACATCGCGCCCGACGGTCGACGGCGCGAACCGGCGCGGCACCCGCGGCGAGCAGGACCTCGGTGACGATGCCGGCGCCTGCGCCCGGCATACGGAGTCCCGTGCCGGGCGCGGCGAGCCGCCTCGGTGAAGCGCCGCTTGGCCTGGCGGCGGTCGGTCTCGGCCTGCCGCAGGCCGTAGAACTCGACGGTGCCGTGCCTGCGCCGGGCGCGTCGTCCACGCTGCTGCGGCCATCCGGGGCCGGACGCGTAGTGGGCCGGGTCGGCGAGCGCACTGCCGTCCAACCCGGCGGGAAGCTCGGCCACCGTCGAACCTCGAGGCGCCGGCTGCGCGCAGCGCCCGCTCGCCGAAGCCGCCGGAGAGCACCGCGATACAGGGAACCTTGGCCTGGGTCGCGGCCTGGACGTCCCAGGGGGTGTCGCCGGCGAACAGCGCCTGCTGCAGGCCCGATCGGCCCCGTTTGCCACCGTCCCTCGGGGAAACCCGCACCGTATGACACTTAACGAACCCACTGCCCGGACCGTGGTGGTCACCGGGGCCAGCGGCGGCATCGGACGCGCCTGCGCGGTGGCGTTCGCCGCCCGCGAAGAGAACCTCACGCTGATCGCCCGCGGCCGCGCCGGCCTCGACGCGACGGTGCACGACGTGGAGC
>NZ_JBHTTU010000337.1:0-1620 GCF_042794375.1 Kitasatospora sp. NPDC056531 | reverse complement strand
GCCCTCAGAAGCTGCCCCATTGACCAGCCGTCACCGGCGACGCGGTGGAACACCACCAGTAGCACGTGTTCGTCCGTTGCCGACTCGAACAGCTCGGCGTGCACGGGTGGTTCGACAACCAGGTCGAACCCGCGTCCCAGGGCCTCGGCCAGCAGGTCCGGCAGGTCCGCCTCGCAGGTCGCCGTGACCGGCAACCGCAGTCGCACGGCCTCCGGGTCCAGCACCTGCTGGTACGGCACGCCGTCCACCGCCGGGAAGACGGTGCGGAGGCTCTCGTGCCGCTCCACGAGGTCGCCGAGCGCCGCGTGCAGGGCGCTCCGGTCGAGGGCGCCCGACAGCCGCCAGGCCGCCGGCATGTGGTAGGTCGGCCCCGTGCCCTCCAGCTGGTGCAGGAACCACAGGCGCCGCTGGGCGGAGGACAGCGGCACGCGGTCGGGCCGCTCGGCGCGGGCCAGCGCGAGCCGGGCCCGGCCGGCCTCCTCAAGACCGGCGGCCAGCCCGGCCGGTGTCGGCGTCCGGAACAGCGTGCGCAGCTCCAGCTCCACGCCCAGCGCCGCGCGGGCCCGGGCGACCAACCGGGTGGCCAGCAGCGAGTGCCCGCCGAGCTCGAAGAAGTCGTCGTCGGCCCAGACCCGGGCCACGCCCAGCACCTGCGCGAACAGCTCGGTGAGGACGTGCTCCTGCGGCGTCCGCGGCACCCGGCCGGACCGGGACGCGGTGGGGGCGGGTTCGGGCAGGGCGCGCCGGTCCAGCTTGCCGTTGACGGTCAGCGGCAGCTCGTCCAGCGTCACGTACGCGCTCGGCACCATGTGGTCCGGCAGCCGCTCCCGCAGGTGGGCCCGCAGTGCTTCCGGCTCTACGGCCGCCCCGGCGGCCGGGACGACGTAGGCGGCGAGCCGGGAGTCGTCGCCCCCGGTGCGCACCACGACGGCGGCCCGCACGATCTCCGGGTGCTCGGCGAGCACGGCCTCGATCTCGCCGAGCTCGATGCGGAAGCCGCGGATCTTGACCTGGTCGTCGGTGCGGCCCAGGAACTCCAGGTTCCCGTCCGATCCCCAGCGCACCCGGTCACCGGTGCGGTACATCCGCGATCCATCCGACCCGAACGGGTCGGCAACGAACCGCCCGGCCGTCAGGCCCGGCCGGTTCAGGTAGCCACGGGCCACGCCCGCGCCGGCGACGTACAGCTCACCCGGCACACCCGCTGGCACCGGCCGGAGCGCACCGTCGAGCACGTACAGCCGGGCGTTGGCCACCGGCCGCCCGATCACCGGACGCGGGCTCGACGACATCGGCGCGATCGCCGAGTCGACGGTGCACTCGGTCGGCCCGTAGAAGTTGAAGCAGGACACCCCGTCCACCGCCCGCAGCTGCGCCCACAGCTGCTCCGGAACGGCCTCGCCGCCCGAACCCAGCATCGTCGGCCGCCACTGCGGATCGCTCAACAGCCCGTGCCTAAGCAGCACTTGGAGGTAGGAGGGGGTGGCCTCGAAGAAGTCGAGACCGCGACCCACGGCGTACTCGACGAAGGCGTCCGGATCGGTCCAGGTCACCTGGTCCAGCACGTGCAGCTCATGGCCAGCGAACAGCCAGAGCAGCTGGTTCCAGGAGGCGTCGAAG
>NZ_JBHTTU010000336.1:0-1637 GCF_042794375.1 Kitasatospora sp. NPDC056531 | reverse complement strand
GGGCCTATCTCCAGGATCCTCTCGCCCTCTCGGGCCTGCAGCACGTGGTCCAGACGCTTCAGAGTCAGGAACGGCAGCGGCAGGTCGAGCAGCCAGCGCTGAGAGTACGGGTACGGCGCGGAGTCGGTGAACCACCAGGTGGCGACGGCGGCGGCAGCGCCCGCGCCGATCAATGCCCGCGAATGCCTCATAATTCCTCCCCAAATGTCCGATTGGGCCATCGAAGCATCTCTGATGGTCAATCAGTTGTGTTTGTGTGCAATCTGCTTGCGTCAGCGCCGACTTTGTCGGCAGTCGACCCGAGCGGGCCGAACGAACCGCCCGTGGACCGCCGTTGCGGCAGGCCGGGGACTTCCCGAAACGGACCGGACCGCAAGCGCCGATCACGTCACGAGCTCTTCCGCTCAGCGGCCCGGCCGAGGGAAGGTCCGGGTCGCGAGAACCGCGCAGGCCACCGCCAGCGGCAACTCGGCGAAGACCGCCATCAGCACCGCCAGCTTGAAGTCCGAACCCGGGGCAGCCGTCATGGTGTCGAACCAGGCGTCGACCAGCAGCAGGGCCGAGGTCGCGGCGGAGGTCAGGCAGGCCCGGCAGTCGCCGCGCCTGAGGAGCAGTCCGGTGGAGAGCAGGCCGAGCGCCTCAAAGCTGTCCAGACCCGTCCACGTCCAGGCCCAGTGCGAGGCCTGAGCGGTGGCCGACAGCCCGGTGTGCAGGAAGACCAGCCAGGGAATCATCGCCAGCCCGAGCACGGTGAGGACCGTGGCCGCCCGGCGAAGCAGCAGGGGGAACGTCGAAGCGGCCGCGGCCTTCGGAAGGATCCGCGGGACACCGGAGCCCGAACCGGCGTCCCCGCGGACCAGACGGAGCGAATGAACGCCGGTCAGCTGAGTGCTCGCCATGACACCTGACTCCCTCCCGTGCCCGCTCCTCGGGCACAACATCAGCATGTCGTTCGCGCGCGCCCGAGGCAGTAGCGCTCCTATCCGACTTGATGGTGGTGCTAGGTACCGTTCATCGAGGCCCTGCACCGGGTCGCCGGCGGTGGTGCCGCGCTCGATCCCGAGGTGGTCGCCCAGCTGCTGGTCCGCCGCCAGAGCGACCCGCTCGGGGGTGACCGATCCCTTCGCGCTCCTGCGTCAGGGGGAGACGGACGTCCTCGCCTGCTGGCTGCCGGTCCGCGAGCCCGATCTCGTCGCGAGCGCACCGGCCTTCCGGGAGTCGTTGACCGTCGCCGTCCCCGTCCGCCACCCACTCGCGGCCCGGGCGTCGGTGGAGCTCTCGGACCTGACCCGCGACGCCGTCGTCCGCGTCGCGGGCAGCGCGGCACCGCACTACTGGACCTCGGCCGTCTCACCGGAGTTCACGTCCGACGGCCGGCCGATCCCCGACGGCCCCTCGGCGGAGACGCTCATGGAGGCGCTCGCCTTCGCGTCGGTCGGGCAGGGACTCGTCCTGGTGGCCGAGCACGTGGCCCGCGCCGTACCGCGCCCCGACCTCAGCTATGTCCCGGTGTCCGACGCGCCGACGCTGGAATGGGGGCTCGTCTGGCCCCGGGCCGCGGAGACCGCCAGGGTCCGGTCCTTCGTCGACGCGGTCCGGTCCGCCTTCCGGCGCTCAGCACACTAGGCACGCAGGCC
>NZ_JBHTTU010000335.1:0-1656 GCF_042794375.1 Kitasatospora sp. NPDC056531 | reverse complement strand
CGCCTGGAACGAGAACCCACGGCCCTTCACCTGGACGAAGACCGCCGACGAGATCCTCAAGTCCCTTGCCGACTACCTCGCCAAGATCAACCCGATCGGCACCGAAACAAACTAGATACTTATGATCGCCACTTCCGGCGCAGGACACTAGTGCAACGCCGCGTTGATCCTTCGGGGGTTCATGCGGCTTGGAGTGGGCTGCCGTCGTAGGTCCAGCGGTAGGGCTTGGCGTCGTGTTCGTCGTATGCCAAGACGAAGGTGGCGCTCGACGATGCCCGTGATGGGAACCTCGCGCCGCTCGGGATCTCAGGGTGTAGCCAGCACCACCCTCAAGACGGAAACCAGTGTGATCGAGTGTCAGGGCGGGGCCGGGCAGGATCGTTCCCGTGAACACCACCTCGAACCGCAAGCGCCGTATCAGCGCTGTCGCAATCCTGGCTCTCGCCGCATCAGTGGCCGCGACCGGCACCGGACTCGCCGCCACCACCTTGCCGTCCACCGTGCACGCGACCACCGCCACAGCTGCCGCCGCGCCCACGCGGTCCTTCCAGGGCACGCTCCCCGCGCCGACCGGCCCCTACGCCGCCGGCGAGGAAGTCATCCACCTCACCGACGCGAGCCGTCTTGACCCGTGGGTGCCGTCATCCGGCCCCCGCCAACTGGCCGTCACGATGGTCTACCCGGCCGTCCCCGGGACCGGGACTCCGGCCCCTTACATGACCCTCGGCGAGGCAGCCGGAGTCCTCCAGCGCCAGAAGGTGCCGGTGAGCTCCGGCATCACCCCGCAGAGCCTTTCCAACGTCGCCACTCACGCCTTCGACGGCGCGCGGCCGCAGCACGGCAAGCATCCGCTGGTGGTCCTCTCACCCGCGTACGAGAACCCGCGCATGACGCTCACCTCGCTCGCGACCGAGCTGGCGAGTCACGGCTACGTGGTCGCGCTCGTCGGCCACACCTACGAGGACAACGGCGAGACGCTGGCGTGCGTGATCTGCGATGCCCCGCCGGGGCTCGACTTCAAGGCCGTCACCGCCAGCCGTGCGCGGGACTTGTCCTTCGTGATCGACCAGTTGACGCACGGCAATTCCGCCTGGCGCCTGGCGCACCTCATCGACAAGCACAGGATCGGCATGGCCGGACACTCCCTCGGCGGAGCGGCGACTGCCGCCACGATGACCGCCGACCCGCGAGTACGGGCCGGAGTGAACATGGACGGCTCCTTCCAACCGGACCTGAAGCCCGGCCAGATCAACCGGCCGTTCCTCATGCTGGGCGTGGCCGCCTCCAACCACTTGGCCGGCGGCGAGTGGGAGCCGGACTGGGCCGCCCTCAGCGGCTACAAGAAGTGGCTGACGGTCACCGGCGCCGACCACTTCGGCTTCGCCGACCTGGAAGTGCTCCAGGACGAGGCCGGGTTCCCGCCGCGGCCCCTCCCCGCGGAACGCGGGGTGGAGATCACCCGCGAGTACGTGACAGCGTTCTTCGACCAGACGCTGAAGAGGATCCACCGTCCGCTGCTGGACGGCCCCTCGCCGAACAATCCGGAAGTACTCTTCCAGTACTAGTGCCGCATCAGGCAACGTTCGCCCTGTCGACGATGGCGCGTAGGCGCCGGTCGTCGGCATGGCGGTTTCGCCAGATGATGTAGCGGCGGAT
>NZ_JBHTTU010000334.1:0-1660 GCF_042794375.1 Kitasatospora sp. NPDC056531 | reverse complement strand
GCTCGACAGGCTGGTCGAGTTGCTGCTGGCGGCGACGCTGTTCGTTGCGCAGATCCTCGACCCGTTGGGTGAACCCGGCCAAAGCGAGGTCTTCTTCGTCGGTGCCGAACCCCTGGTAGGCACCGACGCCGAGAGCGAGGGCCTAAGCCTCCGCCTCGATGGCGTCTGCGGTCTGCTGGAGGAAGTAGCTGCGTTCGCGGTACTTGTAGTAGCCGGGAACTCGACGTTCCTGGAGGAGCCGGGCCTCCTCGTGAGCCCGTAGCACCTCTTCGGCGCTGCCCCGGCGGTGCGCCGCATCGTCATCCATCCTTGTGGGCGCGTGGCACCTTCGCGTGGCCATCCCGCTCGACGAAGGCCGCGAGCGCCGTCAGGCCGGCGCCGAACCGGTCCGCCGGCGACACCTTGGGCTTCGCCGCGGCCGACCTGCAGACCGCGACTATCGCGATTCGTTCGGCCATCGACAGTTCGGGACGCGCCGGGGCGTACGGGCTGCCGGTGACGACGTCGGCGCTGAGGTCGTACGCCGGCTCCTCGGCCAGCTTCCCGTCGCCGCCCGGAACGACCTCCCGGCCCGGCCGGCGTCCGCCGGAGGGCCTTGCATGGGGGCGGCCCGCCGTGAGACGACCGGGCTCTCACCAGCCGGTAACCGTGCGTCACCCATCTGCGCGGCCCGGCATGACAACAGTGCGACCGGCCGCCCAGACTGAACACCGTCCGGCACCGGACAAACCTGCTTTGTCAGGGATCGGTTGAGCCCAGAAGCGGTTACTGACGACTCAGCGGACAGCAAAGCGTGATCACTATCCGTAATCGTAGGTCGATGGTGCCTCGGTCTTCGCTCCGCCGACTCGGCACCCCGTCACACAGCCGCCATCGGCATCGTCGGGGCTCACGACGGTCTTCGAGGTTGCGCCGTGTCAGGCCGGTTCCCCGACAGGCGAGGTCGACCCCGAAGTGCTGCGCCGAGAGTCCCCGGGGCGAAGCCGCGGCGGTCCGGGCAGCCTCATGACCCCGCACCGGTGTCGACGGAACGAGCGGCCGACTCCGAGGAGAGTGCCGGAGAACCCCTTGCCCGTTCCTGCCGGCCGCCCGGGGACACAGCTGCCACCCGCCGGACAACGCAGAGCCCCTTCCAAGACTCCCGAGGAGAACACCCCAATCATGCGCACGTCGTTCGTGAACCTGGCCAAGACGCTCTGCGTCGGTCTCGTCTCCACCACCGGGGCGTTCGCCGCGCCTGCCGCGGCCCACGCACAGACCTCCGTCCCCTGCGACACCACCGCTCTGGCCGCCGCGATCACGGCCGCCAACACGGCGACCGGGCCGGTGGTGCTCGATCTCGCACCCGGATGCACCTACAACCTGACCAGCCCGTTGCCGGACATCCTCGCCGACCTGACCATCCACGCACGCCACAGCACGATCACGCGCACCGCCACGCAACCCTTCCGCATCCTCACGGTCAGGAAGTCCCTCCGCCTCTGTGACGCCACCATCAGCAACGGCGACGCCGACGGGGACTTCGGCGGAGGCATCGCCAACTTCGGGACGCTCACCGTCACCGACAGCCGGATCCGCGACAACCGCGGCAACTTCTCCGGAGGCATCGGCGCTTTCACCGGCACCACGACCACGATCGCCAACAGCATGATCACCAGCA
>NZ_JBHTTU010000333.1:0-1664 GCF_042794375.1 Kitasatospora sp. NPDC056531 | reverse complement strand
GCCGCTCCACGAGCAGCAGACCCACGCCCTCACCCCAGCCGGTACCGTCCGCCGCCGCCGCGAACGGCTTGCAACGGCCGTCCGACGCCAGCCCGCGCTGGCGGGCGAAGTCGACGAAGACGGCGGGTGTCGACATCACGGTGACGCCGCCGGCCAGTGCCAGGTCGCACTCACCGGCGCGCAGCGCCTGGCAGGCCAGGTGGAGCGTGACCAGCGAGGACGAGCAGGCCGTGTCCACGGTCACCGCCGGCCCTTCGAGGCCCAGCGCGTAGGCCACCCGGCCCGAGGCGACGCTGCCGACGTTGCCGTTGCCGAGGTAGCCCTCCAGCTCGTCCGGCACCCGGTTCAGCCGAGTCGCGTAGTCGTAGTAGATCGCGCCCGCGAACACGCCGGTGCGGCTGCCGCGCAGCGACTCCGGGTCGATGCCCGCGTGCTCGATGGTGGTCCACGAGGCTTCCAGCAGCAGCCGTTGCTGCGGGTCCATCGCGAGCGCCTCGCGCGGCGAGATGCCGAAGAAGTCGGCGTCGAACTCGGCGGCATCGTCGACGAATCCGCCGGTCCGCACGTAGGTGCTGCCCGGGCGTGAGGGATCGAGGTCGAAGATCCGGTCGACGTCCCAGCCGCGATCGGTCGGGAAGTCGGTGAGCGCGTCGACGCCGCCGGAGACCAGGTCCCACAGCTCCTGCGGGGAGGTCACGCCGCCCGGCAGCCGGCAGCCCATGCCGACGATGGCGATCGGCTCGTCGGTGACGGCCGGCACGGCCTCGGCGGCCCGGGCGGGTGTGCCCGCGGGGGCCGTCCCGCCGGCGAGCAGGTCGGCCAGGCGGCCGGCCAGCTGCCTCGGATTCGGGTAGTCGAAGACGAGCGTCGCGGGCAGGCGCAGGCCGACCGCGCTGCTCAGCCGGTTGCGCAGTTCGAGCCCGGTGAGCGAGTCGAAGCCCAGCTCGCGGAACGCACGGGTCTCCTCGATGCCGTCGTCGTCGCCGTGTCCGAGCACGGCGGCGGCGTGGGTGCAGACGGTCCGCACCAGCAGCTGCCGGCGCTCGGCCTCCGGGAGGCCGGCCAGTCGGGCCGTCAGGGCGCCCGACCGCGCCCGCATACCTGCTCCCGCACCACGGCGGCGGGGCACCCGGGCGAGCTCGCGCAGCAGCGCGGGCACCGCGTCGGCGCCGGCGCGGCGCAGCACGGCGAGGTCCATCCGTACCGGCATGAGGACAGGCTCGGCGTGGTTGGTCGCCGCTTCCAGGAGCGCGCAGCCCTGCTCGGCGGAGAGCGGCAGGACACCGAGGCCCGTCATGCGCCGCCGGTCGGCCGCGCCGAGTCCTGCGGTCATCTCGCTGCCGTCGGCCCACCAGCCCCAGGCGAGCGAGGTCGCGGGCAGGCCGTGGGCGCGGCGGTGGTGGGCGAGGGCGTCGAGGTAGGCGTTGGCGGCGGCGTAGTTGCTCTGCCCGGGGTTGCCGATCAGGCCGGCGGCCGAGGAGAACAGGACGAAGGCGTCCAGGTCCAGGTCGCGGGTGGCCTGGTGCAGGTTCCAGGCGGCGTCGGCCTTGGGGCGCAGCACGGCGGCCAGCCGTTCGGGCGTCATGGCCTGCACCACTCCGTCGTCGAGCACGCCGGCGGCGTGGACGACGGCGGTGAGCGGGTGCTCGGCGGGGATCGCGGCG
>NZ_JBHTTU010000332.1:0-1668 GCF_042794375.1 Kitasatospora sp. NPDC056531 | reverse complement strand
GTCCCGACGAGGGTGTGACCAGCCCTGCACCCTTGACAAAACGCCCTACATATCAGGGCCGGATCGAGAGGCAGCGGGCGGTACCCGCAGACCGCGACCAGCGTGTCACCGGTGCGGACCGCGTGCCAGCGCAGGGCGAGCGCCGGGTCGTCGAACACGGGCTCGGCGTGCATCTCGTACATGACCAGCTCCCCTCTGCGGCCCGGCGGGCGGGGGCGACCACCGCCTCCGGGCGGTAGGGAAAGTCGGCTGCCGTTCGTGCCCCGAGCCTATGCACGCGCGCGGCCGAGGCCCGGGTGGGATCGCCCGACCGGGTGAACGGCCGGCAGCTGCGGAAGCGTTCGATCCCACGCCTTGTGGGGCTGGCCGGCCCCGGGCAGCGCCACGCCCGAGCGGGTACCCTCGCCACCGTCGCGCCAGGCTCGGTAGGCTCTCTTGGTGACGTGCGCCGGACCACCTTGCCGGACCGCGGGCGCGATCCCGCTCGCCTGGGGTACCCGGGGTACGCGATGACCGCCGATCTGTCGCACTACGCGCCGGGCGAGGCCGCCTGGGCCGCGTTCGTCGGTGGCAGGGCCGCGCTGGTTCTGCCCCGCCACGAGGCCCGTACCCTTCCCGAGCCCGTGCCGTGGCGCCCCCAGCACCCCGCCGGCTGGGACACCCCGTACCCCGACTGGACCGCCGACTTCCAGCACCAGCGAGTCCGCATCCTCCACCGCGGCCACCCCTGCTACGAGACCGATGTCGTGCGCACCTGGCCGCGCTGGCGCGAGGCGGCACAGCGGCGCGCAAGCATTCTGCTGATCTCAGGCCCCTTCGACGACCACCACGACTACGCCGCCGCCGTGCGCGGGAACGCGCTGCTCCTGCTCGTCGTCCCGCTCATCTGAGGAACAGCCGCAGTTGCCCGCCCCCCCTGAAACGGGAAACGTCGACGGAACGGCAGAGCAGGCAGTCTTGATCCCGTTACCGAGTTTTGAGTCGCCGATTCCGGGCACCCGCTCTGGCCATCAGAGCCTCAGGGAGGACCCGATGTCCACAGGAACGCTTATTGCGATCATCGTTCCCATTGCGGTTGTTCTCATTCTGTTGGCCGTTGCAACGTGGTACCTCATCCGGCGCCGCCGGCTCCAGGAGCGCTTCGGACCCGAATACGACCGGACCGTCCAGCGCTCAAAGAGCAGGTTCGCCGCAGAGCGGGAACTGCGTGCCCGCGAGCAGCGCCACGACCACCTTGATATCAAGCCGCTGCCGGAGACGATGCGGGACCGGTATGCCAAGGACTGGACACAGGTCCAGCGGCAGTTCGTGGACCGGCCAGGCGAGGCGGTGCAGCAGGCCGACCGGCTCGTGACCGTGCTCATGCATGAGCGCGGCTACCCGACGGAGGGCTACGAGCAGAAGGTCCGGGACCTGTCGGTGGAGCATGGACGCACTTTGGAGCACTTCCGGGCGGCCCACGCGGTAAACGAGCACGTCCGTGACCATGACGCGACCACCGAGGAACTCCGCGGCGCGATGGTGCACTACCGCGAGCTCTTCGACGAATTGCTCGGTAACGGTCAGCGCGGGTCGACCGGCGGTCGGAGGGGCGACCGGAGGTGAGACGGCGTCCGGAACGCGCGAAGCGGTAGTGGCCACCAATACGCTGCAGGCGACTCCCGCCAC
>NZ_JBHTTU010000331.1:986-1669 GCF_042794375.1 Kitasatospora sp. NPDC056531 | reverse complement strand
CCGGGACCGTCGGACCCGGGACGGGCAGGGACGAGACCGACCTGTTCGCGGGGCTGCGCGCGGGGGAGGGGGCGGTATGAGACATGAGTGAACCGGTGGGGCCGACGGGCGTGTACCGGACGGGACTTGAGCCAGGGGTTCGAACAAGGCAGGTTGGTCTCATGACGAATCACCAGCCTGCCCCCACCGAGCAGCAGTCCCTGGACGGTCAGGAGTCGCGCTCCCGCACCCACAGCTGGACGGCCGGCCCGCCGATCTCCGAGTACCCGCACCTCACCGGCGAGGAGATCCTGTTGGAGTGGATCGCCGGGCGGATCCCGGAGCCGTCGATCTGCAGCACCATGGGCTTCCATCTGGTCGAGGTGAAGCCGGGCACGGCGGTGTTCGAAGGGGAGGTGGGCGACCACCTCTTCAACCCGATGAACACCGTGCACGGCGGGTACCTGGCCACCCTGCTCGATTCGGCGCTCGGCTGCGCCGTGTTGAGCAAGCTACCGGCCGGGATCGGCTACACCACCACGCAGTTGAACGTCCATATGCTGCGTCCGTTGTTCGCCGACTCGGGGCTGCTGCGCTGCGAGGGCGTGGCGCTCCACCTGGGTCGGACGATGGCGACGGCGGAGGCCAGGGTGGTCGGCGCGGAGAACGGCAAGCTCTACGCTCATGCCACCACCACCTGCGCG
>NZ_JBHTTU010000331.1:0-976 GCF_042794375.1 Kitasatospora sp. NPDC056531 | reverse complement strand
GGCGGCCGGACCGGCCGGCGAACCCGCCGCTGAACAGCCGGGCCCCGACGGTGGCGGCGACCGCCGCAACGACCGGGGCCCAACCGAACAGATCATGGCGGGCGATCAGTGCCGCCCGGACGGTGTGGAAGCTGTTGGTCACCATGACGCAGCGGTAGTCGGGCTCGGCCTGCTCCACGATGGCCATGCTGAAGAGCAGGTTCCACTCTCAGGCGAAGCGCTCGACGGCCGCGAGGACCGCCTCCGCCATTCGCGGGCTTCCGGTGTGTCCGGCTTCGTCGATGACCGTTAGGTTGGCGTCCGGCCAGGCCTTGGCCAGCTGCCAGGCGGTTTGCAGCGGTCCGCCGAGGTCGAGCCGTCCGTGGATGAGCTCGCCCGGGATGCCGGCCAGCCGACCGGCGTCACGCAGCAGTTGGCCGTCCGTCAGGAAGGCCTGGTGCGAGAAGTAGTGCGCCGTGATCCGGGTGAAGGCCATCAGGGCGTCGGATGGGCGGTCGGAGTAGGCGTTCGGCTTGCCCAGTACCTCGTGCGCGATGACGGCGTCCTCCCAGGTGGCCCAGGCCTGGGCGGCGGCCCGGCGGACGTCCTCCTCCGGGCTGTTGAGTAGTCGGCTGTAGGCGGTGAGCAGGTCGGACACGTCGCCGTCCCGGTCGACGGCGAAGGCCTGGAACTCCTCCCAGGGGCCCGGCAGGAAACGGCCGACGCCCCGGTAGAGCCAGTCCGTCTCCTCGGGGCGGGTCATGGTCACCCCGCAGATCACGATCGCAGAGACCCGCTCCGGGTGGGCCTGCGCGTACGCGAGGATCAGGGTCGAGCCCCACGAGCCGCCGTACAGCAGCCACTTGTCGATGCCCAGGTGCTCGCGTAGCCGCTCCAGGTCGGCGACCAGGTGCGCGGTGGTGTTGTGCTCCAGCCCGGTTGACGGGTCGGCGGCGTGCGGCAGGCTCCGCCCGCAGCCGCGCTGGTCGTACTGGAC
>NZ_JBHTTU010000330.1:0-1677 GCF_042794375.1 Kitasatospora sp. NPDC056531 | reverse complement strand
GTCGCGCACCGCGGGCGCATCGGGGGTGCGTCGGGCCTGCTCGGCGAAGCGCGTCAGCGGGCTGCCGGGCGCCGCCGGGCGGGCGGTGCGGTGCCAGGCGGCCAGCAGCTGCCGGTCGGCCGGGGTGAGCGGGTCCAGGTCGTCGATGTCCCCCGCGAGGCCCTCGGCGAGGGCGCCGAGCAGGCGGGCCAGGCGGTCCGCCGCGTCCTGGGCCGTCCGGTGGTCGAACAGCCCGGGGTCGTAGGCCAGGTCGAAGCCGAGCCGCTCGGCCAGGTGGGCGCGCAGGCACCAGGGGAAGGTGGTGGCGTCGTCGGCACGCACCTCGACCACCCGGACCCCGGTCCTGGCCGCGGCCGACTCGTCGACGGGATGGTTCTCGAAGACCGGCATGCTGTCGAACAGTGCCGCCCCGGCGGGCAGTTCGCTCAGCGCCTGGACCCGGGACAGCGCCAGGTGGTCGTGGCGACGGCCGTCGCTCTGCCGTTCCTGCAGCTCCCGCAGCCAGGGCAGCACATCGCCGGAAGGTGTCCGCACCCTGGTCGGCACGGTGTTGATGAACAGGCCGATCATCGACTCCACGCCGGGCAGTTCGGCCGGGCGCCCGGACACGGTGGTGCCGAAGACCACGTCGTCGCCACCGCCGTAGCGCGCCAGCAGCAGGGCCCAGGCGCCCTCCACCACGGTGTTGACGGTCAGTCCGGCGGCAGCGGCGTTCTCCCGCAGCCGGCGGGACAGCGCCTCGTCCAGTTCGCGGTGGACGGCGGCGGTGGCCCGGGCGCGGTGGGCCTGGACCGGCGGGCGGTCGTACGGCAGCGGGGTCCGTTCGGTGAACCCGGCCAGGGCGTCGGCCCAGTGGTCCTCGGCCGCGTCCTGGTCCTGCTCGCGCAGCCAGCCCAGGAAGTCCGCGAACGGCCGCCGGACCGGCCGGGGCGCCTGGGGGCCGCCGGTCAGCGCGGCGTACTCCTCGCAGACCTCGGTGAGCAGCTGCCCGGTGCTCCAGCCGTCCAGGACGATGTGGTGGGTGGACCACAGCAGCAGCACCTCGTCGCCGGGCAGCGCGGCCAGGGTGAGCCGGGTGAGCGGAGCGGTGGCGAGGTCCAGCCCGGCGGCACGGTCCTCGGCGAGCAGCCGCTCGGTCGCCGACTCCCGTTGCTCCGGTGCCAGTTCGCGCCAGTCCCGGTGGCCGACGGCCAGCTCGGCGCGGCGGGCGACCAGCTGGGAAGGGTACGGCAGGCCGCGCCAGTGCACGCTGGGACGCCGTGCAGGGGTGCGGTCGACGACCCGCTGCCAGGCGTCGGCGAAGGCCCGCGGGTCGGCGACGCCGGCCAGCCGCACCGCGACCCGGTCGACGTAGGCGCCGTCGGTGTCCACCAGCCCGTGGAAGAGCATGCCGGACTGCAGCGGGGTCAGCGGCAGCACGTCCTCGATTTCGCGCCCGTCGCCGACCAGCCGGTCCAACTGTTCCTGGTCGAGGCCGGCGAGCGGGAAGTCCGACGGGGTGCGGCCGCCGGCCCCGGGGCGGGCGCAGTGCTCCGCCACCTCCCGCAGCGCGGCGCGCATCTGCTCGGCGAGGCCGCGCACGAGGGCCTCGTCGTAGACGGCGGCGGGGTAGGTCCAGCCCAGTTCGAGGCGGCCGTCCTGGACGACGCCGGTGACCTCCAGCAGGTAGGGGCGGGG
>NZ_JBHTTU010000329.1:0-1678 GCF_042794375.1 Kitasatospora sp. NPDC056531 | reverse complement strand
GGCCCTGATATGTAGGGCGTTTTGTCAAGCGGTGCAGGGCTGGTCACACCCTCGTCGGGACGGGGTGTGACCAGTGAAGCGATGGGGCTGGTGGGAGCCCGCTTGGGTGCGTGGGGTGGCGGCGACGCGCGGTCAGCCTGATATGCGCGGGTTGGCTACCGCATGACCGGTTGTGCGTCGGGAACGGGTCGCTTGTCTAACTATCGGGCGTGGCCTGCGTGTTCGGCAGACTGCCCATAGGGCCGACGCGGATCGTTCCTCGCGCTGCACCGCCGGCGGCGGCTCCCACCAGCCGGTCTGTGGGCGGGCGGTGGTCAGGGGTCCATGGTCGCCAGGCTCCAGCACCAGCCGGACATCTCCCTGGCGACGGCGACCACGGCGATGGTGGAGCGTTTGCGACGCCCGTCCAGGACCGCCCAGCGCTGGTGGAGCCGACGATTGCCCTGCTCGGCGCGCTGGCGTACCGGGGCAGGGACCTGATCCAGTCTGGCGCGCAGGGCGACGCTGGGGTGCCCGTAGGGCCTGCGGTGGTGCCAGGCGGCCTCGACGAGCAGGCGCCGGGCGTGCGTGTTCCCCGTCTTGGTGATGCTGCCCTGTCGGCGGGTCGGGCCGGAGGAGTCCTCGGTGGGGACGAGGCCGAGGTAGGCGCCGATCGTGGCACCGGTGAAGCGGTGCCAGTCGCCGATCTCGACGGCCAGGCCGAAGGCCGTGAGCGTGCTGATCCCGCACAGGCAGGCCAGACGGGCGACCACGGGAGCCCAAGCCGGCTGCGCGGCGAGTTCCGCGATGGCGGCATCGAGCCGGTCCCGACGCGCTTCGAGGGCCAGCACTGCCTCCAGAGCCTCGTCGTAGGCGACCCGCAGCCCCAGGTGTTCGAAGTGATGGCCGGTCAGCCACCGGTGATGGGCCTCGGTCCATGCCTTGCCGCCGCAGTAGACGATGCCCTGGCGCAGGAGGAGCTTGGACAAGCGGTGGCGGGCGCGCATGAGGTCGGCGCGGACGTCGTCGCGGGCCCGGGTGAGGTCTCGGGCGCCCTCCTGGTCGATGGTGGGCACCCGAACGGCGGGCAGTTCGTCCAGGCGCAGCAGCTTCGCCAACCGCTCGGCGTCGCGCCGGTCGGTCTTGACCCGGTCGCCTGCGGGACGCTCCATCTTCGAGGGTGCGACCAGGACGCAGCGGATCTGGGCCTCTTCGAGGGCGCGGGCCAGCCCGAAGCCGGTCGGGCCGGCCTCGTAGGCGACGGCGACCGGTCCCGGCAGCCGCCGCAGCCAGGCCAGGATCTCGGTGGTGGCGGGGACCAGGCGTTCGGTGAAGACCTCACCGGTGGCGCCGTCCAGGGCCCAGGCCATGGTGGATCGGGCGTGAACGTCCAGCCCGACCGCAGTACGCTCGGTATACATCCGGTGCCTCCCGCAATTGCGGCACTACCGCCCACGGTCCACCGAGGCGGCAACCCGCGACAACTTGCGTGTGAGGCTCCGGACCGATGCTGCCCGGCCCACACCTGCCGGGTCCGCCCCGGACAGTCGCCGGACAAGCTCCGGCCCGACGGGCCGACGTCAAGGCTCGCGCAGCGACCGCGAAGCGGCTCCGGGCTTGACGCCCGGCCCGCCGAGCCGGGAACCTCCCGCCCCGGGGCGGACCCAAACCACACAAGCAGCGCACTTCATACGGTCTA
>NZ_JBHTTU010000328.1:0-1680 GCF_042794375.1 Kitasatospora sp. NPDC056531 | reverse complement strand
AGTCCAAGCACACCTGCTCGAACTCCTCAGCATCGACGAAACCCGACCCCGCTGGCTGGAAACCCAAAACCCCACCTGCGAAGTCACCGGCTAGCCTGGCCGCATGTCTACGCCCCGAATCTCCTAGCTGACGGACCCACCTCCACGCCACCCGTGTGTCCATTAGCTGTTTCGGAACGTTATCCCGTGATCACCACCCGTGGTGTCGACGTGCGCGTCGGTGCCCGCCTGCTGCTGTCCGACATCACCCTGCACATCTCCCCCGGCGACCGGATCGGCCTGGTCGGCCGCAACGGCGCCGGCAAGACCACCCTGATCGCCACCCTCGCCGGGCAACTGCCGCCCGCCGCCGGGACGGTCACCCGCACCGGTCCGGTCGGCTACCTCCCGCAGGACTCCCGCGCCGCCGACCCGGCCGTCACCGTCACCGACCGCATCCTGTCCGCCCGCAGCCTGGACACCGCCGTCCGCGCGCTGCGCACCGCCGAGGAGGCGATGGCTCTGGCCGGCTCCCCGGCGGAGGAACGCCGGGCGATGGGCGCCTGTACCCGGGCCGAGGCCCGGTTCCAGTCCCGGGGCGGCTACGCCGAGGCCGAGGCCGCCCGGGTCGCGGCCGGGCTCGGGCTGCCCGCCCGGGTGATGGACTCCCCCGTCGGTACGCTCTCCGGCGGCCAGCGGCGCCGGGTCGAGCTGGCCCGCATCCTGTTCGCCGAGCACGGCACCCTGCTGCTGGACGAGCCCACCAACCACCTGGACGCCGACTCGACCGCCTGGCTGCGCGGCTTCCTCGCCACCCACCAGGGCGGGCTGGTGCTGATCAGCCACGACCTCGGGCTGGTGGAGGAGACCGTCAACCGGGTCTTCCACCTGGACCCGGGCCGCGCCACCATCGACATCCACAACACCGGCTGGCGGGCGTACCTCACCCAGCGCGCGGCCGATGAGCGCCGCCGCGCCCGGGAGCGGGCCAACGCCGAACGCAAGGCCGCCGCCCTGCACGCCCAGGCCGACCGGATGCGTGCCAATGTCGCCACCGCCACCACCGCCCGCAGCATGGCCCGCCGCGCCGACCGGATGCTCGCCGAGCTGGAACCCGTCCGGCAGGCCGAGCGCACCGCCCGCATCCGGCTGCCCGAGCCCGCGTCCTGCGGCCGGATGCCGCTCGCCGCGATCAGCCTGGCCAAGGCGTAAGGCGGCCGGCCGGTACTGACCGACCTGGACCTCGCCGTCGACCGCGGCAGCCGGCTGGTCGTGCTCGGCCTCAACGGCGCGGGCAAGACCACCCTGCTGCGGATCCTGGCCGGCCACGAGACCGCGGACTCCGGCCGCGTCGTCCCCGGGACGGGCCTGCGGCTCGGCTACTTCGCCCAGGAGCACGACACCCTGGACCCGGCGCTCAGCGTCCGCGACAACCTCGCCGAGGCCGCGCCCGACCTGACCGACGGCGAACTGCGGCACGTGCTCGGCGCGTTCCTCTTCCGCGGCGACGACGCCGACAAGCCGGCCGGCGTCCTGTCCGGCGGCGAGAAGACCCGCCTCGCCCTGGCCGCCCTGGTCCAGATCGGCGGAACACTCTGGCACCCTACTTAGCGAGTAGCCGGGGGGAGTTTCACCCCCCGGCTCTCTCAGATCCGTACGTGAACCTCTCGATTCATACGGCTCCCATCGTCCAGTCGTTCA
>NZ_JBHTTU010000327.1:0-1724 GCF_042794375.1 Kitasatospora sp. NPDC056531 | reverse complement strand
GCCACCAGCGACGACGAACACGCCGTGTCCACCGTCACCGCCGGCCCCTCCAGACCGAAGGTGTAGGAGATGCGGCCCGACGCGACACTGCCCGAACTGCCGGTACCCAGGAAACCCTCGAAGCCTTCGGGGGCCTTGCCCATTCGCGACGCGTAGTCGTTGTACATCACACCGGCGAAAACGCCCGTTCGACTGCCACGAAGTGACACTGGGTCAATCCCGGCCCGCTCGAACGCCTCCCAGGACGCCTCCAGCAGCAGCCGCTGCTGCGGGTCCGTCGCCAGCGCCTCACGCGGCGAGATACCGAAGAGCCCCGCGTCGAACTCGGCCGCGTCGTACAGGAATCCGCCCTCGCGGGTGTAGGACTTGCCCACCCGCTCCGGATCCGGATCGTAGAGGTCCTCGTCCCACCCACGACCGGCCGGGAACTCGGAAATCGCGTCCCGCCCCTCGGTGACCAGCCGCCACAGGTCCTCGGGCGACTCGACACCACCCGGGTAGCGGCAGCTCATGCCGACGATGGCGATCGGCTCGTCATCGGCCACGGCCGCCACACCCGCCACGGTCGGGGTTTGGGCCACGACCACCAGCTCCGCCCGCAGGTGGTCCGCCAGGGCATCCGGAGTCGGGTAGTCGAAGATCAGCGTTGCGGGGAGCCGCAGCCCAGTCGCAGCGTTCAACCGGTTGCGCAGCTCGACAGCGGTGAGCGAATCGAACCCGAGATCCTTGAACGCCCGGTTGGCCTCCACCTCCGCCGTCGAGGCATGGCCCAGCACGCTGGCCACCTGCGTCAGCACGATGTCCATCAGGACGCCGAAACGCTCGGACTCCGCCATCGCCGCCAGCTGTTGCGCCAGCGCGTTCCCGGCAGCAAGCGGGTCACCGGCGCTCGCCTTGCGGGCGGGAACGCGGAGGAGACCGCGGAGCAGGGCAGGAACCTCGCCGGAGGCCGCGGCCTGGGCCCGGAAGGCCGCCAGGTCCAGCCGGACGGGTACGAAGGCCGGCTCGTCCGTCGCGCACGTGGCGTCGAACAGCTCGAGACCCTCACGCGAGGACAGACCGCGAAGTCCGCTGCGCGCCATCCGCTGCAGGTTGCCGTCGCCGAGCGCGCCGGTCATGCCGGACGCCTCCGCCCACAGGCCCCAGGCGAGGGAGACCGCGGGAAGACCCTGGGCCTTGCGGTGCTGGGCGAGCGCGTCCAGGAAGGTGTTCGCCGTCGCGTAGTTGCCCTGCCCCGGTGCACCGATGGTGGCCGCAACCGAGGAGAACAGCACGAAGGCGGACAGGTCCAGGTCCCGGGTCAGGTCGTGCAGGTGCCACGCGGCGTCCACCTTCGGCCGCATCACCGCATCAAAGCGCTCGGATGTGAGCGACTCGATCACACCGTCGTCGAGCACGCCCGCGGTATGCACCACCCCGGTCAACGGCGCCTCGGCGGGGACCTGCGCCAGCATCTCCGCGAGAGCCGCACGGTCGGCGACGTCGCAGGCCACGACCGTGACCTGGGCCCCGGCCTCGGTCAGCTCCGCCACCAGCTCCGCCGCACCCGGGGCCTCGGCCCCGCGACGGCTGGCCAACAGCAGATGACGCACGCCGTGCCGGGACACCAAGTGACGAGCCACCAAAGCACCCAGAGTGCCGGTCGCACCGGTGACCAGCACCGTCCCCTCGGGACCGAAGGCCACCTTCGCGTCCTCGGCAGCCACACCCGCAACGCGCGACAG
>NZ_JBHTTU010000326.1:0-1729 GCF_042794375.1 Kitasatospora sp. NPDC056531 | reverse complement strand
GGATGCCGTGGTGGTGGACGAGGTGGCGGGCGATGAGGGAGCCGAGCATGCCGGTGGCGCCGGTGATGAGTGCGGTACCGGACCGGTCCAGCGGCGCTTCGGATCCATCGGTCTGTTCGGCGATCACCTCGGCGGGCTTCATCCGGACCAGACGGGGCACCCATGCCTCGCCGGCGCGGAACGCGAGCCTCGGCTCGCCTGAGTCGAGAGCCGTGCCGAGCGCCGTCGCGGTCACCGGCTGACCATCGGTGTCCAGCAGGGTGATTCGGCCCGGGTTCTCATTCTGTGCCGAGCTGACCAGGCCCCAGATCGCGGCCTGCACGAGGTCCGGCGCATCCGTTGACTGCTCCGTCACCACGGCGCGTTCGGTCAGCACGATCAGCTGGGCGTCGATCAACTGCTCGTCGCGCAGCCACGACTGGACCAGGTGGAGTGCGCGCTCGGTGGCAGCGTGTACTCGGGCCACCACGTCCGTGTCGTCGACGCCGGAGTCGCAGCCGGCGTCGTCGGTGAGCGGCAGCAGCGCGAAGTCGGGGCGCGGGGAGCCGGTTTCCACGGCCTGCGCGAGTGCGGACGGGTCGGCGAACACCTCGGTGGTCCGACCGGACAAGCCGAACAGCGCCTCGACACCCGGACCCTGCGGACCGAGCAGAGCCCAGCGTCCGGCCGGCTCGGCGTCGTCGCGAGAGGTGAGGGCCGTCCAGGACAGCCGGTGCAGGCACTCCCGGAGGATGTCCCGTTCCTCGCCGTTCAGGTCTTCCGGCGAAAGCTCACGTACCGTCAAGGCATCGATGGAGGCGACCGGTTGTCCAGCGGCGTCGGCGAAGGCCAGTGAGTACGCGTCCGGCCTGGTGGGGGTCAGCCTGACCCGGAGGAAAGAAGCGCCGTCGGCGTGCAGTGACACGCCGCTCCAGCTGAACGGCAGTCGACCGCGCCCGGATTCCGCACCGGACGTGGCGAACGCTGCGGTGTGGAGGGCGGCATCGGCGAGCGCGGGGTGGAGGGCGAAGCGGTTGGCTTCGGTCCGGTGGTCCTCGGGGAGCCTGATTTCGGCGTAGACCTCGGCACCGAGCTTCCACGCGGCCTGGACGCCCTGGAAGGCGGGCCCGTAGGCGAATCCGGCTCCGGCGAGGTGGTCGTACAGATCGTGGACGGCGAGTGGTTTGGCGCCGACCGGCGGCCACTGCGTCAGATCGAACCCAGCTGCCTGGCGTCCCGAGGTGAGCACGCCGCTAGCGTGCCGGGTCCAGGCGTCGTCGCCCGTGGTACCGCTTTCCGGACGCGAGTGGACGGTGAACTGCCGACGCCCCAGGGCGTCGGCGGCGTCCACCGCGAGCTGGATCTGGACTCCGCCCTGTGCGGGCAGGAGGAGCGGCAGTTCGAGGACGAGCTCCTCGACGCGCTCGGAGCCGAGGGTCTTGCCCGCGTGGAGGGCCAGTTCGAGGAAGGCGGTGCCGGGCAGGAGGACGGTGCCGTTCACGGCGTGGTCGGCGAGCCAGGGGTGCGTGGGCAGCGAGATGCGGCTAGTGAAGAGCCAGCCGTCGGAGGCCGCGAGCGTGATGGAGGCGCCCAGCAGCGGGTGGTCGGGCGAGGTCAGTCCCGCCCTCGTGAGGTCACCGGCGCCGCGCTGGGGCTGGAGCCAGTAGTGCTGGTGTTGGAAGGGGTAGGTGGGGAGGGGGGTGGGGGTGGTGGGGTGGTTGGTCCAGGTGACGGGGATGCCGTTGGTGTG
>NZ_JBHTTU010000325.1:1106-1741 GCF_042794375.1 Kitasatospora sp. NPDC056531 | reverse complement strand
CGGCTGCGCCGGTTGCTGTCGAGCTGCTGACCGAGGCGCTTTGGGAGGAGGAGCCGCCGCGGCATTCTCGCACGTTCATCCAGAACCGAGTTTTGGGGATGTGCGCGGTGCTGGCCGCGCACGGGGCCGGCGACGGCGGGGTCGAGCTGGTGACCGACGGCGGCGCGTACCTGCTGCGGGTGCCCGAGTCGGCGGTGGACGCAGGGCGGTTCGAGCGGCTCGTACGGTCGGCCCGCTCGGCGCCGGACGCGGGCGCATCGATGGCGGTGCTGCGCGAGGCGCTCGGGCTGTGGCGGGGGCCGGCGCTGGCCGGGACGACGCCGAGCCTGCCGCTGCGGTGCGCCGCACAGGCGCTGGAGGAGCTGCGGCTCGCGGCGGTGGAGGAGCTGGCGCGCGCGTACGGGCTGCTCGGTGACCACGGGGCGGCGGCCGCGGTGCTGGGCACCGAGGCCGCGCTGGACCCGCTGCGGGAGTCGCTGGTGGCGGCACTGATGACCGCGCTGGGGCAGGCCGGGCGGCGCTCGGAGGCGATGGAGTGGTTCCACCGCGCCCGCCGGGCCCTGGCCGAGCAGTTGGGGATCGGTCCGGGGGCGGAGCTCGTCGGGGCGCACGAGGCGCTGCTGCGCGCCGACGCC
>NZ_JBHTTU010000325.1:0-1096 GCF_042794375.1 Kitasatospora sp. NPDC056531 | reverse complement strand
AAAGCGCCCCCGCCACCGCCCCCGCGCGGTGGCCCTTCCCCCGGCGCCCCCGCGGCTTCTCCGGGCGCGAGGAGGAACTGGCCGCGCTCGACCGGGCCACCGCCTCCCCCGGGGCGGTCGCCGTGGTCGCCGGCGGGGCCGGAGTCGGCAAGACCACCCTGGCCGTGCACTGGGCCCACCGCCGTCAGGCCGACTTCCCCGACGGGCGGCTGTTCGTCGACCTGTGCGGGCACAGCCCGCTGCCCGAGCGCTCCACCCCCGCCGTGCTGCGCGAACTGCTGCTCGCCCTCGGGCTGCCGGCCGAGCAGATGCCCCACCCCCCCGAGGCGCTGGCCGCCCGCTACCGGGAACTGACCGCCGGGCGCAGGATGCTGATCGTCCTGGACAACGCGCGCACCTCCGGCCAGGTCCGCCCGCTGCTGCCCGACGGGGAGGGCTGCGTCACCGTGGTGACCAGCCGCGACCGGCTCGGCGGGCTGGTCGCCTCGGACGCCGCCCGGCCCGTCCCGCTGGCCGAGCTGTCCGCGCCGCAGTCCGTCACCCTGCTCGCCGACACCCTGGGCCCGGAGCTGGTCTCGGCCGAGCCCGAGGCCGCCGCCCGGCTGGCCGCCCTGTGCGACGGGCTGCCGCTGGCGCTGCGCCTGGCGGCCGCCCGCGTCGCCACCTGCCCGACCCGGGGCCTTGCCGCCATGGCCGACGAACTGGCCGACGAGCAGGGCCGGTTGAGCCTGCTGGACGTGGAGGACACCAGCGTCGCGGCCGCCCTGGCCCTGACCGTGCAGCACCTGTCCGACCCGGCCCGCCGGATGTTCCACCGCCTCGGCACCCACACCGGCGCCACCCTCGACAGCCGCACCGCCGCCGCATTGGCCGGCTACGGACTGCCCCAGGCCGCGGGCGCGCTGGGGCAGTTGGCCGCCGCCCACCTGGTCGTCGAGATCGGCCGCGACGCCTACACCCTGCACGACCTGGTCCGCCTCTACGCCCGCAGCCTGCCGCTGCGCCCGGGCGAGGACGACGCCGAGGTGCTGCCCCGCCTGCTCGACCACCTGGTGAACACCATGCTCGCCGCGTGCGCCGCCGCCGAGCCGGGCAG
>NZ_JBHTTU010000324.1:0-1770 GCF_042794375.1 Kitasatospora sp. NPDC056531 | reverse complement strand
CCTTCTGGTACTGGCTCAGCATCGACGCATGGGGCTGGATCACCGGCCACCCATGGTGGTCGGCCCTGATCGCCAGCCCACTCGCACTGACCGCCATCCTGTTCCTGGTCCGGCTCGTCACCCCGCGCGAGTACGTCCACTACGCGGACAGCGGCTTCGACGACGAGGAGCCGGCACCCCTGACATACGGGATGCAGCACCTGGACGCGATGGACGCGACCGAGTTCGAGCGGGCGTGCGCCGACCTCCTCGTCCGGGACGGCTTCACGCAGGTCCAGCACTCCGGCCGCTCCGGTGACCTCGGCGCGGACGTCATCGCCCGGGACCACCTCGGCCGGAAGGTGGTCGTGCAGTGCAAGCACTACAGCAGACCGGTCGGTTCCAGGGACGTCCAGACGTTCAACGGCACAGCCCGGCCCGAGCACCACGCCGGCGTTCCCGTCATGATCGGGCTCAACGGCTTCACCCGGGACGCCGAAGCCTTCGCCGCCCGCCACGACCTCGTCCTGGTCAACCGGCAGACCCTCACACTATGGGCCCACGGCTCCCACCTCTACGACGCGATCGACGAGGACGAAGACCACGCCGCCGCCTGACCAGCCCCACCCCCGGGACTTCGCCGACCCTGTCGGCCGCCGCACTTCATGACGCGAGCTGCGTATCGCGACCGTGCCCTTGCAAACGCCCGACCCCTCTGCGCCCTTCCCGAGTCGATCGACCACCCTGAGCACACCGCCCGCCTCGACATACGCCGAACCGACCGACTCGACGGACTCCTCCACGAGTACCAACATGCAGCCTGAACAGGGCGGATGACGTTGTCGACAAGGGCAGGGCCGGAAAGATCAGCTGATCACCGCGACCGGGCCGTTCCAGGCGTCGTGGTCGACGGTGAGGGACACTCCTCCGTAGCTCTCCTGCTGGTCGACCGCGTACTGGTGGCCCCGCCAAGGGCCGCTCCACTGGCCGGCCGGAAAGGGGAAGCCGCTGCTGGTGTCGGCCGCGCCGTCGTACAGGGCGTACCACAGTGCGTCCGGCAGGCCGGTCGCACCGGACGATGCCGCTTGGCTCATGGCCAGGGCGCTGGACTTGCTGAAGCCGTAGAAGCCCGCCCAGTAGCCGTGGGCGTGCAGGGCCGCGTCCCAGGCCTGGACGTACGTCAGCACCGCGCCGCTGCACGCGCCGTCGGAGGCGTCGTAGGCTTCCATGTCGAGGTAGACGGCACTGCCCGGGCCCATGCCGAGGGCGGCGGCGTGGGCGACTGCGTCAGCGCCGTCGGAGGAGCCGAGGGAGGCCGCGTTGGCGGCGGTGATCCGCTCCGGGTTGCCGGAGGTCTGGCAGGGCGGCTGCGCGCCCACGTAGAGCGGGATCAGCTGCCACCCGGCGGCGTGCACGGTGTGCACCCACGAGGACGTCAGGTTCGGCTGCGAGCAACCCCGGTTCTGGCCGCCGATGTAGACCGCGGCCGCGCCGTAGGGCGACTGGCCGTGCCACGCCTGCATCGCGGCCGAGGACGGCGCGGTGCAGGTGTCGAACGCCTTGCCGGTGAAGACGGCCGGTCCGCGCGCGGGCGCGGGGGCGGGCGCGGGGGCGTTGTTTACCGGGACCGCTCCCTGACCCCCGGCGGTCGGCGCGGGAACGGACGCGCTCGAAGGCGCCGGGTGTGACGACGATGCGGCCACCGAGGCCGACGCGGACTTGGACGACGTGGCCGACGCGGACGCGGACTTGGACGACGTGGCCGAGGCGGACGGCGAGGCGGAGCCACTG
>NZ_JBHTTU010000323.1:0-1782 GCF_042794375.1 Kitasatospora sp. NPDC056531 | reverse complement strand
CTGGAGCGGCTGGAGCTGGTCGGCTTCGTCGCCTTGGCGGACACCCCGCGCGCTGGGTCCGCCGCGCTGGTCGAAGGACTGCGGCGGGCCGGGGTGCGGCCGGTCATGCTCACCGGCGACCACCCGGCCACGGCCCGTGCGGTGGCTGTCGCGCTGGGCTGGCCCGAGGAGCTCGAACTGGCCATCGGCGACGACCTGGCCAGCCTCGATCGGACCGGCCGTGCCCGCCGGCTGCGGGGCTGCGACGTCGTCGCCAGGGTCGCACCGGAGCAGAAGGTACTGGTCGTCGAGGCGCTTCGGGAGGCGGGACGGGTCGTGGCGATGGTGGGCGACGGAGCCAACGACGCCGCCGCCATCCGCTCCGCCGACATCGGGATAGGTATCGCCGCCCGCGGCTCGGCGGCGGCCCGCAACGCAGCGGACCTGGTGATCACCGATGACGAGCTGACCGTCCTGACTGACGCCGTCGACGAGGGCCGCGCGCTGTGGCGCAGCGTGGCGGACGCGATCACCATTCTGATCGGTGGCAACGCCGGCGAGATCGGCTTCTCCCTGCTCGGCACCCTGCTGTCGGGACGCGCCCCGATGTCCACCCGTCAGATCCTGCTCGTCAACCTGCTCACCGACATGTTCCCGGCGATGGCCGTCGCCGTCACGCCACGGGACGACCAGCCGGCCGGGGAGAGCGCCCCGCGCGCGGGCACCGCGGCCCTCGACGCGCCGCTGGCCCGCCAGATCCGGCACCGGGGCCTGGTGACCGCCGTCGGCGCGACCACCGCCTGGCTCATCGGCACCGCCACCCCCGGCTCCGCCCGGCGCACCAGCACCATGGCCCTGTGCGGCGTCGTCGGCGCCCAGCTCGCCCAGACCCTGACCGGACGGCGGCGCAGCCCCCTGGTCCTCGCGACCGTGCTGGGCTCCGCCGCCGCGCTCGCGGCCGTCATCCAGACGCCGGGCGTCAGCCGGTTCTTCGGGTGCACCCCGCTCGGCCCGGTGGCCTGGGCAGGCGTCGCCGCGTCGATCGCCGTCGCCGTGGCGGCCCCACCGCTGATCCCGCAGGTCGAGCGCCTCCTGCTGCTGGCCCTCGCCCGGGCCGTGGCAGCCGTGCGGACGGCCGGTCAGCGGTCGCCCGGTCCAGGGGCGTCCGGTCAAAGGAGCACGCCATGAAGGACACCCTCGCCGAGTACCACCGTCGGCGGGACTTCTCGAAGACCGCCGAGCCCGAGGGAGGCCGGACCGATCCCGGTACACGGCCCTCGTTCGTCGTGCAGATCCACGACGCGACGGCGATGCACTTCGACGTACGCCTGGAGATCGACGGCGTCCTCAAGTCCTGGGCCGTGCCCAAGGGCCCATCCCGCGACCCGCACGACAAGCGCCTCGCCATGCCCACCGAGGACCACCCGCTGGAGTACCGCGAGTTCGAGGGCGTCATCGCCGAGGGCGAGTACGGCGCGGGCACCGTGATCGTCTGGGACGAGGGCACCTACCGCAACCTCTCCACCGACCGCGCCGGCCACGACCTCCCGCTCGCCGACGCGCTGGAGCACGGGCACGCCTCCTTCCGCCTTTACGGGCACAACCGGCACCCCCATGCTGGCCGTGCTCACCGACCGTCGGGACTTCGACGACGACTGGCTCTTCGAACGCAAACTGGACGGCGTCCGCGTCCTCGCCGCCCGCCACGTCCAGGACACCGTCCTGCTCTCCCGCAACGGAAAACACCTGAACGCCACCTACCCGGAGATCGCCGACGCCCTCGCCGGCCAGCCCCGCGAGGAC
>NZ_JBHTTU010000322.1:0-1825 GCF_042794375.1 Kitasatospora sp. NPDC056531 | reverse complement strand
CTAGTGCCGCATCAGGCAACGTTCGCCCTGTCGACGATGGCGCGTAGGCGCCGGTCGTCGGCATGGCGGTTTCGCCAGATGATGTAGCGGCGGATCATGCTGCCCTGCTCCTTGTGGTCGGCGTGGTCGGTGCCGTCGAGGGTGAAGTAGCGCAGTGCGGTGAACTGGGCCTCGATGCGGTTGAGCCAGGAGCTGTTCGTGGGAGTGTAGGCGATCTCGACGTTGTTCGCCGCAGCCCAGGTACCGACCCGTTGGCACTTCTTCGTGGTGAGGTGCGGGGAGAAGTTGTCGCAGACGATCGCGATACGGACTTCGGACGGGTAGAGGGTGCGCAGGTATCGGCAGAACTCGAGGAACTGGGTGCGCCGCTTGATGGGCTTGATGTGGCCGTAGAGCTTGTCCTTGGCCAGGTCCAGGGCGGCGAACAGGTGCCGGACCCCGCCGTAGCGGTTGTAGGTCGCCCGCCGCCTGCGACGCGGCTCGCGGTCGGGGTCCTTGTGCTCGCCGCCGCGCTCGGCCCACTGCCGTCCGGGGTGGGGCATCAGGTTGAGCGGCCCGAACTCGTCCATGCAGAAGACGACTTCGGGCTCGCCGTCCTCGGGTATGACCTCGCCGTCGGCGATGGCGTAGAGGTGCTCGACGCGGGCCTTCTTGGCCGCGTAGTCCGGGTCGCGGGAGGTCTTCCAGGTCTTCAGGCGTTGAAAGGAGACGCCTTCCTCGCGGAGCAGGATGCGCAGGCCCTCGTGGCTGATGTCGTCGACCACCCCCTCGGCGACCAGGAAGTCGGCCAGTTTGGTCAGGCTCCAGGTCGAGAACGGCAGGGCGTGCTCGGTCGGCTTGGACTTGGCGATCTTCTTGATCTCGCGCCGCTCGGGCAGCGTGAAGGTCTTCGGCCGGCCGCCCTTGTACTTCGGGTAGAGCGAGTCGAAGCCGTCGGTATTGAAGTTGTGGATCACGTCGCGGACCCGGTCATCGCTGGTGAACGACACCTCAGCGATCTTCGCCACCGGCATGCCCTGCGCGGACAGCAACACCATCTGGGCTCGCCGCCAGGTCACCACCGACCCGGTGCCCCTGCGGATGATCCGCAGCAGCCGCCGCCCCTCGTCGTCATCAATCTCGCGCACGCGCACACGTTCAGCCACCCGAGCACCCTGACACGACGCGCCGCCCGGCACGGAACCCGGCGGCGCGTCACTTCACAACAGGGCGGCGGCCCTACCTGATCTGGCGTCATACACCAGTGGTGCCGTCAATGCGCTCCCGGAGCAGGTCGGCGTGGCCATTGTGGCGGGCGTACTCCTCAATCATGTGGACGTAGATCCAGCGGAGGCTGACGTCCTGCTCCATGAAACGGCCGGTGTCGGTCAGAGCGCGGCCGGCGCAGAGCTCGCGGGCGCGGGCGATCTCCGCGTGCCAGGTGGCGAGGGCGTCGTGCAGTGTGGCGCCCTCGGCCAGTTCGAAGCCGCCGTCGGGGGCAGACGGGTCAGCCTGCGGGTCGTAGATGGGCGGGGCCTGTTCTCCGGCGAACACTCGGCGGAACCAGTTCCGCTCCACCTCCGCCATGTGCTGAACGAGGCCGGTCAAGGTGAAGCCGGACGGTGGCACGGACGCGACAGCGGCCTGCTCATCGTCCAGGCCCTCGCACTTCACGGCGAGGGTGACGCGGTGAAAGTCAAGCCAGCTTTCGAGCGTGGTGCTCTCGTCGGCGTTCAGGGGCGGCAAATGACGTTCGATGGCACTCATCGGACGATTATCGCCAGCGGCCAAAGCCATCGACAGGCAGGACCTCCGACAGGGCGAACGTTGCCTGATGCGGCACTAG
>NZ_JBHTTU010000321.1:0-1859 GCF_042794375.1 Kitasatospora sp. NPDC056531 | reverse complement strand
GCCGGTGAAGGCCCGGGCGGCGTCCGCCGAGGCGCCGCCCTCCCCGGCCAGGCGCAGAAGGCTGTCGACCCATTCGCCCTGGGCCTGCACCGAACCGGCGGCCGCGTTGTGGTCGGTGACGGGCGAGGCGAAGGCCGTACCGCCCGCGCCCCACACGAGGGCGGCCGAGGTCAGCCCGGACAGGACCAGGGTGGTGATTCGAGTTCGCATGACGCTCCTGGATGATCCTCAAAACGGATCTTCTGAATACGCTCCTTTACCACCGGACCGTGAGATGCGCCGCCGCGAATTAACCACACCGGCCCAAAGGATTACGGAGCACGGACGAACGTCGCCCCGTGCGGTCCGCGCCGCCGTTTTCCGCCGACACGTCCGCGACGGAACCGGGCCTCCCGGACACCGCCGCCGATCGGAATCCCCCGGATGGCGGAGCTCTTGAAGAGGCGTGCGGAGGCCGGTGCCGACTGCCTGACCGGTCGAATCCGACCAGGAATTCCCGGCTTCCGGTCCTCGTGTCCCGGCGGCCTTCCGTGACGATGTGCCGACTTTCGGCGACATGCAGGGGCGGTGAATTGTGGTGACCATCCGTTCCATGAGGATCTCAATCCCGGCAGCCGTCCTCGCCGGCTGCATCGCCGTCCTGCTCTTCCAGCCCCCCGCCGCCGCCGTCGACGGCTCGGGCGCCCCCGCCCCGGCGCCGCGCACCTCCGCCGGGGGCGGCTCGGTCACCTCCGTCGCCCTCACCGCCGGCGGCGCCGTCGCGCCCCGGGCCACCCGTCCGTTCGAGCTTCTCGGCGTGGTCTGGGACGGCGCCCCCGACGCCCTCGCCAAGGGCTCCGTCCGGGTCCGCACCCGGGACGCCGCCACCGGCCGGTGGGGCGACTGGCACACCCTGGAGGCCGATGCCCTGGACGGCCCCGAGGCCGCGCCGCACGGCGCCACAGCCCCGCTGTGGACAGGCCGCAGCGACGGCGTCGCGGTGGACGTGCACCCCGGTCCGGCCGGCCTTCCGCGCGGACTGCGGGTCGAACTCGTCGACCCCGGTCAGGGAGCCGCCTCCACCGACGCCCAGACCCTGCCCGAGCGACCGGCCGCACCCGCCACCGCCTCCGCCCCGCGCCCCGGCATCGTCACCCGGGCCGGATGGGGTGCGGACGAGTCCATCCGTGAACAGGGCTTCGTGTACACCGGCCAGGTCAAGGTGGTCTTCGTCCACCACACCGCGACCGCCACCGACTACGCCTGCTCCGACGCCCCCCGGGTGATCAGGTCGATCTACCAGTACCACGTGCAGGGCAACGGCTGGCGGGACATCGGCTACAACTTCCTGGTCGACCGCTGCGGCACCGTCTACGAGGGCCGCGCGGGCGGCGTCGACCAGCCCGTCTTCGGCGCCCACACCCTCGGCTTCAACAGCAACTCCGCCGGCGTCGCCGCCATCGGCACCTACACCTCGGACGAGCCGCCGCAGGAGCTGCAGGACGGCCTCGCGAAGATCGCCGCGTGGAAGCTGGGCCTCACCGGCCGGGCGGCCGACGGCAAGGCCCAGCTCACCTCCGGCTCCGACGCCAGCCTCTACCCGAAGGGCAAAGTCGTCGACTTCGAGGCCGTCTCCGGCCACCGCGACGGCTTCGCCACCGAATGCCCCGGCGGCGCCCTCTACGCCAAGCTCCCCGCCATCCGCAGCACGGCGGTGCGCCTGCAGGACTCTTGACATCCTCCCCCGGCTAAGCCGGGGGATTCCTCCCGCGCCTGCGGCACGGATGCCCGTGGTCCGCTGGTCGCCGAGGTGGGTTCCCCGTTCGACGGGCCGTGCCTGGCGTGGGATCGCCACGCCAGGACTTGCCGGCCCTCCAGGG
>NZ_JBHTTU010000320.1:0-1861 GCF_042794375.1 Kitasatospora sp. NPDC056531 | reverse complement strand
GACACACCCCCACCCAAGCGAACTTCCATCCCCGAGAAGGCAGTCATGCCATCCATTCACCCGAACGTGTCACGTGCGGAGGATGGGGCTAGCGGCCGCACGGACTCGTCGGTCCCGATGTCCGGCTGACGACGGCTGTACAGCGTGGCCGGCCTCGGACCGCTCGGGGCGCCGGGCACTCGGGCGCCCAGCACGCGATGGCGGTCAACGAGACCGTGCCCGCCTTCGTCTCGACGATGTACCGGGATCCTGCGCGGGCGGGGTAAGGTCCGCGAACGGCGCCGCCAGTCCACCCACCCGCGCCGCAAGAAGCCCGCGCATGCGTTGACCTTGCCGTCACCGGGGTCGGCCAGCCGTGCCGTTGATGGTGACATCAGGCGGCAGGTCGGCCCGAGCGGGAAACTCGCACCAGGTCCAGGGACCAGTCTCCGGAGACCAGTACCGACCCACCCGACGAACTGGCCCACATGCTCTGGCGACGCGGCCGGCGGATCGGCGCCATCCAACCTCAGGGCATGCGATGTCGACCGCGTCACCGCACACTGGAAGGAACTACTGAACCAGTTCTCACTCTTCTTCGAGGACCGGCTCAGTATCCAATGAACACAAAGGACTTACACAAGAACGCATACGCGCCCCGGCGCTGCGAACAGCGGTGCAGCGAATGCCGCTGCAGCAGGCCATGCAGCACCGACCGTACTCTGTCCGATCTCGGTGAACATGTCGGATCCGCGTTGAAGCCGGCGAGCTCGCTGCGATCTGTCCAGGAGAAGGCGGCGAACCTGGCGTGCCAGCCCACCCTCAGTCCCGCGACGATCCCATGTGGTCGGCTACCTCATTAGACCCGTCGGAAGATGCGGCCGGAACAGCAGGTTCCAAGTTGATCCGGCTCCCTGCGGCGAAAGGGTGGATATGAAGCATTCCTGCAGCCGGACTCTGGGTGGTCTGGCCATAGCCTCAGCCCTGGTGGTCGGATCTGTGGTGCCCGCTTCGGCTCAGACCGGAGATCGAGGTGGAGCCTCGACCCAACTGGTGGCGAGCGCGCTGAAGCCTGTTACTGACGCTTCGTTCGACCAGGACGTGCTGAAGAGCGACAAGCCGGTCCTCGTCGACTTCTGGGCCGACTGGTGCGCTCCCTGCCGTCGGATCGTGCCGTCCTTGGAAGCCATCGCCACCGAGCACGGCGACAAGATCGAGGTGGTGCAGCTGAACGTCGACGAGAACCCGGCCACCACTGCCAAGTACGGCATCACGTTGCTTCCCACCTTGGACGTATTCAAGAACGGCGAAGCGGCCAAGACGATCGCGGGCCCCAAAACGAAGGCTGCGATCGAGCGCGATCTCTCAGAGTTCATCGGCCAGTGAGTCTGTCCCAGGCACCGGCCCGCCGCGCTTGCGACCGCTGGCACCGCAGCAGCCACCGCAAAAGCTCACCCCGAGCCAAGATCTCCACGGGCGCGCGGCCACTCCTTCGGCTCGTTCAGGCATCGACTCCACTCAGGTGGCTGGCGCAGTGCGGGACCTGAACGTGTGGCCCAATCCCGCGTCCGCCTGTGCCTGTCGCTCGGCCGGTGGTTCAGCATTGCCAGAGGAGGACTGCCTGGGTGATGCCAGTGATCACGGCCTCGGTGGTGGCGGGGGTGGGCCGAACGCCGGCCGGGGTGCTGTCGAGCAGGCCCAGCATCCGCTCGCGGCGCTTCAGGTAGGGCCGGTCTCCTCGCCCGCGCCGGCATCGGGTACCTGGAGGCGTTCCCCACTGAGGTCGAGCACGCCATCCCGCACCGCCGCTCGCTCTTCACCGACCTGGTGCTGCGCGACCCCGGCGCGAAGGTGCCGGTGCTTCTAGATGACTGATGCCAAG
>NZ_JBHTTU010000319.1:0-1864 GCF_042794375.1 Kitasatospora sp. NPDC056531 | reverse complement strand
GTCCCGAGGCGTCGAGCACGACGTTGTCGGGCTTCAGATCGCGGACCACCACGCTCCGCCGGTGGATGCCGTCCAGGACGCGGAGCAGCCGCGCGGCCAGCTCGGAGAGCGCGCCGTCCCGGTACGGGCCGTTCCGCTGGACGACCCGCCGCAGGTCCCGGTCGCCGCAGCTGGTCATCACCAGGTACTCGTCCGTGCGGTGCCGGAAGTAGTCGAGTGCGCGCGGCACCCCGCCGAGGCCGTGGAGCGCGCTGAGGACGGCGTGCTCGTTGCGCAGCCGGTCGCGGGTGTCGGCCCCGGACTCGTCCTCGGCCACGAAGGCCCGGGCCTGTTTGACGACCACCGGCAGGCCGCTGGTCCGGTCGAGCGCCCGGTAGACGTTGCCCTGCGGCTTGCGGGTGATGCCGCCGGTGACCCGGTAGCGTCCGCCGCCGAGTCCGGCGGCGCCGTGCGGGCGGTCCCGGTGCTCGAAGGGGTCCTCGGCCCAGGGCGGGCACCGGTAGGAGGCGCCGGCCAGCCCGTCGAAGAGCCGTCCGTCCGGGCCCGTCATGACGGATTCGAGCCGCCCGCTCCGGCCGGTCCGGTAGTCGCCGCTGAAGGGCCCGTAGCGGTAGTAGACGGGGGAGTCGGGGTCGACCCGCCGGTCGCTGACGATCTGCGGACCCTCCCGGCCGCGCAGCACGGCGACGAGTTCCTGGGCGAGCGTGACGACGGTGCCGGGCGCCGGGTAGACCGTGATCGCCTTGCCGGCCGAACCGGCGCTGGACACACCGGAGTTGAGCGCCCGCAGGGTCTCCGGATCCCTGGCCCACTTCGCGTGGCAGACATGGCGTGCCAGCACCGGCAGGACGAGGTCGAGCGCGGCGTCGAGTTCGCCGGGGCGGGCCGAGACGTGCAGCTTCCAGCCGTGTTCCATCGCCGGCATCCGCGGATCGTTCAGGTACGACCAGGTGTCATCGGACCATCCGCTGCGGCCGGCGATGGAACCGGTCACCGTCAGGAGTTGAAGTCGCAGGCGAAGCGGGTGGTGGCCGTCACCCACGGGTCGGCCAAGCAGGCCGTGGCCTCGTGGTCGCCGCGGTCGTCGTCCTCGAACACGATGGCCTCGTCATCGACCGCCAGGGGGCCTGCATCGCGGATCTCGTCGATCAGGGGTACGGGCATGGGGCGCCTCCAGGTCCGGTCGTGCCTCTGGCGATGGCGACAGCGCGGATCGCGGCCGCCGCGAACCGGTGGGCCGGATGGGGCCGGGTTCCTGGTCCACGAAGGTAGGGAGGAACGGTGCGCCTGACAAGGGGGCAGGACGCATCAACTCCACTTGCTGGACACATCCGTGGAGGAATCGTGGAATCGCGTCCGGTGGCAGGCCGCCGCCGGGGTCAGGAGCTGACGCCGACCGCGTGCCGGAAGCTCGCCGGGTCGGCGACCAGGTCCAGCATGGCCCGCGCCACGTCGGCGCGGGGGACGGTGGAACCGGCCGGTCCGGATTCGACGGCGTGCCGGTAGCGGCCCCGGCCGGGCCGATTGGTCAGCCGCGGGGGTCGGACGGCTGTCCAGTCCAAGCCGCTCTCGCGCAGCACGCGTTCCATCGCCTCCAGGTCGGTGTACACCTCCCGGAGGACGGACCAGAGCAGGGGGCTGAACACCTTCGCGGTGAGGAGCGACTGCCCGGCTCCGGAACGGTTGAGCGGCGCGGCGCTGACCGCGAGGATGCGGCGCACCCCGACGGCCGCCATGGCGGTGGTCGCCGCGCGGGCGGAGGTCGAGGCGGGCTTGAGGGGATCGGTGCGGCCGGCCTGGCCGATGCCGGAGAGGACGGCGTCGGCGCCCTCGATCACCGGTTCCAGCGAGGCGGGGTCGAGGG
>NZ_JBHTTU010000318.1:0-1886 GCF_042794375.1 Kitasatospora sp. NPDC056531 | reverse complement strand
CCCTCAACACCGCCACCGGACTCCAACTCACCGCCACCCTCGTCTTCGACCACCCCACCCCCGAAGACCTCGCCACCCACCTCCTCGCCGAGCTGGCGCCGGCCGCCCAGTCCCCGGTCGACACCGCTCTGGCCGGGCTGACCGGACTGGAAGCCGCGCTGTCCTCGATCGCTTCCGACGACACGGACCGCGGTCTGGTGACACAGCGTCTGAAGACGCTCCTCGCCCGCTGGAACGGCGACAGCGACGTGTCGACAGACGGGAACGACCTCGCTTCGGCCACGAACGAGGACCTCTTCGACTTGATCGACAAGGGTTTCGGGGTCTCCTGACCCCCTCCAGGCAACGCAACCACTCATCCCCGAGGAGAGGAATCCACATGTCCGAAGAGGACAAGCTCCGCGAATACCTCAAGCGCGCCATCACGGACGCCCGTCATCTCCAGCGCCGTCTGCAGGAGGTGGAGGACAAGTCGCGGGAGCCGATCGCCATCGTGGGCATGGCCTGCCGCTATCCCGGCGGTGTCGCGACTCCCGACGACATGTGGCGGATGGTTGCCGAAGGCACCGACGCCATCGCGGGCTTCCCGACCGACCGCGGCTGGGACCTGGACGGTCTCTACGGGCCCGAGGCGCTCGAGAGTGGCAACGCCACCCCCCTGGAGGGCGGATTCCTCTACGGTGCCTCCGAGTTCGACGCGTCGTTCTTCGGCATCTCGCCGCGTGAGGCCCTGGCGATGGACCCGCAGCAGCGGCTGCTCCTCGAGACGTCCTGGGAGGCTCTGGAATACGCGGGGATCGATCCGCACTCCGTCCAGGGCAGCCGGACCGGTGTGTTCTTCGGCGGCACCTCCCAGGACTTCGCCGGCCTGTTGGCCACGTCCGCGAAGGGCGGCCAGGGCCACGGTCTGACGGGCACCACCGGCAGTGTGCTGTCCGGACGGGTGGCCTACACGCTGGGACTGGAGGGTCCCGCGCTCACGGTGGACACGGCGTGCTCGTCCTCGCTGGTGGCGCTGCACCTGGCCGTCCAGGCCCTCCGCAAGGAGGAGTGCAGCATGGCGCTGGCCGGCGGCGCCTCGGTGATGTGCACGCCGATGACCTTCTCGGAGTTCTCCCGCCAGGGCGGGCTGGCCGCCGACGGCCGGTGCAAGGCGTTCGCCGGCGCGGCGGACGGCACCGGCTGGGGCGAGGGCGTCGGCGTCCTGGCCGTGGAGCGGCTTTCGGACGCGCGGCGCAACGGGCACCCGGTGCTGGCGGTGATCCGCGGCAGCGCGCTCAACCAGGACGGCGCGTCGAACGGTCTGAGCGCTCCCAACGGTCCCTCGCAGCAGCGGGTGATCCGCCAGGCGCTGGCCAATGCCGGGCTGTCCGCCACCGAGGTGGACGTGGTGGAGGCGCACGGCACGGGTACGACGCTGGGTGACCCGATCGAGGCGCAGGCGCTGCTGGCGACCTACGGTCAGGACCGGCCCGAGGGTCGCCCGCTGTGGCTCGGGTCGATCAAGTCCAACATCGGCCACACCCTCTTCGCCGCCGGCGTCGCCGGTGTGATCAAGATGGTCATGGCGATGCGGCAGGGCGTCCTGCCGAAGACGCTGCACGTGGACGAGCCGACCCCGCACGTCGACTGGTCGGCGGGTGCGGTGGAGTTGCTGACGGAGACCCGGGAGTGGCCGGAGACCGGCGCGCCCCGCCGTGCGGCCATCTCCTCCTTCGGCATCAGCGGGACCAACGCGCACCTGGTGCTGGAGCAGGCGCCGCCGGCCGAGTCGGAGGCGGTGGCCGATGCGCCGGCTCCGGTGGTGCTGGGTGGTGCGGTGGTGCCGTTGGTGGTGTCGGGCCGCAGTGAGGCGGCGTTGCGGGAGCAGGCGCGGCGGTTGGCGG
>NZ_JBHTTU010000317.1:0-1893 GCF_042794375.1 Kitasatospora sp. NPDC056531 | reverse complement strand
TCCTTGAGGATCGCCCGCGCCAGGGTGATCCGCTGCCGCTGGCCGCCCGAGAGCGCGGCACCGCGCTCGCCGATCAGAGTGTCGTAGCCGTCGGGCAGGGTCGCGATGAAGGAGTGTGCCTCGGCCATCGTGGCCGCCTCGACCACGGCCTCGTCCGAGGCCGCGAAGCTGCCGTAGCGGATGTTGTCGGCGATGGTGCCGTCGAAGAGGAACGGGTCCTGGGCGACGAAGCCGATCACGTGGCGCAGATCGTGCCGCGGCAGGTCGCGCACGTCCCGCCCGTCGAGCAGCACGGCGCCGGACTCCGCGTCCTGGAAGCGCATCAGCAGCTTGGCGACCGTGGTCTTGCCGGAGCCGGTGGCGCCGACGAGGGCGGTGGTCCGCCCGGCGGGGATGGTCAGCGAGAGGTCGTCCAGCGCCGGCGGCCGGCCGGGGTAGGCGAAGGTCACGTTGTCGAGGACGATCTCGCCCCGGACCTTTTCGGCGTCGAGCGGTTCGCCGGTGCCGTCCACCTCGAGGGGCAGGTCCCGCAGCCGCTGAACCCGGTCGTAGGCGGCGATCGTGCGCTGGTACTGGTCGACGATGCCGCCGAGGCGGTTCATCCGGAACAGCACCATCTGGGGCAGACCGATCAGCGGGCTGAACACCTCGAACCGGAGGTTGCCGTTGAGCACCGACTGGCCGCCGACCAGCAGGGTGCCGGCCATCGAGGCGGTCGTACAGGCCCGGACGGTCTCGGCGTGGTGGATCGTGCTCCGATCGGTCTGCTGGCTGCTCTCCTGGACCTCTCCGCTCAAGCCGTCGATGCGTTCGGCCTCGTAGTCCTCCGTACAGAAGCTCTTGACGGTGGCACCGGCCTCCAGCGTGTTGACCAGCTGGCTGTGCAGCCTGGCCCGGTTCTCCCCGGAGACGGCGTAGTCGGCCGCGGCCTTGTCCTGGTAGCGGAGCGACAGCCAGGCGATGACCGGGATGGGCAGGAACGCGATCCAGGCGATCTGCGGCGCCAGCAGCAGGAACACCGGCACCAGGACGGCCAGGCTGGTACCCAGGTGCAGCACGTCGCTGGCCGAGGTGGCGAAGAAGGCGCCCAGCTGGCCGACGTCCTCGGTGAGCGCACCCGCCACCCGGCTGGTCCGCTCGCCCTCCAGGTGCCGCAGTTCGAGGTGCTGCACATGGGCGTACGTACGACTGCGCCAGTCGTGCTCGATGTCCTGGCCGAGCCCGCGCCACTGGAGGTTCGACGCGTACGACAGGCCCGCCACGGCGGCACAGGCCGCGGCCACCAGCCCGGCCAGGCCCCAGAGTTGGGCGGAGGCGGTGGTCAGGCCGAGGCGGACCAGCGGCGCCGCCTCACCCTTGATGAGCACCAGTCCCGTCCAGCCGAGGAAGGTCCCGAGCGCCATCTCCGAGATCTGGCAGGCGACCGAGAGCGCGGAGGCACGGTAGAGGCGCTTCCGGTGCGACCCGACGATCTCCAGCAGGGGGTGTCGATCGGCTCCGGCTTCGACCCCGGAGAGGTCCCGGGTGGTGTCGACCGCTCCGTGCCAGGCCTTCCGGAGCACGGCCACGGTCGCGGCCGCGACCCCGCCGACGGCCACCAGCTGCCTGCTCAGCGCCGACCCCTTGATCAGCGCGACGCCGGCCGCGACCCCCCCGCCGACGGCGAGCACGGGACGCACGACCAAACCGCGGTCCGCACGCGGGGCCGGTTCGACGGCGGGCCGCGCCGGCGCCGGCCGTACCGTCCTGGTCGGCCCCTCCGCGACCAGGGCGACCGCTCTGCGGACGATCCGGCCGACGTCCGCGGCGCGGACCCGCGCGTCGTGCCGGACGAGAACCCCGCCGGTGATCGGACTGGCCTGCGCCTCGGTGATCCCGGGGACGCGGCGCAGG
>NZ_JBHTTU010000316.1:0-1898 GCF_042794375.1 Kitasatospora sp. NPDC056531 | reverse complement strand
AAAAACAGAACGGGGAGACCCCCTCTTGGTGTCTGCCGGGGGGGGTGGTGGGGGGGTAGAGGGGGGGGAGGACTCCCCCCGGGTCTGGGGGGGCCGGTGGTTCCGCGTCCTCCCCCCCGCCCCGCGGCAACCTGCCGCCCTGTCCGGCACCCTGCCGGATCTCGACCGGCTGGAACGGGAGGCGAGGCTGGACCTCCTCGCGGGCGAGGCCCAGGTGGAGGAGCGGGCGGCGAGCGCCGTCCACCGGGGCGAGGTGGCCGCGCTCGCCGGATGGTGCCCGGCGGACCGGGTCGCCACCGGCGGCGGCCTGGTGCCCCTGCGCGCACCGCGCGGCGTCGACCCGCCCACCCTGCTGCGCGACGGAGGCCCGCTCCGCCGCGCCTTCTCGCCGCTCGTGCGCACCTACGGCACGGCGCCGTACCGGGACCTCGACCCGACCTGGCCGGCCGGGATCGCCTACGTCGTGATGTTCGGCCTCATGTTCGGCGACGTCGGCCACGGGGCGTTGTTGCTGCTGGCCGCGCTGGTGCTGCGCAGCGGTCGGCCCCGGCGGCTGGCGCGGCTGCGCCCCGTGTGGCCGTTCCTGGCGGGGGCCGGGCTCTGCGGCGCGCTGGCGGGCGTGGCGTTCGGGGAGTTCTTCGGGCCGACCGGGGTACTGCCGGTGCTGTGGCTGTCGCCGCTGGACCAGCCGGGACGGCTCCTGGCGGCGGCCGTCGGCCTGGGCGGCGTGCTGCTCGCCCTCGCCCATGTGGCCGGCGGGGTGAACCGGTGGCGCGAGGGCGGCCCGGCCCGGGCGCTGTACTCGACGTCCGGGGTGGCGGGCCTGGCGCTCTTTCTGGGTCTGGGGGTCGTCGGCGGCGGCGTGTACCTGCGCTTGCCCGGGCTCGCGGTCGGCGGGGCGGCGATCCTCCTGGCCGGGCTCGGGCTGGCCGGCGCGGGTCTGTACGGCGCGAGCACCGGCGGAGTGGGCGGAGTGCTGCAGACGGTCGTTGAGCTCTTCGACGCCGTCCTGCGGCTCTTCGCGAACACGGTCTCCTTCTCCCGCCTGGCCGCCTTCGGACTCACCCACGCGGCGCTCGGACAGGTGGTGTGGCGCGGCACCGCCGCGCTGGCGGGACACGGCTCCTGGGGCCTGCCGGCGGCCGCGCTGCTCTTCGCCGTCGGCACCGCTCTCACCTTCGCGCTGGAGGCGCTGGTGGCCGGGATCCAGGCGCTGCGACTGGAGTACTACGAGCTGTTCTCCCGCGTCTTCCAGAGCCTGGGGCGGCCCTTCCGCCCCTGGCACGTGCCCGTCCTGCGCACGGAGGTGCCCCGGTGATCGCCTGGCTGATCGCGCTGCCCGTCCTCGCCGCCGTGCTCGGCGCGGCCCGGCTGCTGGCCCGCCGGCGCGGGCGGGCGGCCTTGCGCTGGCTGCTGGGCGTCAATGCGGCCGTCCTGGCCGGCGCGCTCGCCCTGCTGGTGACCGTGCTCGCCGACCCCGCCGGTGCGGCCGGGCCGGCCGCCGCGACGGGCTCCGGATCGGGCTCGGCGGCGCTGATCGGGGCCAGCATCGCGGTGGCCGGAGCCTCGATCGGCGCGGCGATCGCCGTCGCGTACACCGGCGCCGCCGCGATCGCCGCGCTGAGCGAACGGCCCGAACTCTTCGGCCGGGCGATGGTGATCGTGGGCTTGGCCGAGGGCATCGCGGTGTACGGGCTGGTGGTGGCCGTCCTGCTGATCGGGAAGGCCTGACGGTGGGCGGCGTGGTCGCCATCGGAACGCGGACCGAGGTGGCCGGGCTGGCCCTGGCCGGCGTCACCGTACTCGTCGCCGAGCGCCCGGACGAGGCCGTGGCCGCCTGGGACACGCTGCCCGAGGGGACGGCGCTGGTCCTGGTCGGCCAGGCGGCGGCGCAGGTG
>NZ_JBHTTU010000315.1:951-1909 GCF_042794375.1 Kitasatospora sp. NPDC056531 | reverse complement strand
AGTGGGACGAGGTGATGCCGGTGATCAGGGAGGCGATCGAGGCGGTGAAGGCCTACAGCAGCAGGGTCAGCACGGTGATCAAGATCGACGACCGGGCCGGGGTCACCGACGGCCTCACCGCCAAGGTCGCCTCGGTCGAGCGGCACCTCGCCGAGGACTGAGCTCAGGCCACGGTGGTGGGCTGGGGGGCGGGCTCGGTTTCCGGCCGGCGGGCGGCGAACAGCCGGTCCAGGGCGTACGGGCCGGAGCCGAGCACCGCGATGGCCAGGAAGGCCCAACAGAACAGCACCGAGGGCTCGCCCCCGTTCTGCAGCGGCAGCAGCGCGTGCTCCTGGTGGACGGTGAAGTAGGCGTAGGCCATCGAGCCGGAGCAGAGCAGGGCGGCCGATCGGGTGCCGGCGCCCAGCAGCACCAGGGCGCCGCCGACCAGCTGGATCAGTGCGGCCCACCAGCCGGGCCACTCGCCGAACGGGATGGTGCCGCCGCCCTTGGCGCCGCCGAGGACGCCGAACAGCGAGGCCGCGCCGTGGCAGGCGAAGAGCAGGCCGACGACGATCCGAAAGGCCGTCAGCACGTACGGTCGGGCGGCCTCGGCCGCCTGGCGGGACGTTGCGGGGAAGTGTGCGGACATACGGGAACGCCTCTTCTGGGGGACGGGGGAAGAAGGAACGGTAAGGCTAGCCTTAATTAAGTTCAACGGACAACAGTCCGTCAGATGCCTGGCAAGAAGCGGCCAGTGGCCTTTCTTGACCGTTCGGTCCAGAAAGGTTTAGCGTTCCCCCATGGCGCGAACGAAGGAATTCGACCCGGACGCGGCGCTGCAGGCGGCCCTGGAGCTGTTCTGGCGGCGCGGCTACGAGGCCACCTCGATGGCCGACCTGGTCGAGGGGCTCGGCATCGCCCGGGCCAGCATCTACGCCACCTTCGGCAGCAAGCGTGAGCTGTACCTGCGCGCGCT
>NZ_JBHTTU010000315.1:0-941 GCF_042794375.1 Kitasatospora sp. NPDC056531 | reverse complement strand
CTGGAGCGCTACAGCGAGCAGCAGGACCCGGACCGGCTGAACGACCTGTCGCAGCCCGGCCCGGTGCTGCCTGCCGTCCGGGCCCTGGTGCGCCGGTATGCGGAGGCGGGGGAGGAGGACCGCAGGCGCGGTTGCTTCGTCACCAACACCGCGGTCGAACTCGCCCCGCACGACCCGGCGGCCGCCCGCAGGGTCGAGGCCAGCCTCGACCACCTGGAGACCGCGCTGACCTCGGCCCTGCTGCGGGCCCGGGCGCAGGGCGAACTGTCGGCGGACCGGGAGCCGCGGGCGCTGGCCCGGATGCTGGTGGTGCTCCTGCAGGGGATCCGGGTGGTCGGCAAGGCCGCCGACGGCGGGACCCGCGCGCGGGACGCCGCCGAGCAGGCGCTGGCGCTGCTGGACTGACACCCGGCCCTTCGGGCGTCGGGGTCTCCGCTGTCCTCATTCTGGACCGAACGATCTCTATGGATTTGTCCGGGGGTTTCATGAGTGTCGCCACGGCCGGCCGGTCCGGCTTCGCGCTGCTCACCGCCCTGGCGGTCGCCGCACTGCCCCGAACCACCATCACCACATCAGAACGCACCACTCGGATCAAGGAGTTCACACCATGACCACGCGTTTCGCCGACAAGTCCGTCCTGGTCACCGGCGGCGGCAGCGGCATCGGGCGGGGCATCGCGCTCGCCTTCGCCCTGGAGGGCGCCCGGGTCGCCGTCGCCGGGCGCAGCGCCGGGCCGCTGGCCGAGACCGTCGAGCTGATCGAGCGGGCCGGGGGCAAGGCCGTCGCGCTGACCGGCGACGTGACGGACGGCCAGGACGCCGCCCGGCTGGTCCGGGAGACCGTCGAGCGGTTCGGCGGGCTGGACGTCGCCGTCAACAACGCCGGGGTGCTCGGCGCGCTCGGCCCGGTCGCCGAGATCGACGAGGCCGACTTCCGGCGGG
>NZ_JBHTTU010000314.1:0-1943 GCF_042794375.1 Kitasatospora sp. NPDC056531 | reverse complement strand
CGCCGCCCTGCGCGTATCTCACAACCAACAGCTACCGGAGCCGTCCGGCGCCTGTCAGCCGAACGACCCCGACATCACCCGATCAAGCTCAGTAGTCTCCTCTCACCCGGACGGCGCGTCATCACAGGGCGCACGTTGCCTGATGCGGCACTGGCTCCGACGGGTTCTGTTCGCGGCGGCCCGCTCGACAGCGAGCGGCTGGTCACCGTCGGGGCTGTCGATCCCCTGGTCCAGGGCTCAGACGAGGTTCTTCTCGAACGCGGCCAGGTAGTTGCGCAGGTGGTGGTCCTTGATGCCGTCGGTCTCCGGGGCGAACATGTCCTGGCGGTAGCCGCGGACCCGGTCCTTCAGCCCGGCGATGAGCGGCATGGTCTCGTGGAGCTTTCCGTCGGCGTCGAAGTAGCGCAGGGTGTCGACGTGCGTGAAGAACGGCTCGGGCGGCAGGTGGGGGACGATGTCGTTGTTGTTGACGAAGCGGTAGCAGCGGTTCTTGAAGGCGGTGTTGTGCAGGCCGGCGAGCAGCCGCTCACAGGTGCGGGGCTGGCCGTAGGTGTAGACCCCGTCGGGCAGTTGGTGCGGTGCCTCGAAGTAGAAGTGGGCGCCGGCCAGCATGGCCAGGGCGCCGCCGAGGCTGTGGCCGGCGAACCAGACGCTCTGCCCGTTCGTGCGCAGTTCCTGGATGGTGTCGCGGATCTGGGGGTAGAGGGACCGCAGGGCCTGGTTGAAGCCGTAGTGGACGAAGCCCTTGTCGTTCGGGCCGGGGACGGGCGGGGTGTCGACGTCGGTCAGCCAGTCGTAGATCTTCAGGACCTCGGTGCCGCGGAACCCGGTGACGATCATGCGGTCGCTGGCCATGGTGTAGGCCTGGGTGTCCTCGATCGGGGACGGCATCCGGTGCGGGGATTCGAAGTTGCGGACCTCGTCGAAGCCCCACGCGCGGGCCTGGGCCTCGATGCCGTCCGGGTCCTGCATGGCCAGCCCGGCCGCCTGGGCCATCCAGTAAGCGTGCGCCAGGCAGTATCGGGTCGTCGAGTGGTCCAGAGCCGGGATGGTCATCGGTGTCCTCCGGAAGCCGGTGCCGGTCGCCCAGCAACATAGCCACGCACACGAACGAATATGGCCCGCGGCACCAGACCATCACCCGTCCGGAAGCGCGGGCGGTCTGGATCGAGGACGCGCCGGGTTCATCGTCTCCGCGGGTTCGACGACGTTGATCTGGCCGGGTGCGGTTCGGGGGCGGCCCGGCGTGCGGACCGCCCCCAAGGCGGTGGTGCTGCCGGTCAGCTGTTGGCCGTCTCAGCGGCGTGTAGGGCCTGAAGGAGCACGCTCTGCCGCTCGATCAGCTTCCCGTCGACACGGGCCCCCGCCTGCTTGGCGCAGCCACGTGCCGGGGCGCAACGCCGGGTCGTCGCCGAGGCCGGTGCGGTTCGCGGGGCCGACGAAGGTTCCGCCGGCCGCTGCCGAAGCGATACCGGAGGACACAGCCGCGCATGATCAAGAAACCGCCGAGCCGGTTCCCCCGGAAGCGGATCAGAGCGGGCAGCACCACGGGGAAGGTCGGAATGCGGCGGAGGCCGAAGACGGAAACGGGCCCGCCCGTGCCGCTACCGCAGCCCGAGCGAGGCGCCATCTGACCGCCACAGCCCGGTTGGGGGTGCACCTCACCGCGCCGATCGCGCAAGTCCGGCTGCCGCCGGACCCGGGCCTTGACGGCCCTTTCCGCGCTCCCCGCCCCCGCGACATACCTCGAAGGCCGGGAAGTGCCCGATCCTGGAAGCACCCCAACGAGGCATTCACCGACGCCGTGAGCGTCATCGAGACCGGCGCCGAACAACACCTGGTCGCCGCCTAGTGTCCTGCGCCGGAAGTGGCGATCATAAGTATCTAGTTTGTTTCGGTGCCGGTCGGGTTGATCTTGGCGAGGTAGTCGGCAAGGGACTTGA
>NZ_JBHTTU010000313.1:480-1973 GCF_042794375.1 Kitasatospora sp. NPDC056531 | reverse complement strand
GGGCGGTGGCGTCGCCAACGACGGCACGCTGCGCATCGACGACAGCAACCTCAACGAGAACCAGGCCGGGACCGGCGGCGGGCTCGCGACCTTCGGCAACGTGACGGTCACGGTCGTCCGCAGCAACATCAACAACAACCAGTCCGCCGTTGCCCCGGGCGGCGTCTACAACAACGGCAGTTCCGTGACCCTCACCAGAAGCCGGGTCAACGGCAACAGTCCCACCAACTGCCTCGGTAGCCCGACCGCGGTGGCCGGCTGCTCGGGTTGATCCCCGGCCGTACCCGAAGCGCCCCGGCCGACGGCGGCTCGCTCGCAGCCCGCGCTGGCCGGTGGCCGCGGCCGGCAGGGCCTGGCCGCCTTGGTGGCCCTCGTCGAGCGCGAGGGCCACGCGAAGGTCCCTCGGCACCCACACGACCGCTGAGGGGGCCGCCCTGCACGGCCAGGTCCGGGCGATCTCCGCCCCGGACACGGCCGCCACCGAGGTACGAGCCCTGCAGTCCGGCCGGGCCGCGGCGGTGACCGAGCTCCGGAGCCTGGAGGAGGCGCTCGCGGCCACCGGCCGTCTCGGGCGTCCCGTCCTGCGAGGAGCGGACCGGGAACAGGCCGAACAGCGGCACCGCCTCCTCGGCGGGGAACTGGACGGGCTGCAGCACCAGCTCGCCGACGCCGCCACCCGCCGGGCCCGCCACGGGGCGCTCGCCGGAGACCCGGCCAGCCGCGAACGGGCCCTGCTGCCCGGCCGGGAGGAGCTGGGCGGCACCCGGGAGGCCGTCCTGGCGCACGCCATCGAGGCCAACGACCGGCGCATCCGGCAGGCCGAGGCCGCAGCCGAGGGATTCCGGACGACCGGAACCCGGCTGCGGCCCCGTATCACCGGCCTGCGCGCCGAACAGGCCACCCGCGAGGCGATGACCCCGCAGGAACGGCGCAACAAGCCGTCGAACGCGCCTCATGCGGCGGCCCGCGCCAGGCCTCGCCTTCTGGTTGTTCAGCCAGGGCCCCAGCGATGTCCCGCTTTCCTTGTGGGCCCTGGGCACACGTGCACGGCCCTCTCGCTCGACGAACGCGGCCAGCGCCGCCAGGCCCTGGGCGAACCGGTGCGCGCGCGACACCTTTGGCTTGGCCTCGGCAGTGGCCTTCGCCGCCACCAGCTCGGCGTCGGCCTCAATCCCGATCGCCACGAGCAGGTCCTGCTGGTCCTCCTCCAGACCCGGCCACCCCGCCGCCGAGCAGCAGGAACCGGTCTGGCACAAGCGCTACGCGGTGCGCTCCGGCATCGAGGGCGCCATCCGCGAGTTCGCCCACGGCCATGGCATGCGCCGCTGCCGAAACCGCGGGCAGGCCAAGGCCCACTTGCAGCACGTGCTCACCGCCATCGCCGTCGACGTCGAACGCCTCAGCCGCCTCCTGGCGAAAGCGCGTCCATACGACCACCGACAGCTTTTCAGGACTACCTCGACCAGCAGGGCGTCGCGCATCTGCGGTCCTGG
>NZ_JBHTTU010000313.1:0-470 GCF_042794375.1 Kitasatospora sp. NPDC056531 | reverse complement strand
TCAGCTGACACGGCAGCGAACGAGATCTCCGAACGAGTCAAAGCTAGGATGAGGCATGAAATCGAACTTGACGCGTTCTGGGACGAGTTGGGACCGGCGACGCGCAGCAGCCTTGGCTTCCTTGCTGGTTGCGGGGGCCCTCGGATGGACTGCGGTTGCGCTGAGCGTGCACACGACCGGCTCGACCGCGCCGGCCCCTGACAGTGCGACCGATGCTGAACTGGCGCGGCTGGGCGCTGCTGTGATGGCCGTCATTGCGGCGGTGGCTGCCGGACTGTGGTGGCGTCACTGGGCGACCGTACGTCGGCCGGTGATCGGCGGAGGTTGGGCGCGGGCGGCGTTTGCTGTCTCCGCCGTCCATTCGATGTTCGTCGTACCGGTGATTGCGTTCGCCTCCTGGGACTGGAAGGCCCCTGTGATCGCGTTCACGTGCGCGGTGCTCGCGGGCGGTGTACGGGAGGCCGCCGGGG
>NZ_JBHTTU010000312.1:0-1973 GCF_042794375.1 Kitasatospora sp. NPDC056531 | reverse complement strand
TGCGGATCCCGGTGTCGTCGCTGCCGACCAGCTCGCCGATCTCGTCGTTGGAGACGATCCTCGGCGGCACCATCGCGCCGAGCCCCTCCAGTACCGCGGCCCTGGTCATGCCGCCACCTCCCGTTCGTCGTGCCCGGTCCAGCCGGTCGGCAACCGGTGGGTCGCCGAGCAGTGGATCCGGATGTGTTCGAAGGCCGCCGCGATGTCGACCACCCGCCAGGTCTCCCCCGTCCTGGTGGTGAGCAGCTGCGGGTCGACCAGCTCAGCGGACAGCGGGGCCGGACCGGCCACCGGCCGGTAAGGGTCGCCGATCTCCAGGACGGTCTGCCGCATCCAGAGCGTGTTGCTCTCGGCGCGCGGGACGTCGTCCAGTCCGTAGATCAGGATCTGGCCCAGCTGGATCGCGCCCACGAAGGCGTCGATCACCGAGACCGAGCCGTGGCTGTAACTCTCCAGCCCGCTCACCGGGCCGGCCTGCGGCGCCGCCGGGCGGCTGCCGAGCAGGGCGGTCGCCCGCCGCGCGGGCAGGTCCACCCGCAGGGCCTCGATGGTCTGCGTCCTGGTCCGGTGCGCGGCGGCGAACGGCCGCAGCGGGGCCGGGCCGAGCAGGGCGTCCGGCGAGTCGAGGCGGGCGGTGCGCACCACCCCGGCCGGGAGCGCCGGGTGCTCGATCTCCAGCCGTGCCCGCAGCCCGCCCACCTGGCAGTCCACCACGGTCGAGCGGTCGGACTGCCGGGTGGCGGTGGCGTGGACGGCGAAGCCGCCCAACTCGGCCTCCACCGGCTTGGTCCCGGCCTTCAGCCGCACCCGGCGCAGCCGGAGCCCGGCGCGCTGGGCGGTGTCCAGGCCGTACGTCTGGGTCAGGTACACCTCGGCGGCCTCGCCCGCCATCAGCAGGACGTCGATGCTGCTGAGGTGCGGGGCCTGGTCGGTGGTGCCCTTGCGGGACCAGTCGGCCGGGTAGTCGACGGAGCCGCGGGCCCGTACCGTCCCGGTGCCGTTCGCCTGCGAGCCGACCACGATGTCGGTCAGCCGCTGCTCGGCCCGGCGGTAGCCGCTACCGAAGAAGCGGCGCTCACCTGGGCCGAGGTAGTCGTCCACGGTCGCCCGGACCGGTGCGTCGGGCGTCTGTGTCGTGCCGGTCATCTCACTCCCCCGTGTAAGTCGATCACGGCTGCCAGCCGCGTGAAGAATGCGTCCTTGGACTGTCGTTGGAAGAAGTGCCCGCCCGGGATCACCTGGAGGGTCCCGCCCCGTAGGGAGTGCGAGCACCACGCGGCCGCGTCCTCGACCGCCACCAGTGGGTCGTCGGCGCCGGCGAAGACGTCGATGGGGCAGGGCAGTTGATAGCTGTCGCCGGTGTGCCGGCGGCTCGTGCACAGTTCCAGGCCGGCCCGGACCTGGGCGAGGTAGTCGGCGAGCCGGTCCGGAGTGCCGCTGACCGCCGTCGGCAGGCCGTCGAACGCGGCCAGCCGGTGCGCGAGTTCGGCGTCGTCCAGGAGCAGCGCCGACTCCAGCGGAAGCGGCAGGTGCGGCGCCGGGTGGGCACCGACCAGCAGCCGCTTCGGCAGCCGGCGGCCGGTCGCGGCCAGGAACCGGACGAGGTGGTACGCGACCAGCGCACCCATGCTGTGGCCGTAGCAGAGGTACGGCTCGTCCAGCTGCGCGCCGAGCTGCTGGTGCAGCGCCCGGGCGAGCGGGGCGAGGTCACGGTGCGGCCCGCCGCCGGGCCCCTCCCGGTCCGGCAGCCGGACCGGGACGACCTCGACCCTCGGCCCCAACCGCCGCTGCCAGCCGGCGAAGGAGGCGGTGCTGCCGCCCGCGTGGTGGAAGGCGAACAGTCTGACGGGCCGGGTGACCCGCGGACGGGCCCGGACGTCGGCGAGGTGGACGACGACGGCACTCACAGGGCTGCTCCTCCCCTACGGGGCCCACCGCGCGTGGCGGTGGGCGGTCGGCGTGCCCGCCCCGGG
>NZ_JBHTTU010000311.1:0-1986 GCF_042794375.1 Kitasatospora sp. NPDC056531 | reverse complement strand
TGGAGCCAGTAGTGCTGGTGTTGGAAGGGGTAGGTGGGGAGGGGGGTGGGGGTGGTGGGGTGGTTGGTCCAGGTGACGGGGATGCCGTTGGTGTGGGCGTGGGCGAGGGCGGTGTGGAGGGTGTGGTTTTCGGGTTGGTTGCGGCGCAGGGTGTGGGTGTGGGTGGTGTTGGTGGGGAGGGTGGTGGTGGCGTGGTTGGTGAGGGTGGGGTGGGGTCCGATTTCGATGGTGTGGGTGATGTTGTGGGTGTGGAGGGTTTGGAGGGCTTGGTGGAATCGGACGGGTTGGTGGATCTGGTTGGTCCAGTAGGTGGGGTCGGTCCAGTGGTCGGGGTTGTCGGGGATGGTGCCGGTGACGGTGGAGATGAGGGGGGTGGTGGGGTGGTGGTAGGTGAGGGTTTCGGCGACTTTGTGGAAGTCGTCGAGGATGGGGTGCATGAGGGGTGAGTGGAAGGCGTGGCTGACGGGGAGTTGCTTGGTGGTGCGGCCTTGGTTGGCGAAGTGGTTGGCGATGGTGGTGATGGTGGTGGTGTCGCCGGAGATGACGATGTTGTCGGGGGAGTTGATGGCGGCGATGGAGGCGTGGTGGGTGTGGTTGGTGAGGTGGGGGGTGATTTCTTCTTCGGTGGCTTGGATGGCGATCATGGCGCCGCCGGTGGGGAGGTTTTGCATGAGGCGGGCGCGGGTGGCGATGAGGGTGCAGGCGTCTTGGAGGTTGAGGATGCCTGCGGCGTGGGCGGCGGCTAGTTCGCCGATGGAGTGGCCGGTGAGGGCGTGGGGGTGGAGGCCGTGGTGTTCGAGGAGGCGGTGGAGGGCGATTTGGAGGGCGAAGGTGGCGGTTTGGGTGTAGAGGGTTTGGTTGAGGAGGGTGGCGTGGTGGGTGTTGGGGGGTGCGAAGAGGACGTCGCGCAGGGGGTGGTCGAGGTGGGGGTCGAGGTGGTCGCAGATGGTGTCGAGGGTTTGGGCGTAGGTGGGGTGGGTGGTGTAGAGCTGGTGGCCCATTTGGGGGTGTTGGGCGCCTTGGCCGGTGAAGAGGTAGGCGTAGCGGGGTTGGTGGGCGGTTGAGGTGATGAGGTGGGGGTGGGGGGTGTTGGTGGCGAGGGCTTGGAGGGTTTGGAGGAGGGCGTCGCGGTCGTTGTGGGTGGTGAGGATGGCGGCGCGGTGGTGGAGGTGGGCGCGGGTGGTGGCGAGGGTGTGGGTGGTTTGGTGGGTGGTGAGGTCGGGGTGGGTGGTGAGGTGGTGGTGGAGTTGGGTGGCTTGGGCCTGGAGGGCTTGGGGGGTGGCGGCGGACAGGAGCAGCGGCAGGGGCGTGTCGGTGCCGTTGGTGGTGTCGGTGGTGTCGGTGGTGGGGGGTGCTTGTTCGAGGATGATGTGGGCGTTGGTGCCGCTGACGCCGAAGGAGGAGATGCCGGCGCGGCGGGGGCGGTCGAGTTGGGGCCAGTCGAGGGTTTCGGTGAGGAGGTGGATGTTGCCTTCGGTCCAGTCGACCTTGGTGGTGGGGGTGGTGATGTGGAGGGTGCGGGGGAGTGTGGCGTGGCGGATGGCCTGGACCATCTTGATGATGCCGGCGGCGCCGGCGGCGGCTTGGGTGTGGCCGAGGTTGGATTTGATGGTGCCGAGGTAGAGGGGTTGGTTGTCGGGGCGGTTGTGGCCGTAGGTGGCGATGAGGGCTTGGGCTTCGATGGGGTCGCCGAGGGTGGTGCCGGTGCCGTGGGCTTCGATGGCGTCGATGTCGGTGGTGGTGAGGCGGGCGTTGGTGAGGGCTTGGCGGATGACTCGTTGCTGGGAGGGGCCGTTGGGGGCGGTGAGGCCGTTGGAGGCGCCGTCCTGGTTGACGGCGGTGCCGCGGATGACGGCGAGGATGGGGTGGTTGTTGCGTTGGGCGTCGGAGAGGCGTTCGACGAGGATGACGCCGGCGCCCTCGGACCAGCCGGTCCCGTCGGCGTCGGTGGAGAAGGACTTGCACCGCCCGTCCGACGCAAGGCCG
>NZ_JBHTTU010000310.1:0-2003 GCF_042794375.1 Kitasatospora sp. NPDC056531 | reverse complement strand
CGGGGGGGGGTGCCTCTATGGGGTTCGTCAAGGAAATCGGGCTGCGGTCGGGTGGCACCGGCAGGCAGCATGGCGGCATGCCGGATCTGCTGTGGGACAACGTCAAGGACTTCTTCGACCCTGACCTGATGGGCGCTCTGCCGGACGTCTGTGTGGAGGGCGCCTCGGTCGAGGACTGGCAGTCGGTGTTTGACCTGGTCCGGTCGTGCGGCTGGGTGTGGGAGTACTGGGAAGGCGACGTCCTGCTGCCGTTGCCCTCGGCGGAGGCGGTGTTGTCGCGTCCTGCCGACGCGGACACGGCCATGCTGCGGGTGTGGCCTGTTGCGGGCGTACTGGCGAACTTTTGGCCGATGTCGTCGGGTGAGATCGATTTCGATGTCGACCTTCGGGAACTGCAGGGTCAGGACGGGGTGGACAATCTGTGCGGCTTCCTGGACTCGATCGGACGCCGGCTGGGCAAGCCCGTGCGGATGACTGCGGAGGGCGACTGGGGGAACCCGGTGCTCGGGTTCGAACCGGCGGCGGACCGTGTGGTGCTGCTGGCAGATCCCCGTGGAGTTCAACTGTCAGCCGCTGCGGGCCGGGACTCGTAGAAGGTGCCGTCGCGGAGCATGGCGAACAGGACATCGACCCGGCGTCTGGCCAGGCACAGGAGCGCTTGGGTGTGACGTTTGCCCTGGCTGATCTTCTTGTCGTAGTAGGCCCGGGAAGCCGGGTCGCTGAGCGAGGCGAACGCGGCCAGGAAGAACGCCCGTTTCAGCTGCTTGTTGCCCCGGCGGGACGGTTGCTCGCCGCGTATCGAGGACCCGGAACTGCGGGTCGCTGGGGCGAGCCCGGCGTAGGAGGCGAGATGGGCGGCGGTCGGGAACGCGCTCGCGTCGCCGACGTCGATCAGGACCCGGGCACCGGTCCTGGTCCCGATGCCGGGCATGGAGGTCAGGATCTTGGACAGCGGATGCTCGTCCAGCAGTTCCTCGATGCGCTTCTCCAGGAGCTTGCGCTGGTCAAGGACGGCCCGCAGTGAGCCGGCCAGACTCGGCACGATCAGCGCGGCCGCCTCGGTGCCCGGGACGACAACGGTCTGCTCGTCGAGCGCGGTGAGGACGTCTTCGACGAGGCGCTCGAACATGCGCGGGGCCAGGGGCCGGACGACGCCGAGAAGGCGGCGGCGTCCTGCCTTGCGCAGGGCGGCCGGTGAGCCGAACCGCTCCAGCAGGGCCAGGACCGCCGGGTGGTCGATCCTGGGCCCCAGCACGCGCTCCATGTGCGGGTGGATCTGGGTGAGCAGGCCGCGCAGGCGGTTTGCGATGCGGGTCGCTTCGCCGGCGAGGTCGTCGTCGAAGCCGACGATCATCTCAAGTTCGGCGATGGTCTCGTCGGTGAGCTCGATGCCGCGCAGGGTGTGCGGCATGGTGCGGGCGGCGTCCGCGATGACGAAGGCGTCGCGGGCGTCGGTCTTGGCCTCGCCGGGGTAGAGGTCGGCGATGCGGCGCATCGTCAGGCCGGGCAGGTAGGCGACGCGGCAGCCGGCGTCCCGGGCGACCGCCAGGGGCAGGGCGCCGATGGAGGCTGGCTGGTCGACGACGACCAGGACTGTGCCGTGCTTGGCGGTGAGCTTGTCCAAGACGGCCCGCATCTTGGGCTCGCTGTTCGGCAGGCGCTTGTCGAAGACCCGCTTGCCGGCCCGGGTCACTGCGGTTCCGTGGTGTTCGCCCTTGCCGACGTCCAGGCCGAGGAAGACGTCCACGTCGCCGGTGTCGATCACGCTGATCCCTTACGAGGTCGTGCTGTCCCGGCCTCGTTGGCGTGGCACCAGTCGCCGGCATCCACGTTACGAAGAGCCTCCCAGCACGCTGGTGGTCCTGCCTCTATCAGCGGTCTACCGATGCCTCCGGCCCGGTGACACCACCCCCCGGATCATGCGAACTACAGGGGGGAACAGTCATGCCGGACCGGAGGCCGGGAGCCCCATTGCGGGGCCACCAAGAAGGTAACGGGGGGGG
>NZ_JBHTTU010000309.1:0-2015 GCF_042794375.1 Kitasatospora sp. NPDC056531 | reverse complement strand
GTACCAGGCAGGACCGCGGTCCTGCCTGGTACCGCTCGGCCACAGACCGCGTGGACCGATCGGAGGCCCGCCCGCCCGGACCAGGCGTGACGCCGGTCATGTCGACCCCTGCCGGGCCCGGCCTACACTGGTCGCCTACGAAGCGGTGGCAGTGCCGCCCCCGCGCACCAGCTCGCGCACCCGATCACCGGGCAGGCGAGCACGCTTCCGAGGGACCGACTGCCGTGCCCGCCGATCTGACACCCGTCATAGCCGCCTGCACCCGCTGGCTTTTGGCCGCCTACCCGCCGCCCGCAGGCGCGGTCAACTACGCCCTGGCCGAGGCCCAGGCCCGCCAGGCCGCCACCCTCGCCGCCCACCTGCGCCACCCCACCGCCCTGGACGTGCAGCTGCTCCACCTCCTCGGCCCGGGCGGCACCGGCCGGCTCGACTGGCTCACCACGGCCGACTCCGGTGACAGCGATGGCATGGCGTGGCGTACCTGGGTCGACGAGACCGTGGTCAGCTGGGCGGCGTGCCTCCTGGCCGACCCCTGCCTGAGCGGTCGCGCCCGCCAGGCGCTCGAGCGCACCGAGCACCGCGACGAGGCCGGCGGCCTGCGCCGCCTGACCGTCCCCGGCCCTCGCGACAGCGAAGCTGCCGCCTTGCTGCGCCATCCCGACCTCCTCGAAGGCGTCGCCGGCCTCCACCGGGACACTCTCCTCGCGCTCCTGGACGCCGACAGCGCTGCGCTGCCCTGACACACCTGCCGTCCGCGATACGCCATCCATCTGGCCGGGCCTGCCGCGCCCTGGTTCGCCGCCGGACCCAGGTACGGCTTGGGCTCGGCGGCTGCCTCAGAGCTCGCGGAAGATCCAGGCGGGTGCCGCTGGTCGGTGGCATCAGGTGGTGTCGGCGCCCTCAGGTGTCGCCGGACAGCAAACGACAGGTGTGGGTCAGGGCGAGGAGCCGGGCGACGCGCGGCACGGCGGTGTCGGTACGGACCGCCAGGCCCGAGGCGCTGTGGCGGGTCCTCTGGCAGGCTTGGATCAGCGCGGCCAGGCCGGTGCAGTCACAGAACGCCACCCCGGACAGGTCGACCTCAACCCCGGCCGGGAAGCCACGGGCGGTGCGTACGAGCGTGTGGGTCAGTTCGGCGGCCACGCTCACGTCGATCTCCCCGGCCAGGTGGACCGTGGCGTGCCCGCCGGGCCGCGGCTCGCAACGGACCGTGAGCTGGCCCGCGGCCAGCGACATGCCGCCCACGGCCGCGGGCGTGCGGCGCTGTCGATTCGCTCGCTGATGTCGTCGCATCACAGGGCCCTCCCACCACCAGTTGAGGAAGGTCACCCCATCGTCGTCCCGCGACACCGGCCCGCGCAACACCCGACCACGACATGCCGTCGCCGACCCGCCGCGGCGTTCGCCGCCCGTTCCCGGCCAGAGGCTCGGGGGCGGGCCCCCTCGCCCTGAGGCGTCAGGCGAGGGCGGATCGCCCCAGCCGCACTCACCGAAGTGGCGGCACGGCGCCACTCCTCCAGTTCCCGCCCGGCTGCACCGAGCCGTTCGTCTCGGGAGCGGCTGCGGCTGCGCCGCAGTCGTCGTGGTGTCATGCCACACAACATGCCGCCATGCTGGTCTGCCAGCGGGCGATACGGCCGGGCGGTCACGCGGCGCATTGGTCACCAGGCGCGGGCCAGCGTGGTGGCGGCCTCCAGAAGAAGGGCATGGACGAAGGCCTGGGGCAGGTTGCCGCGCAGCTGGCGCTGGGCGACGTCGAACTCCTCGGCGTACAGGCCGGGCGGTCCGCAGGCGGCGCGGTTGCGTTCGAACCAGCGCACCGCCTCGGTTTGGTTGCCCTGCTGGTGATGAGCGAGGGCGACGAGGAATCCGCACAGCAGGAACGCGCCCTCGGCGTCTTCCAGGGGGCGGCGGTCGTGGCGGAAGCGGTAGCAGTAGTGGTCCTGGGCGAGGTCGGTCAGGACGGCGTCCAGGGTGGCGCGGCTGCGCGGGTCGTCGGCGGGCAGGGCGCCGCG
>NZ_JBHTTU010000308.1:489-2023 GCF_042794375.1 Kitasatospora sp. NPDC056531 | reverse complement strand
CCCCTGTACTCCGAGTAGTACGACTCCTGCCCCCACCCGACGAACTCGTTGCCGTTGGTGAGTGCCTGGGTGTCTCCCTGGGACGCCGCGTACAACCCCGGTGCGTGGTAGTAGGTCCGCGCCGTGGTCGCGCGGTGGTTGGGGAAGTCGAGGTTGAGGATCAGGCCGTGTGACTGCTGTTCGGGGGTGCCGTCCGGCTGGTTGCAGCAGCCGTCGTCGAACATGCTGATCCGGTTTCCCGGCCGGAACCGGGCGTGGTGCTGCCAGTAGAAGTCCGCGTTCGGGCCGAAGCTGAAGTCGCTTCTCTTGCCGCCGAGTTGCCAGCGGATGTCGCCTGTCTGCCGCGCGACGTCGTAGACCGCCCAGAGGTTTCGGGCCGAGATCAGCAGCTGGCCGTCGGGGCCCTCGTCGATCGAGTTCACGTGATAGGCGTCCCACACCCCGCCGGACGAGGACGCCGAGGAGGCTGACACCTCGGAGTCCGCCGGGTTCACGTGGTCCAGGATGTCCCACGAGAAGACGAGTTTCCCGGTCGCGAGATCGACCTCCTGGACCTCACTGTCCTCGATGGCTCCGTTCTTCGGCCCCCCGTACGGGGTGAGGTCCATCGGGACCGGCTTGGAGGCGATGAACAGCGCGGTCCCCCGGCGCGTCAGGAGGAACTCGTGGAAGTCCGGGTAGAAGCCGTGCCGGGCGAAGACCGTCCTGAGCAGGCGGTAGTGGTCGTCGTAGATGTAGTAGCAGCCTCCCGGCTCGGGGGCGCCGCCGGGCAGGTCGGTGTAATACGGGGGGATCGCGATGGTTCCCTGCCAGAACGTCAGCACCGGTTGTGTGACGCCGCTCCGGGGGTTGTGGTACGTCTGCACCCGGAAGTCGCCGTTCTCGAGGTTCGCGACGGGAAGCGGGCGGAACCAGACCGGATCACCGGAGTCCTCGAGCATCAGCGCCCCGGTCTGGCCGACCGGCTGGGTGAGGTTGTACGGGGCGACGAAGACGTCCCCCGGGGCCGTGCCCGGGTGTCGCGTGGTCACGGTGACCCGCATGGGATGCAGCTTCGGCGCGGACACGAAACTCCACACATCGCTGCCGGAGGTGATCGGTGGCGGTACGTTCGTCGCCGGCGGGGCGGGCTGGGTCGCGCACTGGGCACGGTCCCATCCCATCAGTCGGACGCTGCGGACGTGCCCGCCCCGAGCGAACCGAGTGCCCCAGCCGTCACCATCACCGTCGCGGCCGCCATCCACCGGTGCCAGGCACCCATAGCTGCAGGCACGTCCCGCCTCCTTCTGCTGCTCACCCGCGCGGAATCGGGGCGATGGCCGCACGGCCTTGGCTGACCTGCCCGGAAGCGGCGGGAAGCCGGCGCCCCACACGAGGTTGTACGGGCCTGCGGCATTCGCCTCGGAGGCCTTCGCCCTTGGTGACCGGTATGGCTCACAGATGGCACCCGAACAGGCCAGGCCCCCGAAAAGGGCCGACTGAGAGGAAGACTGAGACGGGACACGACGAAGGCCCCGACCGGAAACCGGTCGGG
>NZ_JBHTTU010000308.1:0-452 GCF_042794375.1 Kitasatospora sp. NPDC056531 | reverse complement strand
AACGCTGTCCGCCGGGGTCCGCACCCGTTCTGACCTGCGGCGGAGCGGACCTCTGGGCAGCAGCTGAACCTGGCTGGACGGGGGTGAACGAGACCAAGACTGAGACCAGGCGGCTGGTCAGAACGCAATCGTCGACCCCGGACGCGGATCCGTCCCATCGGCACTCCCCCTGCTCGGACCAGGCCGGGCCCGGGGCGACAGCTCGGTTCCACTGCCATGACTTGGGCACTCGTCCGCCGCCCACCCCGGTTGCCGGGCGGGCCGAAGGCGCCGACCCCCACCGGTACCGGAATCGGCGTACGGGGTGGGGGCGGCTCGCTGGGGATTCGGTGAGGTTCGTCAGGAGGTGTGCACGCGGCGTGACGTGGTGCTCCCGGCGGCGCCGCGACCCGGTGCCCGGCGGGAGAGCAGCAGTGCGGGCAGCAGGGCGAGGGCGAGCAGGGCGACGGCCC
>NZ_JBHTTU010000307.1:0-2025 GCF_042794375.1 Kitasatospora sp. NPDC056531 | reverse complement strand
CCCCGCCCCCTTTGCTTTGTTTTCTCTCCCCCTCCCCCTCCTCCCTCCCCGCAACCTCCCCCCCCCCCCCCTCCCTCCCCCCGAGGGGGCCTGGCATCCGGGGGCGTTCACCCCCCGGGGTGGTGGACGAAGCGGTAGGTGTCGCGGTCGAGTTCGGTGACCTGTACGCCGATCGCGGCCGGTGCGGTGATGCCGGCCTGCAGAACGGCGAGCACCCGGGCGGTCAGTTCGGCGCGCTGCTCGGTGGTGCGGCCGGCCAGGATCTTGACCTCGACCAGGACCACGGCCTCGCCGCTCGTGCCGTCACCGACCGTGTGGCCCCCGGCAGGGCGGAACACCGTCTTGCAGTCGGCCACCGTGGTGTCGATCACCCCGGTGATCGCCTGGTGCAACTGCGCGGCCAGACCCGCCTGGTCGAGGGCGAGGTCGGCCGAGTGGTCGACCAGGATCTGCGGCACGGGGTTCCTCCCGGGGAGTGCGGACGGGCGCCGCCGACCCTACCCTTCCCGGCCGCCGTTCCCGGGCCGGGGCCGGGGCCGGGGCCGGGGAACGGCATCGGGCCCCGGCCGAGGAGACCGGGACCCTGGTGACGCAAGCGGGTTGTCAGCAGCCGAAGTCGATCTGGCGGAAGGTCGCGTAGTGGTCGCTGGTGTAGTAGTCCTCGTGGTACCGCTGGCCGGTGACGATCCGGCGGGTGCCACGGGTTGGCGCACCGGGGGTCACGACGGTGTACTCGTGGTAGTAGCCGGAGCGCTGGGACGGCAGCACGTGCTCCTTGTTGGTGAACACCACGCCGTCCTGACGGTACGGGAACGGCCCGCCCTTGGCGATCAGGCTGAGCGTGGTCCGGGCCTGGGAGGGCAGCGCGGACAGACACACCTTGCCGCTCACCGCGGCGCGCGCCTCGGTGGCGACGGCGACGGGCGCGAGGGTGACCAGGGCGACGGTGGCGGTGGCGGCAGCACGCTTCCACGCGCGTAGAGTTCGGGTCATGCCAAACAGGATGGCGAGCCCCGGGGCCCACCGGAAGCCCCGTTCGGAGTCTTCATCTCCAGTCAACTCGCCGTACCCGTGGCGGACTTGAGCGGGTCAGCGGACCGCTCAGCCCCCGTCGTAGTCGGTGGCGGCCAGCACCGCCAGCCGGCGGCGCCCGGCATCGAGTACGGCGAAGCCGAGGTCCATGTCGTCCCCGTTGAACCACTCGCCGCCCGCCGTGAAGCCGTACCAGGCGCAGTCCGCCGCCCGCCGTGCCACCTCCGCCGCCGAGGCGTCCGGCCCCGCGCCCGCCAGGGCCGCGAGCGAGCGCCAGGCCGCCAGCCGGCCGTAGGCGCCGTACCACCAGCCGTCCTCGCCGCCGCCCCCGGTCGAGGCGGCACCGAAGAGCTGGCGCCAGGCCTCCGCGGCCGTGGTCGGAACGACCACCGGATCCTCGACACAGTCCAACGGCAACGCGGCCAGCGTCCCGGGAAGCGTCTCGGGCGCGACCGGACCGTCGGCGTCGAAACACCGCCGCCTCGACCCGCCCGTTGTACCGCCGGGCCCAGCGCTCCACCGCGGCGGTCAGCCCGGGCTCCTCCTCCCCCACCTCGACCGGGACTCCGGTGGAGCCGCTGAGCGGGGCGCCCTTCGGGAGCCCGTACGGCCGACCGTGGCTGACCCCGCCGCGCCAGTAGTGCGGCAAGCCGGGCGTGCCCTCCAGCGGGTCGAGCGCCCAGGGCAGCCAGGCCAGCGGGTGCTCCGCCCAGTACGGCGAGGCCTCCGCCCAGGCCCGTGCCTCGGGCAGCTTCGCGACCGGCGCGCCGCGCAACACCAGCTCGTGCAGCAGGCAGGCCCGCAGCTCCTCCGGTGCGGTCGCGTCATCGGGGGCGGCCGCGAACACCCCGGCCAGCGCGGACGGCCGCTGATGCTCGGCCAGCACGGCGGCGGCCCGGCGCACCGGTCGCCCGCTGCGCGAGCGGGTGGCCAGCCCCAGCCCGAGCGCGCGCTCGACGTGCACGCGCCCGGGCCGGGTGACCACGTCCCAGA
>NZ_JBHTTU010000306.1:0-2039 GCF_042794375.1 Kitasatospora sp. NPDC056531 | reverse complement strand
ACCTGGTAATGACGGAAGGTGGAGACCATGCACACCGTGATCGTGTACGAAAGTATGTACGGCAACACCCGGGAGATCGCCGAGGCCATCGCCGAGGGCGTCCACCAAGCCGACCCCACCGCGTCCGTCGACTGCCTCCCGGTGGCCGAAGCCGGCGCCGACGTGACCCGCACCGCGGACCTGCTGGTGGTCGGCGGACCGACCCACATCCACGGCATGTCCTCCGGGCTCAGCCGCCGGATGGCCGTCGCGGCCGAGAACCACAAGGAAGGCCACGAGGACGCCGCGGCCGAGGCCCGGGCGACCGCCGAGGGACCGGGCCTGCGCTCCTGGTTCCACGACCTCCCGAACACCGAACCCGGCACCTACGCCGCCGCGTTCGACACCCGCGTCGGCACCCCACTGGCCGGCAGCGCCGCCGACGGTATCGCCCAGCGGCTCTCCCGCCACCACTACGACGTGGTCGCCGAGCCCGAGGGCTTCATCGTCGAGGGCGCCGACGGCCCACTGCGCGCCGGCGAACTCGACCGCGCCCGCGCCTGGGGCGCCCACCTGGTCTGACCGGCCCGTCCCGGAAAGGGAGACCACGCAGCAGCGCACCGTTCGTGACGTGATGCCCCGGGGCGTGGTCGTCGCCCACCGCGAGACCACCTTCAAGGAGATCGCCGGGCTGTTCCACCTCCACGGCGTCTCCGCCGTGCCAGTCGTCGACGAGCGGCACCGCCCGGTCGGCCTCGTGTCCGAGGCCGACCTGGTCCGCAAGGAGTCCGCCTCCTGGACGAGAACCACCCAATCGCCCGCCGGCTCCACCCGCGCCGGTGCCACCTCGCGGAGGCCGAGCTCGCCGAAGGTCTGATGACCGGCCCCGTCGTGACGGCCAAGGCCGACTGGTCCCTGGGCGAGGCCGCCCGGGTGGTGGACCGCCGACGGCTCAAGCGGCTGCCGGTGGTCGACGACGAGGGCCAGCTGGCCGACATCGTGAGCCGCGCAGATCTGCTGCGGCCCTTCCTGCGTGACGACGCCGAGATCCGCGCGGAGATCATCCGCGATGTCCTGCTCGACACGCTGTGGCTCCCGGCCGACGACGGCGTCGTCACGCTGACCGGTACGGTCGAGTACAACGGCTTCACCGCCAAGGACCGGGCCGCGATGAAGGAGCACGCACGCGAGGAGAAGAAAGCGGCGGCGCGGCGCGGTTCGTCCCGGGCGGATCAGAAGGCGGCGGAGCGGGACGTGCTCGCAAGATCGCCGAGATGCCGGATGCGGACCGCGTCCTCACCGAGCGGATCCACGAGATCATCAAAACCACCGCTCCGGACCTCGCGCCCAAGCTCTGGTACGGGGTGCCTGCGTACGCCAGAGACGGCAAGGTCGTCTGCCACTTCCAGAGCGCGGAGAAGTTCAAGTCGAGGTATGCCACGCTTGGCTTCAGCGACGAGGCGGCACTCGACGACGGCGCCATGTGGTCGACCGCCTACGCCGTGAGGGAGCTGACCGCAGCCGACGAAGAGCGCATCAGCGCGCTTGTCAAGAAGGCGGCGGACTGAGGCCGGCCGCGGCGGAATCAGCAGCGAAAGTCCAACGTGCCGCCACGGCCTGGCCGGTCCCGCAGGAAGGCGAGCCCGGGACGCGTCAGTTCTGCCCGCCAACGACGCGCTCGGCCCGGCATTGAGCGGTGTGCATCGTGAAGTTGCAGGTCAAAGTCCTGGCGTGCGTCGATGTCGGCGTACTCGTTCTGGTCATGGGCGGATGACTTCGGCGGAGATCGTCGGTCAGTGGGCGACTTCACGGTTTTCAGGTCGGCGCGGACCTTCCCGACGACGCGCCAGTTCTTCAGGTGCGCGAAGCCGTGCTCGACCGGGTCGGCGCGGTGCTCTCCTTTTTGGCTGGCCTACATCCTCACCCGCCCGCTCGGCGCCAACCGCGGTGACTGGCTCGGCTCGGCCGGCGACCAGGGCAGCGTCTCTGATCAGCTAAGCGATCCTGTGTGATCCACGGGTTGCGGGATCGGTTCGGATCGTTTCCCATCTGGGTGGGGT
>NZ_JBHTTU010000305.1:0-2057 GCF_042794375.1 Kitasatospora sp. NPDC056531 | reverse complement strand
TGCACTACGCGTGTACGTCCAGGAGTTCGGGCGTCATCTCAACTTGAAAGAGGTGGAGGGGATGTAACCGGACGCCAAGTTCAGGGCAGCCAGCCGGTGCAAGTCCGGTCCGGGGAGACGCCAGGGTCCCTGGTAGCTGACTCCCGGCGTCGTTCGAGAGGGCGGCGTCGAAGTGGAGTGACAAGCGCCCTTCGGGGGCGTGCGACCGACCGGTCCGCAACATCAAGTGAAGCCTGCAGCGTCGACATGCAGACCCCGCCCGGTGGGTGGGCCAAGGAGGTGCCGATCCCGTATGCGTAGGGCGAAGGCCATGGAAGGCGTCCGGGAACCTGGAGCGGGCGCCGAAGAACCTCCCGGCGTAAGGGGCGTGGAACGGTCGGAGGGTTGTCCTGGGAACTGGAGAGGGCCTACTCGGCCCCGGGTATGCGGCCCGGGAGTGTGGCTCGCCTATAACCGGCGGAACCGGGAAGTGGCGGGCTGTCGAGAGGCAGTCGGAGGGGGCCGTAGTAGTGCCGATCGGCGGGACAACATAACCCGCTGGGAGCGAAGGGCCCCTGCTTCATCGATGCGTGACACGAACAAGGAGGTGCCCGGATGAGTGCCGTTTCGGCTAGGTCCATCCGCCGGGAGGACACAGGTCCTGTGGGGCGTCCTCTGGACAAGGTCCGAGCCTTGCAGTGGACGCTCTACCGCTGTGCCAAGCAAGAACCCGAACGACGGTTCCATGCCCTGTATGGCCACGTCCACCGCATGGACGTCTTGTGGCGGGCATGGTCGGTCGTGTGCGCGAACCGGGGCGCCCCCGGCGTGGATGGCGTGACTGTCGACGCGGTGGCGGCCTCGGGGGTGGATGTATTCCTCCAAGACCTGGCGGAGCAGCTGCGGGCGTATGCGTATCGTCCGTCGGTGCTGCGGCAGGTCCAGATTCCCAAACCGGGGCGGCCGGGGGAGTTCCGGCCGCTGTCGATTCCCACGGTGGCGGACCGGGTGGTGATGACGGCCGCGAAGCTGGTTCTCGAACCGGTCTTCGAGGCCCACTTCACCGAGGCGAGCTACGGATTCCGGCCGAAGCGGTCCGCGATCGACGCGTGCGATGCTGTGCGCGTCGCGGCGAACCAAGGGCGGGAGTGGGTGTTCGAGGCCGATATCCGGGACTGTTTCGGGACGATCGGGCACGACGCACTCATCGCTCAGCTGGCGAGGCGCGTGGTGGACCGGTCGATGCTGAAGCTGATCCGGGCCTGGCTGCGGATGGGAGTCTTGGAGGGCGGGGTGACCTCCCCGATCGGGGCGGGAACCCCGCAGGGCTCACCGATCTCCCCGCTGCTGGCCAACATCGCTCTGCACGTCCTCGATGAGGCATGGCAGGACGAGGGCCGCCGGCTGGGAGTGCTGGTGAGGTATTGCGATGACTTCGTGGTCCTGTCGCCGACCAGACAACGGGCCGAGCAGGCCCAGCAGCTGGCGGCGAGAGTGCTGGGGCAGCTCGGGATGCGACTGCACCCCGAGAAGTCCGGCATTACCTGCCTCACCCGAGGTGAGCAGGGCTTCGAGTTTCTCGGCTTCCACCACCGGAAAGTGGAGTCGTGGAAGTGGCGGGGCAGGTTCTACCTGTACCGGTGGCCCTCGCAACGGGCGTTGGGGGTGCTGCGGGACAAGGTCCGCGTGGCTACCTCGCGCTCTAGGACTGAGCGGCCGGTGGCTGCCGTAGTGGCCGAGCTCAACCCCGTGCTCCGGGGATGGGCCGGGTACTTCCGTCAGGGAAATTCTGCGCGGAAGTTCGAAGCGGTGGACCAGTATGTCCACGAGCGGCTGGCGATTTTCACCAGCAGGAAACATGGCCTCTCAGGCAGGAATTGGGCCACCCGCTACAACTACGGGTGGATCAGTCGGCTCGGGGTCTTCCGCCTGTCCGGAAAGTGGCACGGGGCGACGGCGCATGCCCAGCGGTGAACGATGTCGGAAAGCCGGATGCGGGAGAACCGCATGTCCGGTTTGATGCGGCGGGGACTGGAAACGGAGACTCATCCACCGCGCCAGTCCCCGACCCTACTCGA
>NZ_JBHTTU010000304.1:1313-2067 GCF_042794375.1 Kitasatospora sp. NPDC056531 | reverse complement strand
ACCAGGCGTGCCAGTAGCGTTGCAGGGTGTGCCAGGGGTCGAGCCAGGCGCGGGTCGCTCGGATGGCTCGGGGCCAGCTGGGCGGCTGGGGCTGGTGGGACGCGGGTGTGTCCTCTCGCTGGCCCGTTGGCGGTCTCGGGCGGCTGGGCCTGATCCTGCTCTGGAGTTTGGGGCGAGTCAGCGAACCAGATGTCCCAGCAGAACGAGAACGCGCAGTTCACGAGGGTTTGGTGGCGGCGGATCGCGGTGTCGGAGCGGACCTGGAAGTCGACCCGGCCGAGTTCGTCCTTGATCTGCTTGTAGCTCTGCTCGATCCAGTGCCGCAGGCCGTAGAGACGGACGAGTCCGGCACGGTCGGCTGGTGGGTGGGGACTGTCGGCGGTGCGGGGTGAGCCGGGCCGGGGCAGGTCGGTGGCCAGGTACCAGGTGGCCTTGTCGGGCAGGGTGGCCGGGTCGGCGGTGGCCACGACCAGGCGCGTCCATCCGTCCGGCCCCCAGCCTCCGAGACGGGCGTCGTCGGCCCACCAGGTCTCGGTGTGCCCGTCGCGGAAGGTGCGGACAACCGGCGTCCAGTCGCCGGGGTGCTCGGGATCTGTCCAGGTCAGGGCAAGACTGCGGCCTCGGTCTGCCCACGGTAGCCGCAGCGCCCCCGGCTTTGCGCCGGTAACGCTCCCCGGCGATGGCCACTTGACGCGACCTCGCCAACGGCGCCCTCTGTGTCGCGGGGATCCACGGCATCGCCGCCGCCCTGCGG
>NZ_JBHTTU010000304.1:0-1303 GCF_042794375.1 Kitasatospora sp. NPDC056531 | reverse complement strand
CCGAAGCGACCACTCTCGCTCCTCGGACCCACGTGATCAAAACGCACATTCCGCCACTTTGCCGAGGCCCTGCTCTCCGGGCGTAGGCATCAACGTGCCTTCTGTGTCGGATTCTTGTCCGTGGCGCGTTGCTCGGGGCTTCGGAGTGCGTGAGTCCCGGGTGTTCTCGGGTGGGGGAGCCGGACGGGAGTGGGCACCGGCTGGTCGGCGGTGGTGAGGGCGCGGTCGATGGTGTCGACGGCGTCGTGGGCGGCCCGGGTGGCCTGGGTGGTGAGGTGGCCGTAGCCAACAACTGCCGCCGGGGCTGGTCGAGGGGTAGATGACGATGAATCCGTACCGGTCGGCCAGCGCTCCGAAATCGGTGCTGGAGTACAGGTAGGGCCCGGAGCCCTGGCAGCCGTGCAGCGCCAGCAGGATCGACGGGGCGGCCTTGACGCTGTTCGGCACGTACACGTACATCTGCAGGTCGGTCGGGTTGTTGCCGAAGTCCGTGATCTGTGTCAACGAGGCGGCGCCGGCCTGGGGCGCGGCGGACAGGCCCACACCGAACGCAGCGCCGACCGCCAGGAGTACGGCGAGCAGGCGGGACTTCAGGTACCGGGAACGCAGCATGGAACCTCTTCCTCTGCGGGTTGTTGACAGTGGTGGCAGTGAGCAGGTGTCCCGGCTGCCCCACAAGGGTCCGTCGCAGGCCGTGTGAGCGCTCACATTCCGCGATCGTGCTTCAGGGCTGCTCCCTGCTCTTGTTTCGGACTGCTGACGCTGCATCGGTGACTGCGGCCTGTCAAGGAATGGTTGGGCCCCTTTCCGGGCTTCCCGGCGATACGGCCGATCGGTTCGGTCCCACCGGTGAAAGTTTCACGGTGGCGGTGGCGTGGACGGCCTTCGGGCGCTCGATGCGGATGCGGGCGGCGCTGGTCCGGATCGAGTCACGGTAGCAATACATCCCATGTTTGTTGCCGTCAGATCGGGTGAATCGCGCTCTTCCGTGCGATCAGTCGACGAAGTTTGTCGAAACCCTGGACAAGCCTCCGACCTTTAGTTAATTCATCCCATGTCATGGGCGCTGCCGGTGCTGAAACACGTCCTCACGGAGAGGCGAAACCTTGTCTGATTGTCTGACAGCCCTTCACGCGACAGCCGGCCGGTCAGCCGGTGGCGAACCGCACTTTCCGGGCTTCTCTCCCTGGTCGGCGTCTCCGCGGCGGTGCTGCTGCCCGTTGCGCAATCTCAGGCGGCCGCGGTGGCGTTCGCCATGGGTGCCACCCGTGCCGACCAGAACGGCAACACGCTCCAGTTGCAC
>NZ_JBHTTU010000303.1:0-2185 GCF_042794375.1 Kitasatospora sp. NPDC056531 | reverse complement strand
CTGTCGCCGGCTTGATCAACGAGTACCGCCGAGCAGGCTGACCACTCGACACCTTCCCAGCTCGCAGCCGGGTGAAGCCGTTTTGAAGCCCTACGCGCCGATCCCCTGCCACCTGACCGTCGTGGTGAGAGCCATGATCGTGTCCTTCGCCCTCGTCGTGCTGCGCCCCCCAAGTGCGACAAGCCGGTCGGAAGCGTTACGTACACGCCCTCGGCTCAGGTGCTTCACGTCAGCGTTACCGGCTTTCACGGCGCCGTTGGCAGGCTCGCCAAGCCGCGGCACGCATACGATCCGATAACTCCGCGTAACGGTTGTGCTACCCCTACGGTGGTGGCATGCGCCGAAAGAACGCTCTTGTCTACGCGGCAGCCGCGCTGGTCCTGGGCGCCGCGTCCGTCGCCGTCGCACGAGCCCAGGAGGGCACCGCCGGGAACGGCACCAGCGAGGCCAACATGACTCCGGCGATCCTGCTCAGCAGCGAGTACCACGAGAAGCATCTCCAGCCGATCGCGGACGAGATCCACCGGCTCGTCGACACCCGGCAGGTGGACGGCGGCTTCACGTCGATCGTGTTCCACGGTGACGAGCACTACGTCGAGCTGTACTGGAAGGGACCAGTACCAGCCAAGATCACGGATGCCGTCGACGCCTGGCGCTCCAACACCCGGGAGAAGATGCGGCACGAGCCGGCCGGGAGGGTGAGCCCCGACTACGAGGTCCGCTACCGGCAAGCCGCGTACTCTCAGGGTGAGATGGCCCAGGCCGTCGCCAGGTTCGTCGCCGTGGTGGGCAACGACGCCCGGGAGTGGTCGTCTATCTCCCCGGCCAACGACGGAAGCGGCTTGCTGCTCTCCTACCAGCCGAGGAACACCCGGCGCCTCGTGCCGGCGGGGTCGCCGGTGCGCGACTACGAGGCCCGGGTCGAGGAGATCGCGGGGATGCCCGTGCACCCTGAGGTCGGGTCCGTCGAGACCCCGGCCCGGGGGAGCAGGACCAACGACAGCCCGCCGTGGACCGCCGGTGCGGACCTGACCGTGTCCGACAACAGCCGCTGCTCCACGGGTGTCCCGGGATGGGTCAACAAGAAGCGGGTGCTGCTGACCGCCGCGCACTGCCAGACCAGCGGGAACGTGTACAACGGTCAACGCGTGATCGGTGAGGTCACCGCCGCCGACAACGCCCTGGACGTCGCGGTCATCACGACGGATCAGAGCACGGAGGCCCGGTTCTACAGTGGGTCGTGGAACAGCGGCGACAGCCGTCCGCTGTACGGCCCCGCGCGGATGGACCCGGGGCACACCGTCTGCTTCTCAGGTGCCACCAGCGGTTTTCACTGCGAGCTGGAGGTCACGCGTGTAGGCGTCCACACACCGTCCGGGCGGACGGACGCGACCGAGGTGAAGTCCCGCAGCGGCGGCATCGCTGTCGCCCAGGGCGACAGTGGCGGGCCGGCGGTCGCGAACCCGCAAGGGGATTCGATGGCGCCGGTCGGTGTGATCACCGCGGGGAACACGGACACCAAGATCGCCTGCTCGAACGTCTCATCGGTTACGACCTGCTATTCGACGGGCTACTACACCCCCCTGGACCCGGTGGTGTCGCGGTTCGGGTTCTCGGCGCCATGAGCCACCTGGCAACCTGAGCTTCCCCCGTTGCGCGGGAGGTGCTGTTTACCTGGTCAGGATGGGTTCAGGTGGTTCGACGGCCACTGGTTCGGCCGTCGCCTGGTTGGCGTAGTGCTTCGCCTCGTACTCGTCCGGGCTGAGCCAGCCGAGGCGCTTTTGGATGCGGCGGGTGTTGTAGAAGCCGTCGATGTAGGCGAACAATGCGAGGTCGGCGTCGGTGCCGGTCGCGAAGGTCGTGCGGCGCACGCACTCGGTCTTCAGGACGCTCCAGAAGTTCTCCGCGAGGGCGTTGTCGTAGGAGTCGCCCACGCTTCCCATGCTCGGCTCGATTCCCGCCTTCAGTAGACGAGTTGTGAGCTTGATGGACGTGTATTGCCCAGGTTCAACCAGTCGTTGCAACAACAGCACCCTGTTGGATCAACAGTAGCTGCTCGTTGAAGACTTCGGCGGGTGTCCTCCACCCCTGTGTCTTACGAGGGCGGCTGTTGAGTGCTGTGGCGACAGCGTCGAGGTCGCCACGAGTGTGCCTGCTGAGGTCGGTTCCCTTCGGGAAGTACTGA
>NZ_JBHTTU010000302.1:0-2186 GCF_042794375.1 Kitasatospora sp. NPDC056531 | reverse complement strand
CTCAGACCGTTCGACGCGCCGTCCTGGTTGGCCGCGCTGCCGCGGATCACCGCCAGCACCGGGTGCCCGTTGCGCCGCGCGTCCGAAAGCCGCTCCAGCAGGACGACCGCGGCGCCCTCGCCCCAGCCGATGCCGTCGGCGTCATCGGAGAACGCCTTGCACCGGCCGTCCACGGCCAGGCCGCGCTGGCGAGCGAAGGTGATGAACCCCGACGGGCTCGCCAGAATCCCGACACCGCCGGCCACGGCCAGCGAGCAGTCGCCCTGGCGCAGGGAGTGCACCGCGGAGTGCAGGGCCACCAGCGAGGAGGAGCAGGCGGTGTCCACCGTCACCGCCGGGCCCTCGAGCCCGAAGACGTAGGACACCCGGCCGGACAGCACACTGCTCATGCCGCCGGTAACCGCATAGCCCTGCTCGGTGGGCGAGTTCATCAGCTTCACGGTGTGCTCGACCGCGGTCCCGCCGATGAAGACACCGGTCCGGCTGCCGCGCAGCGACACCGGATTGATACCGGCGCGCTCGAAGACCTCCCAGGAGACCTCCAGCAGCAGCCGCTGCTGCGGGTCCATCGCCATCGCCTCGCGCGGCGAGATCCCGAAGAGCCCCGGGTCGAAGTCGCCCGCGCCCTCCAGGAACGCGCCTTCACGGGTGTAGGTCTTGCCGGGCCGGTCCGGATCCGGGTCGTACAGGTCGTCCAGGTCCCAGCCCCGATCGGTCGGGAACCCCGCGACCGTGTCGACCTCGTCGACGACGAGCCGCCACAGCTTCTCGGGGGAGTCGGCCCCGCCCGGAAGCCGACACGCCATTCCCACGACGGCCAGTGGCTCGCGCAGCCGGTCCTGGGCGTTCTGGAGCTTCTGGCGAGTCTGCTGCAGTTCGGTCGTCACCCGTCGCAGATACGTACGGAGCTTGTCCTCAGTCATGGTGATCCCCACTCAAGAGCAATAGAAAAACGTGACGATCGGCTGGATCAGGACACGCCGAGGTCGCGGTCGATGAAGTCGAACAGGTCGTCGTCCGTCGCGGACTCCAGGTCGGCGACCACGCCGGCCTCCTGGGCCGAGCCGTCCTGCTCGTCGAGCTTGGCAAGGAGCTCCCGCAGGCGGTGCACGATGCCCTCACGGGCCTGCACGTCATCCGCCAGCAGCGGCAGCGCCCGGTCGATCCTTGACAGTTCGCGACCGATGTCGACCGCATCGGTCAGTTGGTCCTGGCGGTTCTCGAGCAGCTCCGAACGGAGGCGGTCGGCGAGCGCCGCAGGGGTGGGGTGGTCGAAGACCAGGGTGGCCGGCAGCCGCAGCCCGGTGGCGGCGTTCAGGCGGTTGCGCAGCTCCATCGCGGTGAGCGAGTCGAAGCCCAGTTCCTGGAACGGCCGGCTCTCCGTGACGGCGTCGGACGAGCTGTGCCCGAGAACGGCGGCGGCCTCGGTACGGACGACGTGGAGCAGGGCATCGAGCCGCTCCAACTCGGTCAGGCCGGTGAGGCGTTCGCGCAGCGCCCGGGCGGCGGAGTCGTCGGCCGGCTGCTCGGCGGCCTCCGCTTCCAGGTACTTCCGGACCTCGGGGATGTCCTCGATCAGCGGACGGTGCCGGGCGATCATGTAGCCGGGCGCGAACCGCTCCCAGTCCATGTCGGTGACGGTGAGCAGGGTCTCGTCCTGCTCCAGCGCCTGGGCCAGCGCCGTCACCGCCATCTGCGGGTCCATCAGACGCAGACCCACCCGCGAAAGCATCTCGCCGGCGGCGTCATCGGCCATACCGGTTGCCTTCCAGCCGCCCCAGGAGACGGAGGTCGCGGTCAGGCCGCGCGCCCGCCGCTCCTGGGCCAGGCCGTCCAGGTACGCGTTCGCGGCCGCATACGCCGCATTGCCCGAACTGCCCCAGATCGCGGCGCCGGAGGAGAACAGCACGAACGCATCCAGGTCCAGGTCCGCGGTCAGCTCGTCCAGATGCTGCGCACCCGCCACCTTCGCCCGCAGAGCCTCCTCGAACTCCTCGACCGACAACTCACCGATCTCGCGGTAGGACCCCACACCCGCCGCATGGAACACCGCGGACAGCGGCAACTCCTCCGGAATCCCCGCCAACACCCCCTCCAACGCCCCACGATCAGCCACATCACACGCCACCACCGACACCCGAGCCCCCAACCCCTCCAACTCCGCGACCAACTCCACCGCACCCTCA
>NZ_JBHTTU010000301.1:0-2189 GCF_042794375.1 Kitasatospora sp. NPDC056531 | reverse complement strand
TTGAACTCCCTGCGGTGGGCTGGGGGGGGGGGTATGCGTCCCTCCTTGGCCCGCGCGGCCGGAATCCCCGGCTTCAGCGCGGGCAGGGAGTCAACCGGGTGAACGGGCGCGACGCGTCGCCGCGCTGGCACGGCAGGCACGCGCCGGACGGCTAGGACGGGGGGATGCGTCTTCCCTCTCCGACCGCGCTCCTGGCGGTCTCGCTCGTCATGCTCCCCGGTACCGTCCACGGGCACGCCCCCGGCACGTGGCAGCCGGCCGCCGTACGGTCGACGGCGCCTTCGGCCGCCCGCCCCGCACACCTCGCCGCGCCGCCCGACGACTTCACCGAACCGCTGCCGGAGTACCGGTTCACCGGGGCCGGGTTCGACGCCTGCTCGGCCCCGCCGGAGGAGGCCATGTACGTCTGGCGCACCGCCTCGCCCTACGGCGCGGTGAACATCTACAGCAGCGGCGGCCAGCGCGGCTGCGAGCAGCCCCGGCTGACGCCCCAGTGGGTCGCCACGGTCCGGTCGATGGGGTGGCAGCTGGTGCCCACCCACGTCGGACTCCAGGCACCCTGCGCCCAGCGCGAGGACAAGCCGCTGCGGATCGACCCGGACCTGGCCGAGGAACAGGGCGGACAGGAGGCGGGCGAGGCGGCGGCGGCGCTGCAGGCGCTGGGGCTCGGGCCGGGCAGCCCGGTGTACCTCGACATGGAGGCCTACCCGGCGGGCGACGCGGTGTGCAGCCGCGCGGTGGTCGACTTCACCGCCGGCTGGACCCGGGCGCTGCACGCGGCCGGGTACCGGTCAGGCTTCTACTCCAGCATGGACTCCGGCATCGCGGACATCGTCGCCGCCGCCCGGGCCGGCCGCGACCCGATGCCCGACGCCCTCTGGTACGCCCGCTGGGACGGACACCCCACGACCAGCGGACAGGCCGGTCTGCCCGACGACCTGTGGAGCGGCCACCGCATCCACCAGTACCGGGGCAGCGCCGACGAGACGTACGCGGGGGTGACGCTCAGCGTCGACCCCGACGAGCTGGACGGCCTGGTGGCCGGCGGGGCCTGAACCATGACGGGCCGTCCGGGACCGGCCGTAGGTGTCGCGCGCCGCAGCCCGTCCAGCCGGTCCTCCCGGCCCGCCGGTGCCGGCCACCGCACCCGAAAGGGCGTGGCCCGCACCGGCCCGTCGTGCCGCACCGGGCCGGAACGCGGCCGGCTACCGGTCCGCGGTGAGCTTGCCGGCCACGCCCCAGTTCTCCGCCTGGTACTCCTGGATCCACACGAACACGCTCTCGGCGGGAACCTCCAGGGTCTCCACGAAGGCCTCGGTGACCCTCTTGACCAGCTCACGCTTCTGCTCGACGTTGCGCGGGCCCTGCTGAATGGTGACAATCGGCATCTTCGGCTCCTAACCGGGTTTCCCCACCGGGTTTCCCCACCGGGATTCCTACCGGGTCTTCCTCCGCCGGTTTTTCCGGCTGGGAACAGTCCACCCGATCGGGCCGCCCGCACCCAGACCCGAATCGCTCTGACAGCGATCACGAATCATGATCGTCCCAGGTCGGGGCCGTCTGGCGGCAGGCTTCCAGGAGCAGCCCCGGGAGCGGGGCCACGCGCCGTACGGCGATCGAGGTCGGCAGGGCCAGCGGGGTGCGGCAGGGGCGGAAGGCGACCCGGTGGGTGTTCACCATCCGGGCGTTGGCCGCGTACACCACCGTCCACATCGGGACTCCGGCGCCGATCGCGGCCAGGGTGTCCTGCAGGGTGCTGTGGGCCGGGCCCAGGACCGGCTGGAAGCCGGCCTGCGCGCAGGCGCCCATCACCAGGTCCACCAGCGCCGGGTGGTTACGACGTTCGGTCAGCCGCAGCGGCAGGGCGGCCAGTTCCGCGAGATCGACCTCGGCCTGGTCGGCGAGCGCGTGCCGGGCGGGCAGCGCGAGCACCAACTCGTCCTGCCAGACGGGCAGGAAGCGGAGATCGGCGCTGCTCCCGGCGATCGCACCGCGCACGAACGCGGCGTCGAGGCGGCCGTCCGCCAGCCGCGCGAGCCGCTCCCGCACCGGGGCGGAGTGAAGTTCGACGCGCAGGCCGGGGGCCCGCCGCTGGTAGGTGTCCAGGATCAGGTCGAGCCGCTCGCCGAGCCCCGTGATGGTGCCGAGCCGCAGCACGGCGGGTGCGGCCAGGTCGGCGGCGAGGGCGC
>NZ_JBHTTU010000300.1:0-2195 GCF_042794375.1 Kitasatospora sp. NPDC056531 | reverse complement strand
GCCTCGGTGGCCCAGTGGAGTCGGACCGGGGCGCGGTGCCAGCGTTTCGGCTGGTCCGTTTCCCCGGCCCGCTCCCCGAACCGGACATGCGAGTTGGCCCCGCATCCGGCTCTCCACGAGCCCACGCGGTGGGTTACTGGGCTGTTCTGACCGCTGCGGGTGTCCACGGCGTTGGGATCGCTGTTCCCCGGTAGCGATACCGGGTGACCGGGACCGCACGGGCGTCGAACAGCGTCATCTCGCCGTCTGTCGGCCACCACCGGGGAAGGTGGCGGCGTTGGAGCTGCTTCCAGTTGATCCGGCGATGCTTGCGGCGAAGCCATCCAACGACCCTGCGCCAGGTGTACTGGTGCAGGAACGCGAAGGTCGCTTTGGACACGCCGTGTTTGAAGTAGCCGGTCCATCCCCGCAGTACCGCGTTGATCTGCCTGAGCAGTTCGGCAAGCGGTTGGTTGGTCCCCTGCCGGGTGATCGCCTTGACCTTGGCCATCGCCGAGTCGAGCGACTTCTTTGCTGGCCAGGTGTAGACGTACCACCTGTTCGAGCCCTGCTGGCGCTGTCGCTGGATGCGAAAGCCCAGGAAGGTGAACCCCTCGTCGATGTGCACGACGGTGGTCTTCTCCTCCGACAACCGCAGTCCCACGGTGGTCAGCACCATGGCGACCTCGTCCCGCAGCGCCTCGGCATGTGCGCGGGTTCCGGACACCATGATCACAAAGTCGTCCGCGTAGCGGACGATCTTGTAGGTGGGTAGCCCCTTGCGCCGACGATAGCTGCGGGCCTGGTTGTTCTTGCCGAACGTCGCCCACGCGGCCGTGATGTGCTCATCCAGGACCGACAGGGCGATGTTGGCGAGCAGGGGAGAGAGGATGCCGCCTTGGGGAGTGCCGGTGCGGGTGTCCCTGAGGATGTCGCCCTCGGCGAGGACGCCGGCCTTCAGGAATGCCTTGACCAGCGCCAGGACACGTTTGTCTCCGATCCGGTTCCGCACCCGGTCCAGGAGAGCCGAGTGTGAAATCTCGTCGAAGCACGCCTTGATATCACCTTCGAGTACCCACTCGTAGGAGCGGGAGCCCAGCAGGTGAATCTCGGCGATCGCATCCTGGGCCCGCCTGTTGGGGCGGAAGCCGTAGGAGACCGGCTTGAAGTCCGCCTCGAAGACGGGTTCGAGGATCATCTTGAGCACTGCTTGCACGATCCGGTCCCTCGCGGTGGGAATACCCAGCGAACGAGTCTTGCCATTCGCTTTGGGGATCATCCGCTCCCGCGCGGGGAGGGGCCGGAACGTCCTGTCCTTCAACTCCATCTGGAGCCTGAACAGGAACAGGCTCTGGCCGGTGGGGAGATCTCGGGGACGGACCCCGTCCACTCCGGCCGATCGTGCTCCTCGGTTGCCCCGGACCCGGTGCCATGCCGTAAGCAGAAACGCCGGGTCCCATACGAGGTTGTACAGGTCGTCAAACCTTCGGTCGGGGGCTTCAGTCGCCCACCGGTGCAGCTTCTTCTGGATCTCCAGTACCCGTTCCTCGGCGTCTTCGCGCGTCGGCCACGGATCATCGATATTCACCCATGCACTCCTGGCATTCCAGTTCGATCGCTGCGGACTCGCTGCCGTCCTTGGCCCTGTGAGCGGCTTTCCCGCTCTCCACGACGGGGCGTGACTCCCGCGACTACTACGACGGCTCCGCCCCGCACCCAGGTCCTGGGCTGACGATGCGCCTGCCCGTCGACACCCTGGTTGGGTGTCAAGGAGGGCGACCTGAGGGCGGTTCCCGTGTTCACTGTGTTCCGGTCGGTGGGGGCGGCGCCCAGCTTTTCCCCGGCAGCCTCGCCCTGGGTACGCCGCAGGCTTTCCCCAAGGGCCTTCGTCCCGGCGTCGCTACCCGGGTGCGAAGTCGCCGACCACGTACAGCAATGGTCGGCGCGCACTACTGCCCGGCCCGTATCCACCAGATTTGAGCCGGTTCCACGCTTACGGGGGTTCAACCACTGGTTCACTCTCGTTACACCTATCCACCTTGCTGGCCGGGCACGAGCTGTCTGGCAGTGCCAGCCCGCCCCGTCGTTGTCGCGGCTGCTTCCCGCCCTTCCCCGCATCTCCGAGGTCAGGCTGCCGCCAGCTTCACCGGACTGCTGCGACAGCCCGGCGGAGGGTCCTTACACCCCTCCCGGAAACACAGCGCCTCACGGCGCAC
>NZ_JBHTTU010000299.1:0-2209 GCF_042794375.1 Kitasatospora sp. NPDC056531 | reverse complement strand
ACTGGTGAAGTCGGCCCGGGGCGCGGTTCCGGTCTTTCGACCGGCCCGTTTCCCCGGAGCCGCTTCCCGAACCGGGCATGCGACTTGGCACCGCACCCGGCTCTCCACAAGTCCCGGAGGAGCCTCGTGGTGGTGGTTCTCATCCCGTGATCGGCCAGGGAGTGGGGATGGCTGCTCCCCGGTAGCGGTAGCGCGTGGTGCCTACCGAGATGGGGTTGAACAGTTCCCTGTTCTCGCTGTGCCACCACAATCCGACGCCGCCATACTGGCGGTGGATCTTCCTCCGGCCAGTCTTGGGGTGCTTGCGCTGCACCCATCGCCACACCGTGCGCCACAGATAGTGGCGCAGGTAGGAGAAGGTCGCGTAAGACACTCCTGGCCGGAAGTAGGCGCACCAGCCCCGCACTGCCGGGTTGAGCCGGAGCAGCAGGGCGTCGAGCGGCTGGTTCGTGCCGACCTCGCGGCACAGCGTCTTGACCTTGGCCATGATGGCCCGCAGGGCCTTCTTGGCCGGGTAGGTGTAGACGTAGTGCCGGTTGGTGCCTGGTTTTCGGTGGCGCTGGATGCGCCAGCCGAGGAAGTCCAGGCCCTGCTCGATGTGGGTGATCAGGGTCTTCTCCTGCGACAGGCGCAGGCCCATCGTGGAGAGGACCGCCGCGATCTGTTCGCGTAGCGCTTCGGCGTCTGCCTGGGTGCCGTGCACCATCAGGCACCAGTCGTCCGCGTACCGGACCAGCCGGAAGTTGGGCAGACTGCGGCGTCGACGCCTTCGGCGCTCGTTGAGTTCAGTTCCGGGTCCGCCGGGAGCCTGGGCGATGAACTCGTCCAGGACCGAGAGAGCCACGTTGCTGAGCAACGGCGAGAGGATCGAACCCTGCGGAGTGCCGGTGTCGTTGTCCCGCAGCCGGCCGTCCTCACCGAGGATGCCCGCCTTGAGGAACGCCTTCACCAGAGCCAGGACGCGCTTGTCTGCGACTCGTGCCCGCACCCGGTCCATCAGGGCCGTGTGCGAGATCTCGTCGAAGCAGGCTTTGATGTCGCCTTCCACGATCCACTCGTACTTCTTGGACGTGAGCAGGCGCACCTCGGCCACCGCGTCATGGGTCCGGCGGTTCGGGCGGAACCCGTAGGAGCACGGGAGGAAGTCCGCCTCGAAGATCGGCTCCAGCACCAGCTTCAGGGATGCCTGCACGACCCGGTCGGTGATCGTCGCGATCCCCAGGCGACGCAGCTTGCCGCCCGCCTTGGGGATCATCCGCTCCCGCACCGGCAGGGGACGGAAACTGCGGTCCTTGATCTGCGACCGAAGCGAGCCGAGGAACTCCTCGACTCCGACCCCCAGCGCGATGGACGACGCGGTGCGTCCGTCCACTCCGGCCGTGCGTGCACCCTTGTTACCCCGCACCCGGTCCCAGGCCACCAGGAGGAAGCCGGGATCGGCGACGAGATTGAAGAGGTCGTCGAACCTGCGATGAGGATCATCACGAGCCCAACAGTGCAGCTTGGTCTGGATATTCAGTACCCGCAGCTCCGCCCCGAACAGGGCGGACTCCAGTTCGTCGGTGTTCACCGGCGATGACCTCCTGACCTTCCAGTACTTCAGCCACTGACTTGCTGGCCCCCTTGGCCCTGCGACCGGCTTTCCCGGTCTCCGTGACGGGTCGTTACTCCCGCGACTACTACGGGGCCTCCGCCCCACCCACGGCCATCAGTCGGCAACGGACCTGCCCACCGCCGTACTGGCTGCCCGGCGGCTCGGGCGACCGCGGATGGTTCCCACGTTCACCACACAATCGATCGGTCAGGGAGGTGCCCAGCTCTACTCCGGCAGCATCGCCACGCCTACGCCGCAGGCTTTCAACGTGGCCTCCCCACCGGAACAGGAAATCCGGCTTCGGAGTTGACCCACCCACCCGAAGGCGGCCGCGTCACGCGCTGCACACCGGCCCGTATCCACCAGGTTTGAGCCGGCTCGATGCTTACGGAGCTTCATCCACTGGTTCGCTCTCGCTACACCTTCTGACCTCGCTAGACGGACCCGCACCGTCCGGTAGTCCCGGCACGTCCCGCCGTTGTCGGGGCTGCTTGCCGCCCTCCCCGGCGTTCCCCGGATCAGGCTGCCCCCAGCTTCACCAGACCGCTGCGACGGTCCGGCGGAGAAGGCCTTCCACCTCCACTCGATTGCGTAGCGCCTCGTGGCGCACTCCTG
>NZ_JBHTTU010000298.1:0-2226 GCF_042794375.1 Kitasatospora sp. NPDC056531 | reverse complement strand
CTCGCCTGGACATACGCCGACACGACCGGCTCGGCGGAGTGATCCACGAGTACCGACACGCCGCGTGACCTGGCTGGATGAGATATTCGGCAGGCGCAGGGTAGTCCCCCCAGGACTACCCGCCCGGCTGACGTGGCCCCGAGGCCAAGCGCCAGTACGCTGCCCTGCCGCTCAGGAGTTCAGCCATTCCGGTGTCGCTTCGAGCTCGTTGTAGTCGTCCCAGGCGTACAGGTACTTGTTGGAATCCGAGTAGAACGACAGGAGCTGGTGGTTCCAGAGGCACTTCAGCCGATTCTTCCCGTCGACGGTCTCGAACTTCCAGGGAACCGCGTTGCTCCATCCGTAGAGGCCCACATAGGCATTGTGGTTGACCGAGAGGTAGTAATCCTTCCAGTCGCCGTCGGTGACGCGGAAGTACGTCTTGCCGTCGCTGTCCGTCCACTCCGCGAACACGAGTGCAACGCCGGACCAGGAGGTCCAACCGTTGCCGTAGACGCTCATGTGCCCCTTGGGACTGCCGTTGAAGGCCAGTTGGATCTTGAGCCTCCGCTCTCCTTCCTTGAGGCCGAACGGAGTCTGTTCGAGGCTTCGAGCAAAGCTTCCTTCGGGACTGCGGCTCTGCGGGTCCATGTTGGCCATCTCCAGATCGTCGACGCGGGGTGAGTGCGGCAGGAGAACTCCCGTCGCCAGGATTTTCCTGACACGCACTGAAGTTCGCCGCCACCAAAACACTCCGAGTGCAAAAATTCATCACGATGGTGGACCCTGAGCACTGAGAGGACGTTAAGTCCGGTTCTGGTAGCGGCCGCGTCCGGGTTGGTCGAGGAGTCCCTGACGAACGAGTCGTCCCAGGCGGGAGCGGGTGACGTTGATCGAGGGCTCGTCGGTGGGCAGTCCGAGGAATTCGTGGAGGTCGCGAACCTGGAAGACCCGCCCGGGGTGCTCGTTGAAGGCGGTCACGATGCGCTGGTAGACGGTGGCGGGCTCCTCGGAGGCCTGTGTGGTCGGGCGGGGCGAGGCTGTCGATGACCTTGCGGGTGGTGACGATCTCGGCGAGGCGGGCCTCGACTTCGGCCAGGGCACGGGTGAGTTGCTCGATCTGTTCTTGCAGGCCGTCGGCGCGTGCGGTGGTCTCGTCGTGTTCGGCTTGCAACAGCCGCAGGAGTTCGGTGACGTTCACGCGGCCAGCCCCACCTCGTCGCGCCAGGCGGGGCTGGGGGTGGTGAGGCGGCGGAGCATGCCGGCGGTGGAGGCCCAGTAGACGCGGGAGGCGGCGTTGTCCAGCCGGTGGTCGTAGTCACGGGCGAGGCGCCGGTGGAGCATGAGGGTGCCGTTGACCTGCTCGACCACCCATCGCTTCGGTTGCGGAACGAAGCCCTTGCTCTGGGTGTCGGGGTTGCGGCGGACCACCTCGACGGTGATGTCCTTCACCGCCCCGTGGATGATTACGGCGTCCTTGAAGCCCTGGTCGACCAGGTACCTTTTCCAGGCGCATCCCGCATCGTTCGGCCGCCTGGTCCAGCAGGGCGATGCCAGCCTCGTTGTCGTGCGCGCTCGCGGCGAGGATCACCACACCGATGATCAGGCCCAGCACGTCGACGGCGAGTCCCCGCTTCCTGCCGGGCGTCTTCTTGTTCGCGTCCAGTCCCGTGGTCTCCTTCGGCACCCCGGCCGCCACGCGCACGGACTGGGTGTCGATGATCACCAGGGACGGGACCCCGGATGCAAGTCCCGGGCATCTCGGCCTGCTCATTGACAGGCCCACCCCTCATGGGTGCGCGGATAGGCGCTTACCCCCGTGCGAGGTCGGGGCGCGACAACTGCGCGCGACAGCAGCCGCCAGGGCGGGTGCCGACCTGTTTGTCGCGTGCCGCTGAATCTTGACCGATTGCCACCGAACCTGACCGACGCGGGTTCTGCCACTGATGGTGGGCCACCCAGGTCAACGAGCGAATGTCTGACTGGGCGCGTCGGCCGACGGGCGTGGCAGCAGGTACTCCCCGGGGCAAGCCGTTCACCCGCGAGATTGGTGGAGACTCTCTGTGACCAGCTGCTCGTCCAGGGCTTCTGCGTCAGCGGCTGTCCGCATGGACCAGCGCGCAATCTGCTGGGCTGGCGGGACGTCAAGAGCCGCTACTGAAATTGAATGAGTGGTGTCGGGGGCTGGCCGGGGTCAGCCATCCATGATCAGTCCGGCTTGGGTGAGGCATCCGTCGATCAGATCCG
>NZ_JBHTTU010000297.1:0-2235 GCF_042794375.1 Kitasatospora sp. NPDC056531 | reverse complement strand
TTAGGGGGAGAGTGGCGCGCAAGGGCGGCGGGGGGTGGTCCCACTGGGGGGTTGGGGCGGGGAGCGGGGGGGCCCCCCCCGACGGCCTGGTCGGTGACCCTTCCGCGGGCCGGGATGACACCGGTCGGCTGCGGACCGGCGGCGGTGGTGTGCGCGGACCGCACGGGGGCCGTCGGCTACGACCGTTCCGGCGGACGGGTGCTGTGGAGCAGCACCGTGGAGGCGGGGATGCTCCCGGTCGGCGACGGCGGGCGGCTCTGGTCCGTGGACTCCGACGGCTCGGTGCGGGCACGCGACGCGCGCAGCGGCGACACGGTCTGGCGTTCGTCCGACCCGGTTCCCGGTGCGCAGTCCGTCGCCCTGCCGCTGCCGGGCCTGCTGCTGGTCACCGGAGCGGACGGAACGCTGCACGGCTACGACGCGGCCGGAGGGCGCCGACTGTGGAGCAGTACGGCGCTGGGCACTTCGTTCCGCATCCAGGGCATGCCGTCGGCGGGGTTTCTGATCGTCACGCTCCTCGGGGACCCGGCCCGGCTCGCCAAGGGCGCCCTCCGGTTCGTGGCACTCGACAGCGCGACCGGACGCCAACGCTGGTCGCTCGACGCCCAGGACCTGTACGCGCCGCCGGACGGGAGCCGGCTGTACGCCCTGGGCGCGGATCTCGCCCTCACCGCCGTGGACGGCCAGAACGCAACCGCGCTCTGGAGCCGGCCCACCGGTCTTCCGTCCGGGACCGTGTACACCGGTTTCTACCAGGGTTCGCTCTCACTCCGCCAAGGAGTGGTCACCTGCCTGCCCCTCACCGCGACGACGGCCACGAACGGGAAGGTCATGACGGCAGCCTTCGACACCGAGGGCGCCCGGCTCTGGACCGGCTCGCGCACCGGCGTCATCACCGGGTGCGCGGACGCCGGAACCGTCGTCGTGACCGGCGGCCCGCAGGACGCGTCCGCCCTCGACCTGCGCACCGGGCGTACCGCGTGGACCTGGCCGTCGCCACACGGCGCCGCCACCGTGTGGGGCGCCGTCGGAGGGTCGTTCCTGATCACTGCGCCCACCGCCGCCGACGGGATCACCGTGCAGTCGCTCACCAGCGCCGCCGGCACCCCGCAATGGCACCAGACGTTCGCCCGGCAGCCAGGGGCCCCGCAAGTCCTCGCCCAGGACTCGGCCCTGCTGGTCGGCTACGGGACCACCCTGACCGCCTATCACCTGTCAGCCGGCTGACAGCCTCCGAAGGGTTCATCACGAGATGGCCGAGATCGAGGACACCCCACCCGCCACCGAACCGCTGCCGACCCTCCCGGGCACCCGCCCCCTGCCGCCACAGCCCACTCCCGCCACCCTCCCCGACCCGGCGGACCTGCGCCCGGCCGGACCTACCCGGCGGTGGACCTGGCTGCTCGGAGGCGTCACGACTGGGGCGGGCGCCGCAGCGCTCGTCCTGGGCCTGGTGGCCAACCTCGTCACCCCGGCGGCGACCGCGGGGACGACGGCCACGACGACCGTCTCCGCCGCGGCGACCGTGTCCGCCGCGACGACCGTCTCGCCCGCGCCGAGGCTCTCGGGCTCGCCCGCGCCGACCCTCTCGGTCACGCCCGCGGCCTCCGGACCGGCGAGCCCTACGACGGCGCCCTACACCACCTTGGCCGCGGGCTGCGCCCTGCTTCGCCCCGAGACGGTCGACCGCTATGCGAAGGGAGCCTCGTGCAGCGAGCAAAAGGACGTCGGGGGCATGACCAATGCGAGCGCGGGCTGGAACAGCAATGACGCAGGCATGACCATGATGCAGGTCATGGTCTTGCTGTCCCCGATCGCCGACAACCTCTACGAGAACACCCTGGTCGGGCACCGGACCGGGGGGGCCACCATCGGAATGAAGGTCACTGACGACCGGGCCGTTCCCGGCATGGGGGAGAAGGCAACCCTGCTCTACACCACCTTGAATGGGCACGGCCACGCCGACCTCGTGGTGCTCCAGCGCAACGCGCTTATCACCATCAGCTATGAAAAGCACACCTTTTCCGGGCCTACCGTGAAGGACATCCCGCCCGCCGACGCCGAAGCCGCCGCCACCGCCTGCGCCCAGGACGTCGTGGCCACGCTCGCCGCCTCGTGAAACCGCGACGGCACCGACCCGGGCCCTGATATGTAGGGCGTTTTGTCAAGCGGTGCAGGGCTGGTCACACCCTCGTCGGGACGGGGTGTGGCCAATGAAGCGATGGGGCTGGTGGG
>NZ_JBHTTU010000296.1:1080-2249 GCF_042794375.1 Kitasatospora sp. NPDC056531 | reverse complement strand
GGTGAGCCCCACCGCCCGGCCCCGCCGTCCTCCCGGGCGGCGGGGCCGGGCCGGGCGCCTACAGCGCGCCGGCCTGCGCCGCCGCCCACGCCGACGGGTACAGCGGGCGCCAGCCCAGGTCCCGGCGCGCGGCCGCGGTGGACACCTGGCCCTCCCACGGGTCGAACTCCACCTGCTGCGAACCGCCCGGGTGGCGACGGCCGTTGAGCTCGTGCAGGTCCCACGCGGTCAGCGGGGCGTCGTCCGACACGTTGTAGGTGCGGCCCTCGATACCCGGGGTCACCACCGCCCGCCACAGCGCCTGCGCCACGTCCGCGTGGTGCACCACCGCCAGACGCTGGTGCGCGGGCCAGTTCCCGGCCCAGTGCAGCGACTGCGCCAGATGCGGGTCGCCCTCGCCGTACACGAACGCCAACCGGGCGATGACCAGCGGCAGTTCTTCCCCGATCTCGCGCAGACCCGCCTCGGCCTGCGCCTTGGACTGCGCGTACGCGCCCCACGCCTCGTGCGGCGCGAGCCGGTCCCGCTCCACCGCCGGGCGGCCCAGGCCCCGCCCGTACACCAGGTTGGTGCTGGTGTGCACGAACCTGGCCACCCCGGCCTTCGCCGCCTCACGGCCCAACGCCACCGCCGCGTCCCGGTTGACCGCCCAGGCCTGCTCGTCCGCCACCCCGCGCAGCGCCGCCGCCACGTTGAGCACCACCTCGACGCCGTCCAACGCCCGCGCCCGGTCGCCCTGTTCGCACAGGTCCCCGACCACCGTCTCCACCTCGCCCAGGCCCCGCGCCTTCTCCGCGTCGCGCACCAGCACCCGCACCGAAGCGCCCTCGGCCCCGGCCCACCGCACCAGGCGCGGCACCAGGCGCCGCCCCACCGAACCGGTCGCGCCCGTCACAAGAATTCGCGTCATGATTCCCGTCCCCTTTGTGGGTGTTGCCCTCGTCGACGCCCACCAGCCTGCCCGCGCCGGGGCGGGGGCGGCAGAGACCCGTCGAACCAGGGATCGCCGATCCCTGGTTGCCGCCGAAAGCCCCCTCACCGGCCCCCGTCACCGCTCCCCGGCCGCCGCCGCGCGCGTCGCGCCGGCCCGGCCCACCAGCCAGACGCCGAACGCGGTCAGCAGCGCCGCCCCGAACCCGTACACCGGCAGCCACAGCGTCGTCGTGGAC
>NZ_JBHTTU010000296.1:0-1070 GCF_042794375.1 Kitasatospora sp. NPDC056531 | reverse complement strand
GCGTGCCGGCTCTGGTCGCTCTGCGCGTACGCCAGCGCGGCGCCGCCACGGCCCGCGAGGTCCCCCAGTGCGGCCTGCGCGCGGAGCGCCGCGTAGTCGCCCAGGTGGGCGCACGCGCTGCGGGTACCCGGCATCGGGAACAGCCAGGCCCAGCGCTGCATCGCGGGGGCCACGGCGATGGCCGCGCACAGGCCCACGACCAGCGAGTAGGCCGTCAGGTTCCGCACATAACCGGACCCCGCGCCGGGCGTGCGAACCGGCACCCCGGCGAGGGAGAAGATCACCGCGAGCAGCGTCAAACCCAGATACGTGGAGAACCACTGCCACGAGCCCGACGCGAGCGCGAACGCCAGGACGGCGGCGAGCGCGATGCCCAGCACCCCGGGCCGATCACCGGCCCCCCGCCCCGCACCGGCGGCCGCGGTCCCCTCGGCACTCGGGCGGCTGCGCTCGTCCATGCTCACTCCTGCCAGTATCCGGGCCCACCAGTCTCCGACCGCACCGCGCCCCGAGCCCGCCCACCATGCCGCTACGTCCTCCACCTCGCCCGGTTGGCGGTCGCGGGCGCGGCACGCCATGGCCGGGCTCAGCGGCCGCGCGTTCCCGGGGGCCCGAGCGCTCCGCCCCCTGGCAGGCCGCCCGCGGCCGACCGGCCCGCCGGCCCGCGTCCTGGCCGCCGCACACGCCCGGCCGACCGCTCACGGCGCCCGCCCCAGGACACGGCGCCCCGCACCCCCGCCGCGCCCCTCGTCCGGCTCGCGCGATCGACACGACGGACCCCGGCCCCGGCTACCAGCCGGACTCGACCAGCACGCAGCCGTCCGGCGTGATGTGGTGGGTCCGGCCGGAGTAGCCGACCATCCGGCAGTGACTCGTCACCCTCAGGCGGGGCGCCGTCCCGGCCTCCTCCAGGTGGATGCCGAAGCCGCCGTACATGCCCGGCACGCCGAACCACAGGGCGGCGTCGGGCAGTTCGGTCAGGACGCAGGCCTGGGGGAGCACCAGCGCCGTCTTGACGGCGTAGTGCTCGGTGCGGACCCGGACCAGCGCGTGCAAGAAGTGCTCCATCG
>NZ_JBHTTU010000295.1:0-2265 GCF_042794375.1 Kitasatospora sp. NPDC056531 | reverse complement strand
CGAGGTCAGGCTGCCGCCAGCTTCACCGGACTGCTGCGACAGCCCGGCGGAGGGTCCTTACACCCCTCCCGGAAACACAGCGCCTCACGGCGCACCTGCACGACGTGGAAGGGATCCATGGCGCGGACCGCGTTCGGGGCCCGCTCGGCGACGACATCGGCGATCCACTCGGCCCCGTCCGCGCTGATGTGCGTCAGCTGGTGTGCGCGGTCCGCGCCCAGAGCGTCGAAGAACGAGCGGAGCACGTCCTTGCCGTGGCCGTCGGCCATCCATACGACATGCCGGGACTCGTGGTCGACCACAACGGTCATGTACTTCTGTCCGCGCCGATAGGAGATCTCATCGACGCCGATGCGGCGCAGGCCGGCCAGGCGGTCGATTCCGGCGTCCGCCTCGGCCTGGTGGCGGGTGAGGATGGCGCCGACGGTGCGCCACGCGGTTCGCATCAGATGCGCGGTGGCGGACTTGGAGCACTCGGTGGCCATCCACGCGACCTGCTGGTCGAAGTCACGGGTGTGCCCCGCATCGTGCCGCGCCCAGGGGACGGCGGCGACCACGACCCCGTGCTGCTTGCAGGTTACGCGGGGCGCGTCGGCCTCCAGATAGAGCTTGAGTCCGCCGGCGTCCAGGTGCCGCCAGCGCCGTCGTCCCGCCCCGCCGTCGAACCTCGGGCAGCGGATGCCGCAGATCCCGCATCGGCGACGCGCCCGGGACCTGGGCCGGACCGTGACCACGATGACCTGCGACTTCTCCTCGAATCGGACGTCCTGCGGAACCGCCTGCTCGCATCCGACCAACGCGTTCAATACCGTGGTGAACCGCACGCCGTTCTCCCTGCACCCCAGATCCTGAGTCTCGACACCTCAAGATCTGCACAGGGGACGGCGTGTACTGCGTCAGGCGCTCCTCAGCGACCCACAGATGGAGCAGAAGAGCCGCTTTTGGGCTCACCGCGGCTGGACCCTGGAGGCGTGGCCCGCATCCGCGACTGCGCGAACTGCGGCGCCCGGCTCCCCCAGACAAGCTCAACGCGACAGGACACGAGTGCCGGCCCGGGCCAGAGCCGGTTGATGTATGCCGACGTCAAAGACCTTTCAGGACACGATCAAGTGCCGACCGGCCTGCGGGTCCCCAGTTCGGCTTGCCGCCGGGCAGGCCGCGGTCCCCGTTCTGGCCCATCAGCATCAGGAACAGGCTCTTCATCGCGGCCAGCCCGCGTGCCCGTCGTACCGCCGCGTCGTCCGCCTGCGCGTAGCTGTCGAAGAACCGTGAGGCACCGCCTGCGGGGAGCAGCAGCCAGGCGGCCATGAGGTCCCATGCCGGGTCGCCAGCGAAGACTGCGCCGAAGTCGACGACGCCCGCCAGTGTCCCGTCCGCGACGACGACGTTCGCGGGATGCAGGTCGCCGTGCACCCACACTCGCGGGCCCTCCCACTCGGGAGCCGCCACCGCGTCGTCCCACACGGCCCGGATGTCGTCCTCGGCGAAGCACCCGAGGTCCACGGCCTGCAGGAAGTTCTCGAAGCCGTCCGTGCACTCCCTGGGGTGAGCGCCGAAGTCCGAGGCGCCCGGCGCGTCGGCGGGCGCCTCCGCATGCAACGCCTTGAGGAAGGCCGCCAGCGTGTCGGCAGCGTGGTCGCCGCAGGTGATCGAGCCGTGGTCCAGCGGCGTGCCTTCAACCCAGGTCATGACGGTCCAGACCTTGGGGAAGCGCTCGGACGGTGCCCCGCTTCGCACCGGGGTCGGGATCGGAAGCGGCAGGCGCGGGGCCAGCACCGGCAGCCAGCGGCGCTCCTTGAGCTGCAGATCGGGGAGTTTGTCCATCCGCTGCATCCGGACGGCCAACTTGTCCCCGAGGCGCCACATCTGGTTGCCCCAGCCGCCCTCCACCTCGCGGATGGGCAGCTCAGCCAGGTCCGGATGCTGTTCCCGCAACAGGTCGCGGACCAGATCCTCGCTGATCTCAATCTCGGATTCGATCACACGAAGTCACAGTACTTGAGGCAAGCGGAGCCAACCTTGCCCTCGGGAAGATCCAGGGTTCGATCTCCCAAGTTCTCGCTGGACCGATCAAACCGACCCGGCCGAGGACGCTCCCGCTGAACTGCAACTGCCGACCTACCAAGATCATCCCACTGCCGCTTTTGGGCTTACCTTGGCTGGACCCCTGGACCCCCGCGAGTTCGCGGAAACTGAAGGTTCTTCAGCGCGAACCCGAGGGTCCGTTGCCCTGATGTTAGGGGGTGGACCCATGGGTTCGTGGTG
>NZ_JBHTTU010000294.1:474-2267 GCF_042794375.1 Kitasatospora sp. NPDC056531 | reverse complement strand
CCACCGCCACGGCCCTCACCCTGCTGATCGCCCTCCCGGGCTGCGGCGCCCCGCAGGCACCCGAACCGCCCACCCCCACCACGGATGCCACCACCCCCACCCCGACCGGGCCGAAGGCGTTCACCCTGGTGGCCACCGGTGACGTGCTGCCGCACACCGAGATCATCCAGCAGGCCAAGGAGGACGCCGGCGGCAACGGCTACGACTTCACCGCCATGCTGGCCGGCGTCAAGCCGCTGATCAGCGGCGCGGACCTGGCGATCTGCCACATGGAGACGGTCTACGGCGCCGACGGCGGTCCGTACACCGGGTACCCCTCGTTCAAGTCACCGCCGCAGGTGGCCAAGGCGCTCAAGGACGCCGGGTACCGCTCCTGCGACACCGCGTCCAACCACACCCTGGACGACGGCCCGGCCGGCATCCGCCGCACCCTGGACGCGATGGACGCCGCCGGCCTCGCCCACACCGGCTCCGCCCGCACCGCCGAGGAGGCCGGGCGGCCGGCGCTGCTGCGGACGGGCGGCGCGACGGTGGCCCAACTCGCCTACACCTACGGCACCAACGGCATCCCGCTGCCCAAGGACGAGCCCTGGGCCGTCAACCTGATCGACCGGGACCGGATCCTGACCGACGCCCGCGCCGCCCGGGCGAACGGCGCGGACCTGGTGGCGGTCAGCATCCACTGGGGCACCGAGTGGCAGGACACCCCGAACGAGCAGCAGCTCACCCTGGCCCGCGAGCTGTCCGCCGCCGGGCAGGGCCCGGGCCGGCCCGACATCGACCTGATCCTCGGCACCCACGCCCACATCCCGCAGGCCTACGAGAAGATCAACGACACCTGGACGGTCTACGGCCTCGGCGACCAGCTCGCCGGGCACATGTTCACCTACGACGGCGCCGAGGACCCGCGCGGCAACTGGAGCTCCCTCGCCCGCTTCACCGTCAGCCCGCCGGCCGGGCCTGGGCAGCGCTGGACGGTGAGCCGGGCCGAGTTCATCCCGCAGATCACCGACCTCGGCCCGCCCTACCGGGTGCTCGACCTGCGCGAGGCCGTCCGCCGCAACCCCGGCCGCGCCGACTGGGCCCGTGCGCTGGAGCACATCCGAACGGTGGTGCTCAGCCGCGGCGCCGGGTCGGCGGGGCTCACCATGGCACCGTCCCCCCAGCCCTGACCGCCGTAGCGGCTCCGGGCCGGCCTACGGCTTGCGGGCCAGCCCGCCGTACACCGATACCTCGCCGGCGGCCACGGTCGAGGGCTCGCCCAGCTCCGGGTGCCACTGGTCGATCAGGACCACGCCCGGGTCGTCCAGTTCCAGCCCGGTGAAGAATCGCTCCACCCCGGCGCGCGAGCGCACATGGACCTCTATCCCGGCCTCCGCATAGCGACGGGAGCCGACCGCGACCTGGTCCGGCGCGTTGTCGGCGGTGCCGGCGGTCAGCGCGAGGAAGCTGCCGGCGGGCAGGGCGTCCAGCAGCTTGCGGACGGGCGGGTGCGCGGCCTCGTCGGAGAGGAAGTGCACGATGTTGATCAGCGTCAGCGCGACCGGCTCGCCCAGGTCCAGGGTGGCGGCCACCGCCGGGTCGGCCAGGAACTTCTCCGGGTCCCGCAGGTCGCCCTCGACGTAGGCGGTGCGGCCCTCCGGCGTGCTGGTGAGCAGCGCCCGCGAGTGGGCCAGCACGATCGGGTCGTTGTCCACGTAGACCACCCGGCAGGACGGGTCGACCGCCTGGACGATCTCGTGCAGGTTGGGCACGGTGGGGATGCCGGTGCCGACGTCCAGGAACTGGCGCAC
>NZ_JBHTTU010000294.1:0-352 GCF_042794375.1 Kitasatospora sp. NPDC056531 | reverse complement strand
GTCGCGGGCACCGGGCAGGTCGGCGAGCAGGCGGTCGGCGACCTCGCGGTCCGCCGGGAAGTTGGTCTTGCCTCCGAGCAGGTAGTCGTAGACCCGGGCCGAGTGCGCCCGGTCGGTCCGTAGGTCGACCTGCGGCGGATGGTCGAACTCAGCCTCCGTCAGCCAGCTTTCCGGTTCGTAGCTGTCCACTGTGCCCCACGTTCGGCGTTTGTCCAGACCACTCAACCACAGGACGTGATCGTCCGTCACGCGGTTCCCGCTGTCCGCTGAACGCCGGTTTCCGCCTCCTTCACGGCGGAGGCGAACGAGGGCACCCGCATGGCCGTCAGCAGGGCCAACGCCGGTCCCGCCG
>NZ_JBHTTU010000293.1:0-2295 GCF_042794375.1 Kitasatospora sp. NPDC056531 | reverse complement strand
CAGTCCGCGCCCGACCTTCGGTCAGGCGGCGGACCCGCTCCGCGTGTCCGCACCCGAGCTTCGCTCGGGTGGGCCCGGCGCTTCGCGCTCGGGCTGGCACCACTCCGCTTCGCTCCATAGTGCCTAGTGGCTAGGCTCTGATCACATGGCTTAGCTGGCTTTATGTCTGATCTTAAAGCGAGCTGACTGGGAGGAGAGGGTATGTCAGGGGTGCGTGCGGGTCGGCTTCACTCCTTTAAAATTGGTCTAGGCCATGATCTAGATCACGATTCCGGCCTCTCGGCTCGGTCGAGTGCGCTACCCTGAAGGGTGAGCAACGGTCCCCAATGTATCAATCTTGAAGCGTCAGGTGATCCCGTCAGAAACGGGGTGCAGACCCGCGCGTTTCGAGCATTCGTCGGAATTCGTGAATCGGGGACTGATATCTTGCCGAATGACCACCCGAATCGGGCTAGTGTTCCGGTCGGCTGGATTCCTGGGTCGGCCCGTCAAATGTATCAGTAGGGCACTGTCAGAATTTCCCGCGCGGTCTCGTGCGTGGGATCGGGAATGGGTGAGAAGAGACACGTCTTCGTGAGCGTCGTAAAGCCGGGCCTGATGGCCGCTCAGTCCGCCGCCGGCGTCTCGCTACGCGGGCATCAGGAGGAGGCCCTGGAGGCCATCGTGCGGGGTCTGACGCCCCGTCCGGCGTAGTCCGCGCCGGACGGGCTGCGGGTGACGGTGCAGATGGCCACCGGCTCCGGGAAGTCGTACGTGGGGGCCGCGGCCGGGCAGAAGCCGGCGCCGCGTGGGACGGTGCTGATTGTTGTTCCGACCTTGGACCTACTGGTGCAGATGGTCGGCTCGTGGCGGGCTGCTGGCCGTACCGGGGACATGTATGCCGTCTGCTCCCTGGTGGACTCCGAGCTGCCCTACGGGGGCGATAGCGACCACCAACCCGCTGATGATCGGGATGTGGCTGTCCCACGCGGCCAAGCACCGACGGCCGACCACCCTGTTCGCCACCTACATCTCCGTCGGCGCGGTCGCCGACGCCTACGAGTACTGGGCGCAGCGGGAGGGTGGGGAGGGTAAGGCGCTGCCCCCGCTTGGCCTGATGGTCTGTGACGAGGCGCACCGCTCTTCGGGCGGCGTCGAGAAGACCTGGACCGTGGTCCACGACCAGGCGGCGATCCCGGCGCAGCGGCGGCTGTACATGACCTCGACCCCCAGGATCTGGGCGCCGCCGAAGCGGCCGGTGACGGCCCGTGAGGACGCGTACCAGCCGCTGCCGGAGGAGTTGGCGGTGTCGATGGACGACCAGCGGGTCTACGGCCCGCACGTGTACTCCCTGGGCTTGGCCGAGGCGATCGACAGGAAGCTGCTGGCGCCGTTCGAGATCGTGGTCCTGGAGCTGCGCGGCCCGCTCGGCGACCGCCAGGGCGCCGAGCGACAGGGGGTGACGTGGGGGCCGGGTGTCGGCGAGGCGCGGGATGGCAGCGAGGACGAGGTGCCGGCCGAGCGAATCGCCGCGATCCAGGCCGGGCTGGTCAAGACGATGGTGGAGCGCGGGCTTCAGCGGTGCATCACGTTCCACAACCGCACGATCGAGGCCCGCTACTTCAGCGAGACGCTGAACCAGACCGTCGAGAAGCTCCGCCGGCAGCTCCAGGGTGGTCGCGACGACCGGCACCGAGTCGTCTTACTCGCGCCAGCCGTCCTCGTTGTAGTCGCGGGCCACCGTGCACCACTGGCCGCGACAACAGTCGGCGGACAGCTCCGCGACGGCCTGCTGCCGGCCTGCCAGGGCGGTGGGTCCGGCGTCGGTGACCACCGGGGCAACAAGCGGGTACCCGGCGCGGGAGTGGCCGGGGTGCGCGGCGCGGTGGCGGACCTACGCGTGGCCGCCGAGGAGAACCCGGCCGTCGCCGAAATGCTGGCCGCCGTCCCGGCCAGCGCCGCCCGAATCGAGGACCTCATCCATCGCGAACCTTCCAGCCCGGTCTGGCACCTGCTCAGCAGCCGGCCGTTGGGCAGGATGGTGGCGAGGCGCTTCACGCCCAGGCGCGGGCGTTTCCGGTAGAGCTCCTCGCCGGTGACGGGGTCGCCGCACGCCCGCGCTCCGCCGCGGGGCTTGGCCCGGTGTGATCGGGTGCCGGAGGTGGCCCTGTCCTCAGTCCGTGCGCAGCGGTGTGTGGTGTGCGGGAGCGGTGGGTGCTGTGCGGTGCGGGCGGGGTGTCGTTGGCGGTTATGCCTGGTTTCCGGTGGTCTGTGGTGCGGTGTAGAGGATGGTGCGGGGCTGGACGGTCAGGTGTC
>NZ_JBHTTU010000292.1:0-2309 GCF_042794375.1 Kitasatospora sp. NPDC056531 | reverse complement strand
GGCACGGGGGTACCCCGTCGAAGTTCACGCGCATGCGCCGAGCGTCCCGGAGGTTCCGGAGGCGCCTCGACCGGTTTTCAGTCCCGCGCCGACCGACCGTCAGGCCCAGGGCAGCGAGGCTCGGTTGCGCCAGTAGGCGTCGGCGGGCTCGGCCATCATCGCGAGGGCGGCGAGGTCCTCGGGGGTGGGGCACAGGTCGGCGGCGGCGAGGTTGGAGGTGAGCTGGTCGAGGGTGGCGGCGCCGGACAGGACGATGTCGGCCCAGGGCTGGGCGGCGGCCGCGGCGAGGGCGAGGGCGTCGGGGGTGGTGGCGGTGCGGGTGGCGAGGGTGCGCAGGGCGGCGGTGTCGGGGCCGGTGGCGTTGCGGCCGGCCAGCCGGCCGTTGGCCATGGCCTCCTTGACCACGACCAGCCAACCGGCCCGGTGGGCCTCGGCGAGGGTGGGGGCGGCGGAGGTCTCCAGCAGGTTCCAGGTGGCCTGGACGGCGCTGAACAGCGGGCGGCCGGCCACGGTGACGTCGAGGGCCCGGCGGATGGCGTCGGCCTGGGCGGGGCCGCTGGTGGACAGGCCCACCCGTACGCCCTCGGCGGCGAGGGCGGCCAGTCGCCCGTGCAGGGCGGGGTCGGTGAGGGCGGGGCTGTCGGGGGTGACCGAGTGGACCAGGTAGACGTCCAGGTGGGCGCCCAGCAGGGCGCGGGTCTCGCGGATCTGGCGGTCGAACACCTCCGTCGAGTGCTCCTTGACCTCGTGGGCGGCGACCCCGCTGGTGCGCCAGTCGGCGGTGTAGGTGTAGCCCCACTTGCTGCCGACGGTCACCTCGGCCGCCGCCTCGGGGCGCTTGGTGAGCCACTGGGCGAGGAACTCCTCGGCGCGGCCGTAGGAGCGGGCGGTGTCGAGGTAGCGCACCCCGGCCGCGTAGGCGGCGTCGAGCAGGGCGTGGGTGCGCTCGCGCAGCGCCTCGACGGTGCGTTCGGCGGGCAGGTCGGCCTCGCGCCCGAGGTTGATGTAGCCGGGCCGGCCGACGGCTGCGGTGCCCAGGCCCAGACGCGCGGTGTGCGGGCGGGCGGCGGGGGCGGTGGCGGACTCGGTCGGCACGGCGGGGTCTCCTCGGGCGGGCTCGGGGGTGCTCACCTGGACTTTAGCGGTGCCCGGGCGCCGCCCGGCCTACCCGGTGGGCCGGGCACTACGGGCGGTACGGGCGGTCGGGGCCGTGGCCGTGCGGGGGGCGGGCTCGGGGTGCCAATGCCGCGCGGTCTCGCGGGAGTCGGCCACTTCACCGGGGCGCCGAGGCCGTTCGGAGGATCCGGTGGAAACGTCAAGTGTCGTCGAACCGAAATGATGTGATGGCACGTCAGTGCGGTGTCGGCTGGGCCTGCGGGCCGGTTCTCCCGGCTTTCGGCCGACGCTGCGCGGGTCAACTGGCATTGATAGCAGGTATCTTCTGATCCACGCCGGCTGATGGCCTTCGGCTATCGTGACCTGGCCGGCCCTGCCCCGTCCGTCGGGATCGCGACGCGGAGGGCCCGGAGCGAGAAAGGTGGGGCATGGCGGAGTCGACGGGGGACGTCGTTCAGGTGCGGACGCAGGAGCCGCAGGGCTCGGAGGGCGGGTCCGCGGAGCCGGGCGGGCCCGGGGAGGTGAGCGGACTCTCGGCCCGGATCGAGGCGCTGTTCCACACCGTCCGCCGGCCCGACCGCGAGCAGTACACCAACGAGGAGGTGGCCCGGGCCTGCCGTGAGGCGACCGGGGAGTCCTTCTCCACCACCTACCTGTGGCAGCTGCGCACCGGGCGTCGGGACAACCCGACCAAACGCCACCTGGAGGCGCTGGCCCACTTCTTCCAGGTCCCGCCCGCCTACTTCTTCGACGAACGGCAGGGCGCCGAGATCGCCAAGGAGCTGGCGCTGCTGGGCGCGCTGCGCGACGCGGGCGTGCGCAGCCTGGCGCTGCGGGCGGTGGGCCTGTCGCCGGAGGGCCTGGACACCGTCAGCGAGCTGGTCGACGTCATCGCCCGCCGGGACGCGGCGCGCAAGCGCCCCTCGCCCTGAGGAGAGACCTGACTGCGGAATCAGCAACGGGAGCTCGGCTTGTGGGATGACTTACGGCGTGGCCGGGGCCGCCGGTCCACGCTGCGGCGCTGCCGGCGGATCGCCGAACAGCTGGAGCTGCCGAGCCCGTTCGACCCTGCGGTGCTGCTGGATCGGCTGGCCGCGCGGCGCGGGCGGCCGATCGAGCTGCTGCCGGTGCCGGCCCGCCCGCACGCCCCGTGCGGGCTGCTGGTCTCCACCCAGGAGGCGGACTACATCGTC
>NZ_JBHTTU010000291.1:0-2345 GCF_042794375.1 Kitasatospora sp. NPDC056531 | reverse complement strand
CTGCTGGGCTGGGTCCTGCTGGAGGAGGACCGGCCCGAGGAGGCCCTCGTCCACCTGGAGCGGGCGCCCGGCCTCGCCGCCCTGGCCGGCGACCGCACCGCGCAGGCCGTCGCCCTGGCCAACCTGGCCGTCGCCCTCGCCCGGTACGGCCACGACGCACGGCAGGGCGGGCCGGCGCGGGTGCGCGCCCTGCTGACCGAGGCCCTCACGCTGGCCGAACAGGCCGACCGCGCCGACCTCGTCGCGCTGGCCCGCCAGCACCTGGCCGACCAGTGCCTGGCGGCCGGCGACCCCGAGCAGGCCGCCCACCACGCCGCCCGCGGCCTGGCCCTCGCCGAGCCGCCCTTCCCGGTCACCCGCCGGGTCGTGCTGCAGACCCTCTACGGCCGCGCGCTCGCCGCCACCGGCCACCCGGAGGAGGCCGCGCTCCACCTCGACGCCGCCCTGCGCTCCGCCCGGGCCCACCAGTACGGCGACGGCGAGGCGGCGGCCGACGCGGCCCTGCACGCCCTGCCCGCCCACCCCGCCACGACGCCCCTGCCCGGACGGCGCTGACGCCCGGACGGAAGCCGGTAGCGCCGCTCGGCGGGTCCGGCCTCTCCGGGGAGGCGGGCCCCCGCCGAGCGGCGTTCAACGTCAGGGAGTGAGGACCCACTTCTGGTTGTCCAGGCCGTTGCAGTCCCAGATGCCCAGCTGAGTGCGGTTGGCGGTGTTGAAGCCGAGCTCGTCCAGGCACTTGCCGGTCAGCACGTTCTTCAGCGAGCCGTCGGGCTGCGGGACCCACTGCTCGCCCTGGCTGCCGACGCAGTCGTAGATCTCGACCTTGGTGCCGTTGGGGCTGTCGGGGCTGCCCCACACCACGTTCAGGCACATGCCGAGGGCGCGCACGGAGTTGTCCAGGCCCAGGGTCCACCACTGGGCGCCGGTGCCGTTGCAGTCGTAGATCTGCACCGGGGTGGCGACGTTGGTGCTGCCGTGGGCGATGTCCACGCACTTGCCGCCGTAGCCGACCAGGCGGCCCTGCTTGCCCTGCATGCCGATGACGACCGGGCGGATGGTGTCGGTGGCGATGTCACCGGGGCGGCAGACCGACCTGGACGTCCCGTCGCCGACCACGGTGTTGCCGGCGACCCAGTAGGTGAACGGCTGGTCTTGGACGATGTAGAAGCAGACCGTCTCGACGTGCCAGACGGTGCCGGCCGGGACGTTGCCGCAGCTCGCGGTGGCTATCCCGGCACCTCGGCCGGTGGTGCAGTTGCCGGGGGTGTCGGCCTGCGCGACGGACGGCAGGACGGCGACACCCACCAGGGCGAGCAGGGCGGTCAGTAAGGCGGCGAAGGTTCGGCGCATGCGAGGGGGACCCCTTCCGGTGGACGCGGACCGACCGGGTGTGTGGAGTGCATGGTCGGTGTCGCCCAGCGTGGGGGATGTGATGATGGACCGTCAACTGTTGTGAAAGCTTTGTCCAGAACTTGTTCACGCCAGCTGATCACAGCGGCCGCGTCAGCCCCGCTCGCCGGACACGAGCACCTTGCGGCCCGTCGCCAGCACCAGCGACGCGCACGCCGAGCCCAGCACCGCCCCGACGATGACGTCGCCGGGGCAGTGCACCCGCGAGTAGCCCACCGCACACGCGAACATCCCCAACGGGACCGAGGCCGGGGGCAGCACCGTCCCGACGGCGGTCGCCAGCGCGAAGGCCGAGGCGGTCACCTAGGCACCCAACTCCTTTGCCTTGCTGACCAGTTGGAAGCGCTCAACCTTGCCGCCGCCGGACTTCGGGTTCATGATCAGCACCGGCCGCCGGGGCGCCGGGGCCTCCCGCTCGGGCATCGCCTTGGGCGGCCGGGCCGCCCGCAGCGCCGAGCGGGCCAGGGCCAGCCCGGCGAACCAGAGGGCGAGCGCCACCGTCACCGGCAGCAGCACCTCCAAGACGACCGCCAGCGCGATCACCCCGACCGGCGCGGCGACCGCGAGCACCGCGCCGACCACCCGAGCCACCCCGCGGTAGGCCAGCGCCCACCACGCGCCGACGGCCACCAGCACGAGCCCGACCACCTCGGCGAGCAGCACCAGCAGCCCGTGCAGCCCGTGCAGCCCGGTGAACGCCAGCACCACGAGGGCGGCCACCGCGCACAGCAACGCGACCCGCGCGAGGTTGCGCGGACCGCGGCCCGCCGCCTTCGTCATCGACTCCCCTGCTTCGCCTGGTCCGCTGAGGCGCCGTCGGCGCCCTCCGGTCCGGTCACCGTAACCGGCGGGCGCCGACCGCCGCGTGCCGAGCGCAGCGCGCAGGTCACCGACCCTCGCCCGTTCGGCGCAGCGGCGGCGTCGCGCCCGAAGCG
>NZ_JBHTTU010000290.1:0-2357 GCF_042794375.1 Kitasatospora sp. NPDC056531 | reverse complement strand
CGCGCCGGTGAGCGTGCGGGTTGTGAGCACGTGGAGGAGCTGACGCTGGAGGCGCCGCTGGTGGTGCCCGAGCGCGGTGGTGTCCAGATCCAGCTCGCCGTCGGCGAGTTGGACGAGACCGGCCGCCGTTCGCTGACCCTGCACTCGCGGATCCAGGGCGGTGCCGACGAGGCTGTGGAGGGCGAGTGGGTCCGCCACGCCACCGGCACCCTGGCCGTCGAAGCAACCGCCGGCATGGCAAGCGACTGGTCCGTCTGGCCGCCGCAGGACGCCGAGACCGTTGACGTGACGGAGTTCTACGACCGCCTGACCGAGCGCGGTTTCGCCTACGGCCCGGTGTTCCAGGGCCTGCGCGCGGCCTGGCGTCGCGGCGATGAGGTGTTCGCCGAGGTCGCGCTGCCGGCCGACGAGCACGCGGCGGCGGCCCGCTTCGGCCTGCACCCCGCCCTGCTCGACGCCGCCGTCCAGGGCGTGGGGCTCGGGACCTTCACCAGCGGTGAGGCCCAGGGCTGGCTGCCGTTCGCATGGTCGGGCGCGTCCCTGCACGCGGTCGGTGCCACGGAACTGCGTGTTCGGCTGGCGCCGGCGGGCACGGACGCGGTCTCGGTGGAGGTGGCCGACACCACGGGCACCCAGGTCGCCGCGGTGGAGTCGCTGCTGCTGCGCCCGGTGACGCCCGGGCAGATCCAGGCCGCGCGTGGCGCCGGTGCCGGGCGGGACTCGCTGTTCCGCATCGACTGGACCGCGCTCACCGCTCCGGCAAGGGCAGTTGAGCACGCCGCGGACCGCTGGGCCTGGCTGGGCGAGGTGCCCGCCGGGCTGGCGGGTGTGGCGGTCGACTGGTTCGCGGACCTGGCGGCGTTGGCCGCGGCGGTCGACGGCGGGGCCGATGCGCCGCGGACCGTGGTGTTCCCGATGGCCCCCGCCGTCGAGGGCCCGCTGGTCGGTGTCCGGGAGACCACGGCCCAGGTGCTGGAGATCGTTCAGGCCTGGATCTCCGATGAGCGCTGGTCCGCTTCGCGGCTGGTCCTGCTGACCACCGGAGCGGTCACGACTGCCGTCGGCGAGGACGTGGCCGACCTGGCGGGTGCGGCGATCTGGGGCCTGGTGCGGTCCGCGCAGTCCGAGCACCCGGACCGCTTCGTGCTGGTGGACGTCGACGGCGAGGAGCTGTCGGGTGTGCTGCCGTGGGCGCTGGCTGCGGGTGAGCCGCAGTTGGCGGTGCGCGGTGGCACGGTGTGGGTGCCGCGTCTGGCGCGGACCGGCGGTTCGGGCGCGGGGCTGGTCGCGCCGTCGACGGTCGCCTGGCGTGCCGAGAAGGGCGCGAACGCGACCCTGGAGGGTCTCTCCCTGGAGCCGTGCGACGCGGCCGAGGTGGCGCTGGCGCCGAACGAGATCCGGGTCTCCGTTCGGGCCGCGGGCGTGAACTTCCGTGACGTGCTCAACTCCCTGGGGATGTACCCGGGCAACGCCGGCCTGCTCGGCAACGAAGCGGCGGGTGTCGTCCTGGAGGTCGGATCCGCGGTCACCAACCTCGTCCCGGGCGACCGGGTGATGGGTGTCATGGGCGGTGCGTTCGGGCCGGTGGCGGTGACGGACCACCGTCTGATGGCGCGGATTCCGGAGGGGTGGTCGTTCACGCAGGCGGCGTCGGTGCCGCTGGTCTTCCTGACGGCGTACTACGCGTTGGTGGACCTGGGTGGTGTGCGGGCGGGTGAGTCGGTGCTGGTGCACGCGGCTGCCGGTGGTGTGGGCATGGCCGCGGTCCAGGTGGCGCGTCACCTGGGGGCGCGGGTGCTGGGCACGGCGAGTACGGGCAAGTGGCACGTGCTGCGCGAGCTGGGCCTGGACGAGGCCGAGATCGCGTCCTCGCGCACGCTGGAGTTCCGGGAGCGCTTCGGGGCGCTGACCGGGGGTCGGGGTGTGGATGTGGTCCTGAACGCGCTGGCGCACGAGTTCGTGGATGCCTCGCTGGACCTGCTGCCGGGTGGTGGCCGGTTCCTGGAGATGGGCAAGACGGACGTGCGCGACGCCGCCGAGGTGGCGGATGCGTACCCGGGCGTGGCCTATCGGGCGTTCGACCTGATCGAGGCTGGTCAGGACCGGATCGGCGAGATGCTGGGCGAGCTGCTGGCGCTGTTCGAGCAGGGTGTGCTGCAGCCGCTGCCGGTGCGGACGTGGGATGTGCACCGGATCCAGGACGCGTTCCGGTACGTGAGCCAGGCCCGTCATATCGGTAAGGTGGTCCTGACCGTTCCGCGCGGTATCGACCCGGAGGGTACGGTCCTGGTGACCGGTGCCTCCGGCACCCTCGGGGCCCTGGTGGCCCGTCACCTGGTGGTCCGTCACGGCGTGCG
>NZ_JBHTTU010000289.1:0-2373 GCF_042794375.1 Kitasatospora sp. NPDC056531 | reverse complement strand
CCGGGGCGCGGGGCGTGGTGAACGCTTCCGGGTCGGGCCGGTCTTCGACCGGTCTTCCTTCCCGGTGGTCTGGGTGATGACCGCCTTGGTCTCCATGGCGTCCACGATCGTACGGATGGCCATGGCGGCGGTGGCGTGGTCGGTGACGGTCTTGGTCTGGTGGGCGAGGCCGCGTGTGGCGATCCTGTGCCATGCTCCCTGGTCGCGGTCGCCCTGCCAGGCGCACTGTGGGTCGGGGCAGAGCGCCCACTTCCATCCCGGCACGGTGGGACGATCGGGGGCTTTGCGGTGCCGCAGCGGCGTCAGACAGCAGGGGCAGTGCCTGCTGGTGTTGCGCGCCGGGACGCTCACCACGGCAATCCCGGCCTCGGCGGCGAGATGCCGCATCCGGTCGGCGATCTGTCCCCGAACCTGCTGGGACAGACGCGTGTTACGCGTGCGGCCCATGCCCTTGGCCTCCATCGACCGTAGGTCTTCCAGGTAGATGACGGTGGCTGTTGCGGCGATGGCCTGGTCCACGGCCCAGCGGGCGGCCGACCGGGCGAGGGCGTCATTGAGGTTCGAGCGCCGGTCGGCCACGCGCCCGATCTCCCGTGCCAGGAGGGCGCTTCGGGGGACGAGCGCGTGCTGGTCGTCGCCGTTGATGATCCGGGTGTACTGGTCGTTCTTGGCGTGCGGCTTCTCGCCGTGGCGGCGCAGCCGGTGCTGCTTGGCGGTCACTCCGGCGGCGCGGTACTGCGCTCCCGTGCCGAGGGTGGTGATCTTCCCGTCGTCATGGAGCCGGGCCGCCCCGGCGGACAGGAGTGTGTTCAGGCCCCAGTCCACGCCGAGTGCCACGGTGTGGCCGGTGCGTCGGGTCTTGGGCGCGGGGTGGGTGTAGGCGAGGTCGGCCCGCGCCTTGGCGCCGACGGTGCGCACAGTGGGCAGGTGGAGTACGGCATTCGCCGGGATCGTGGGCGGGAGCGTGATCGGGCAGGCCACCCACGTCCAGTCCTTGTACGTCTGCGGATCGGGCAGCGTGGGCAGTTGCAACCGCAGGAGCGCCTTCGCCGGGTTTGTCTCGGAGCGTTCGATGGTGGCCTGCTGTCCGTCGCAGGCGGCGAGCAGCAGCATCCGGGCCACGCGGGGCGCGGGCTCCAGCTCGAACACATCTGCCGGAAGGCGCCCGTTCTTGCGCTCGAACGCGGCGATCTGCCGGGTGCGGGACTTGATGACGCTGGAGGGCAGGTACTCGCCGCCCGGCACGGCGGCGCGGACCGTGTCCCATTCCCCGGGGGTGCGTTTGGCCGGGTCGCCCGGCCACGTCGCCAGGACGCCGGACACCACGTCAGCGCGCCACTTCATCGACCGCAGGGCGCGGCCGGCCTGTTCCTGGGTCATGCGCACGATCCGGTCGTTGATCTTCGCCGGGGCGGCCACGGTCCAGCCGAGGCGGCGCAGTGCCATCCAGGCGTTCGACGGGAGTTTGCGGCCTCCGGCGTCCTCGCCGGAGGCCAGGATGTGCACGTCGGGGGTGTTCCAGTGCTCGGTGATGAGGTGTCCGGCCATGCCCGATACCAGGTCCAGACACCAGCCGATCCGCTCCGTCAGCCTGCCCGGAGGCAGGATCTCGCCGGTCTTCTCCTCCACACCCGCGCGGATCGGGGTGCGGGCGCACGCGGTGCGGGAGGTCTCGCCGTCGGCGAGGGGCAGTTTTCGGCTCATCGGACATCACCGTCCGGCAGGCACTGCCCGGACTCCGCCAGCAGACGCCGGCGGGCGTCCGCTGAACGCATCCCGTACAGTCGACCGGCGAATGTGGTGACCAGCGAGATGAAGTCCTCCAGGAGTTCCTGCCGCCCGCCGGTCTTCTTCGGATGCAGGATCTCCACAGTGGCCCCGTGGGCGGCGAACAGGCGCTTGAGCCAGCCGACACCAAAGCGGGCCAGCCGGTCCTCGTGCGTCGCCCGAACCACCGTCACCGACCCGTCTGCCACTGCAGCAAGCAGCTTGTTCAAACCAGGCCGCTCCTCCCGCAGGCCGGAGGCTCGGTCCTTGAAGACTCTGACGACCTTGCCCGTGGCGGTGGTCCGCAGCTCGGTCTCCTGTGCCTCCAGCGAGGACTCCTGACCGGTCGAGCCCGAGACGCGAACGTACAGGCCCTCCAAGCGAATCCGGTCACCACCACCGGCGGTGACCTTCATCGCCTCCACATCGACCGAGGAGAACCGGCGCTCACGCCCGACCCAAGTCACCGGGATCTTTCCCGAATCAGCCCACAGGCGAAGCGTCACCGGGTGAACACCCAAGCACTTTGCGGCTTTTGACAGTCGGAGAAGCTCCACACGGTAACCATAGGATCACTGAGCGTCTTTAATCAAATTCGTGAGCCTG
>NZ_JBHTTU010000288.1:2132-2413 GCF_042794375.1 Kitasatospora sp. NPDC056531 | reverse complement strand
GGCCTCCTCCAGGGAGACCGTCCGGGGGGTGAGCTCGAAGACGGCGATGCCGTGCTCGGCGGCGGTGAGCCCGATCTCGCGGGCCGTCCGGCCGGTGACCAGCAGTTCCTCCGAGCCGGACCGGCCGGTGATCTCCACGCCGGGCCCGGGCAGCACCAAAAGCAGCCAGGCCGGGTCGGCGCTGGCCACCTTGACGGCGTCGCCGCCTGGCTCCCTGCCCAAGTTCTTCCCAGTGGTGTTTGAGAGTAGTAGGCTCTCTCCTACGCTGATCCGGGGGTCTG
>NZ_JBHTTU010000288.1:0-2122 GCF_042794375.1 Kitasatospora sp. NPDC056531 | reverse complement strand
CCGCACGAACGACCGCGAGTTCTCCCGGATTAAGTCCGCCATGGACGTGTCGGCGAGCAGCCGGCCCTGCCCGATGACCACCAGGTGCTCCGCGGTGAGCGCCATCTCGCTCATCAGGTGCGAGGAGACGAAGACGGTCCGGCCCTCGGCGGCGAGGGAGGTGAGCAGGTTGCGGATCCACAGGACGCCCTCGGGGTCGAGGCCGTTGACCGGCTCGTCCAGCATCACCGTGGCCGGGTCGCCCAGCAGGGCGGCCGCGATGCCGAGGCGCTGGCCCATGCCGAGCGAGAAGGCGCCGGCCCGCTTGCGCGCCACCGACTGCAGGCCGGTCAGCTCGATGACCTCCTCGACCCGGCGGCGCGGGATGCCGTGGGTGTGGGCCTGGGCCATCAGGTGGTTGAACGCCGAGCGGCCGGGGTGGATCGACTTGGCCTCCAGCAGCGCGCCCACCTCCTGCAGCGGCGCGGCGTGCTCGGCGTAGCGGCGGCCGTTGACCCGCACCGACCCGCTGGTGGGCGCGTCGAGGCCGACGATCATCCGCATGGTGGTGGACTTCCCGGCGCCGTTGGGCCCCAGGAACCCGGTCACCGTCCCCGGCCGAACCGTGAAGTCCAGCCCGTCCACGGCGGTCTTCTCCCCGTACCGCTTCGTCAGCTGGTGCGCCTCGATCATCGCTCGCCCTTACGCTCAGGGGCCGGGCCGTCCCGGCCGCCACGCTTCCACGCTAGGTGCGGTCGGCGCCGGATCCGTGGCACCGCGGGCTGATCATCGGGCCGCCCGTAGTACCGCGGTACCACGCCGCCGCCCTACTCCGGCCGTCCTGGCGCGAAATCCGGTTCCGCCGCCGCCCGCGGCCGGTCGAAGATGGGGCATGGACGTTCAGAAGGTGGCCCTGCGACAGATGACGCCCTCGGAGTACCGGGTGGCGACCGAGATCCGCGAAGCCGAGACGACGCGCGAACTGGCCGAACTCATGCCCGAGGAGCTGGCTCGGGACCGCGCTCGCCGGGGCACCGCCAAGTTCCTCCCCGACGGCCTCGCCACCGCCCGCCACCACCTCGTGGTGGCCGAGAACGACTCGGGCGAGGCCGTCGGCACCGCCTGGATCGGCCCCGACCCCCGCACGGAGGCCGGCACCTCCACCTCCGCCTGGCTGTACCACATCCGCGTCCTCCCCCCGTTCCGCCGGCAGGGCTACGGCTCCGCCATCCTCACCGCCGCCGAGCGACTCGTCGCCCGTGAGGGCATGACGGAGCTGGCCCTGAACGTCTTCGGCGGCAATGAGGCCGCCATCGCCCTGTACCGCCGCAGCGGCTACGGCGTGTCCGCGATGTACCTGAGCAAGCAGGTGCGGGAGTGACCGGCACCGGCCCCTGCGGGGAGTGCGGTGCGCCGGGGTGCGAGGGGCTCTTCCAGGCGCTGCTGGCGTTGGACCACGGGCGGGAGGAGCCGTGGGGGCCGTTGCACGGGGTGTCGGTGTCGTGCTTCCTGCTGCAGCATCCGAGCCGGCTGCCCGGCGACGGCGGGGCGCGGGCGCGGGAGTTCCTGCGGGCGTACCTCGGCGGGGGGCCGGCGGAGGTGGACCGGCTGGTGGGGCGGGCTCGGAGGGCCAATTCGCACCGGGTGAGGGGCGAGGCACCCGAGGTGGTGCGGGAAGCCCCGCGGGAGGTGCCGCGGGGCGGGTACGGCGTCACGATCGCGGAGGTCGTGGTCGACGGGACGTTCCCGGCCGAGGGTTTCCCGGAACGGGTGCGGGCCTGGGCGGCGGCGACGGTGGCGGCATGGGAGCGCCACGGAGCGTAGCCGCACCGGGACCTGGGCGGGACCTGGGGCCGATGCGTACGGGCGGCGGCCCCGCGAGTGACGGGCGTGGCGCGGACGGTCACCGGGGGCGCGAGGTCACGCCCGCCGGCGCGGGTGCGAGCGTGCGCCGCCGACCTGCCCCCGACAGGCGCCGGTCGCGGCCAGCGCGGATACTGGGTCGGCAACCCGAGGCGGCCCCGGCGGCCGGGGACGGCCGTCGACGCGCCGCGGAACCGAGGAGTACGCCGTGACCGGACCCGTTGTCGTCGGCTTCGACGGCTCGCCCGAGAGCCTCGCCGCCACCGAGTGGGCGGCGCTC
>NZ_JBHTTU010000287.1:0-2426 GCF_042794375.1 Kitasatospora sp. NPDC056531 | reverse complement strand
TGCCACAACTCCCAACCCATCCCCACCCACTGCGACCCCTGACCCGGGAACACGAACACCACCCGGCCGTCCTGCGCCCGGCCCCACACCGCCGCGCCCGAACGCTCACCGGCCGCGATCGCCTCCAGTCCCGAGGCCAGCTCCTCGGGCGAAGCGCCGACCACCACGGCCCGCTCCTCGAACCGCGAGCGCCCCGAGGCCAACGACCACGCCACATCCACCGGCCGAACCCCCGACCCCGCCAACACCCCCGCCAACCGCCGCGCCTGCTCCCGCAACGCCGCCTCACTGCGGCCCGACACCACCAACGGCACCACCGCACCACCCAGCACCACCGGAGCCGGCTCCTCGGCATCGTCCGCAGCAGCCGGGTCCGTACCGGCCTGCGCGGGGGCCTCTTCGAGGATCACGTGGGCGTTGGTCCCGCTGACGCCGAAGGAGGACACACCGGCACGGCGGGGCTGATCGCCCGCAGGCCAGTCCTGGGCCTGCGTCAGCAGCTCGACCGCACCCGTCGACCAGTCCACGAACGGCGACGGCTCGTCCACGTGCAGCGTCCTCGGCAGCACGCCGTTCCGCAGCGCCAGCACCATCTTGATCACGCCGGCCACACCCGCGGCCGCCTGCGGGTGCCCGATGTTCGACTTCAACGACCCCAGCCACAACGGGCGTTCGGCGGCTCGCTGCTGACCGTAGGTCGCCAGCAGCGCCTGCGCCTCGATCGGGTCACCCAACCGCGTACCCGTACCGTGCGCCTCCACCACGTCCACCTCGGCGGCGGACAGCCCGGCGTTCGCCAGCGCCTGGCGGATCACCCGCTCCTGCGACGGACCGTTCGGCGCCGTCAGACCGTTCGACGCACCGTCCTGGTTCACCGCGCTGCCGCGGAGCACGGCCAGCACCTCGTGGCCGTTGCGCCGCGCGTCCGAAAGCCGCTCCAGCACCACGACACCGACGCCCTCACCCCAACCGGTGCCGTCCGCACCCGCGGCGAACGCCCTGCACCGCCCGTCCGGCGACAGCCCGTTCTGCCGGCTGAACTCCACGAAGATCCCCGGCGACGCCATCACCGTCACGCCCGCCGCCAGCGCCAGCGAGCACTCCCCCGCCCGCAGCGACTGCGCAGCCAGGTGCAGCGCCACCAGCGACGACGAACACGCCGTATCCACCGTCACCGCCGGCCCCTCCAGGCCCAGCGCGTACGACAACCGCCCCGAGAGGACGCTGGTCGAACTGCCCGTGAGGAGATACCCCTGGGCCTCCTCGGAGCGCTGGTACAGCCGCGGGCCGTACTCCTGGGCCATGGCGCCGACGAACACGCCGACCTGGTCACCGCGCAGCGAGGCCGGGTCGACGCCCGCCCGCTCGACCGCCTCCCATGCGGTCTCCAGCAGCAGCCGCTGCTGCGGGTCCATCGCCGCCGCCTCACGTGGCGAGATCCCGAAGAACACGGCGTCGAACTCGGCCGCGTCGTAAAGGAATCCACCGGCCTGCGGGATCGAGGCGCCGTCCCCGCCGACCGGGCGGGCGAGATCCTCCAGGTCCCAGCCGCGGTCGCCGGGGAAGCCGGAGATCGCGTCGCCCTCCTCGACGAGCAGCTGCCAGAGCCGCTCCGGTGTGGTCACGCCGCCCGGCAAGCGGCAGCCCATCGAGACGATCACGATCGGGTCGTCGTGGACCGGCGTCACGACCGGCACCGGGAGGCGGTCCTGGGTGCCCAGCAGCAGGTCGCGCAGGTGGTCGGCGACCGCGGTGGGGGTCGGGCGGTCGAAGAGCAGGGTGCTGGGGAGCCGGCAGCCGAGGAGCGCACCGACCCGGTTACGCAGTTCCACCGCCATGGTCGAGTCGAAGCCCAGATCGCGGAAGGTCAGCGTGGGCCGGATGTCGGCCGCTCCCCGGTGTCCGAGCACCGTGGCGGCCTCGGCGCAGACCAGGTCGAGGCACCTGCGCCGCTGCTCGGCGGTCGGCAGGTCGAGCAGGCTGCGGCGCAGCAACGCGAAGGCGTCGGCTTCGGCGTCCGCGTACGGCTCGGCGGATTCCGCGAAGCCGTCGGTCTGCGCCGCCACGGCCTGGAGCTCGAGTCTGGCGGGCCTGGTGGCGGGTGCCAGCCAGTGGCTGCGGCGCTGGAACGCGTAGGTGGGCAGGTCGATCCGGCGCGCGTTCCGGCCGTCGAGCACCGCGGCCCAGTCGACTCGCACGCCGTGCACGTGGGCCTCGGCCATGGAGGTGAGGAAGCGTGCGGTGCCGCCCTCACCACGGCGCAGCGAGCCCAGGACCACCGCATCCCGCCCGGCCGCGTCGATGTTCTCCTGGATGCCGACGTTCAGGACGGGGTGGGGGCTGGCCTCGATGAACACACCGTGCCCGGACTCCAGCAACCCCCGCACCACCAGGTCGAATTGGACGGTCTCGCGCAGGTTGCGGTA
>NZ_JBHTTU010000286.1:1231-2448 GCF_042794375.1 Kitasatospora sp. NPDC056531 | reverse complement strand
CGACCAGGGTGGTGGCCACCGCGTTGGCGGTCGGCGTGTAGAGGGCGGCGCCCGCCGCGGCGAGGACCCGGGTGGCCAGCAGCAGCCCGTAGGTGGGGGCGAGGGCGCTGAGCGCGTTGGCGGCGCTGAAGAGCGCGAGCGCGGTCAGCAGCAGGCGCCGGCGCGGCCAGCGGGCGGTGACGGCGGCCAGCGGCGGGGCCAGCAGCGCGTAGGCGAGCGCGAAGACGGTGACCAGCTGGCCGGCGGCGCCCACCGACACCCCGAGGTCGGCGCGGACCGGGCCGAGGATGCCGGCCACGACCATCGAGTCGGTGCCCATGGCGAAGGTGCCGAGGGCGAGCAGGAGCAGGCGTACGGGCACGGGAAAGCCCCCCGGAGCTATTGTTGGAGGAACGTGAAACAGTTTGACGCTCGCCAAACAATCAGGGATCGGTGGATGATTGTCAAACCATCCCTGCCGTCGCCCGCCGCCCTGCCCAGACCCGAGGACCGGAGCCGAACCCATGACCGAAGACGAGCGGCTTCCCCAGCCCCCCACCGCCGACATCGACCTCGTCACGGTCCTGCACGCCCTCGGCGACCCCGTCCGCATGCGCCTGCTGCTCAGCTACGCCGACGGCGCCGAACACTCCTGCGCCCCCCGCGACCTGGGCCTGGACCACCTCCACAAGTCGACCGTCTCCCACCACATGCGCGTCCTGCGCGAAGCCGGCGTCACCACCACCCGCGTCGCCGGCCGCAACCGCTTCGTCAGCCTGCGCCGCACCGACCTCGACGCCCGCTTCCCGGGCCTGCTCGACGCCCTGCTCTCGGCGGCGCCGATCCCGGCTCCGGCCTGAGGCCGCGGCCCCGCCGCCCGGCCGGCGCGGCCACGCCCGCCCGCCCACCGGATGCGCCGGCCCGAAGCCGGCCCCGACGCCGCCGCTTCGCGCCGCGTAGGGTCGGCCGGTACGGATCGAAACGGAAAGGACGGTTCATGCCGATCAGGGGCGTGCTCTTCGACGTCGACGACACCTTGTTCGACTACTCCGGCTCCGAGGAGGCCGGCATCCTCGCCCACCTGCGCGAGAGCGGCCTGCTCGGCCGCTTCCCCTCCCCGCGGGCGGCGCTGGAGCGGTGGCGCGCCGTCATGGAGACCCAGTACGCCCGCTTCCTCGCCCGCGAGATCACCTTCCGCGGCCAGCAACACGAACGCACCCGCCAGTTCCCCGCCGACC
>NZ_JBHTTU010000286.1:0-1221 GCF_042794375.1 Kitasatospora sp. NPDC056531 | reverse complement strand
CCGAACACCTCACCGACGAGCAGGCCGCCGCCTGGTTCGCCGGCTACGCCGCCCACCGCGACGCCGCCTGGGCCGCCTTCCCCGACGCCGCCCCCGCGCTCGCCGAACTCGCCCCCCACTACCGGCTCGGCATCGTCTCCAACTCCGACGCCGACCACCAGCGCCGCAAACTGCGCGCCATCGGCCTGCTCGACCACGTCGGCGACGTCCTCGTCTGCTCCGACCAGCACGGCGAGCCCAAACCCGCCCCCGGCATCTTCCACGCCGCCTGCGCCGCCCTGGGCCTGGCCCCCCGTGAAGTCGCCTACGTCGGCGACAACTACGCCCTCGACGCCGAAGGCGCCCACCACGCCGGCCTGACCGCCTTCTGGCTCGACCGCACCGCCTGCGCCGCCCCGGTCGCCGAGGGCATCCACGTCCTGCACTCCCTGGACGGCCTCGCCAAGGCCCTGGCCGCCTGAGGGCGTCCGCGCCGCGAAAGGATGCCTGCGGCGCCCGGAGGAGCCCCGCGCACGGCCCGCCGGTGCGCCGGTGCGCCGGTCAGTCGGGTTCGGCCAAGGCCTGCGGCATCCGCGGGGTGACACCCCTGCGCACGTCGAGGTCGAAGAGGTCCGGCTCGAACCTCGGGTACAGCGCCGCGTACCAGTCCCGGTACTGCCGCAGGTGGTTGACACCCTTGCGGGAGAGGCGGATCTCCAACCGGCTGTTCAACGGCTCCGACCTCAGGTTCACGTAGTCGGGGGGCATCATCCGGATCGTCTCCGGGCTGATGCCCGTCCGGTTGAACTGGGTCCACTGGTCGCTGAGCCGACTCATGACGGCGAGCATGCCCGACGACATCGCGAAGCGGAAGAAACGGTCGAGCCGGCTGGGAAGCGCGTCGATCTCGTGCTTGTACACGGCGTTCGAGCGGTCGACCGAACGCAGCGCCGCCGCCCGGCGTTCGGGCCGCAGCCCGTAGATACCGGTCAGGACGTCCTGGTCGACACGCATGGTCCGGGTCCGCTCCCGCCCGAAGATCGAGGAAGTGACGCGCGCGATGCTCGACGGCGAGCGGGCCAGGTTCGCGGCGAGTTCCCGCACGAGCGCATCGCCCGCCTGGGGGGCGCACCAGGGCTCGGGGTTGACGACGTGCCGCACCCGCATCCTCTGCAGCACCCCGGCCATCTGCTTCACCCGGGCGTGCACGCGCGGGGAGCGGCCGAGCGCCCTGTCCACGAG
>NZ_JBHTTU010000285.1:0-2450 GCF_042794375.1 Kitasatospora sp. NPDC056531 | reverse complement strand
CGGCCACGCCGTACCGGCTGTTCCCGCTGTCGCAGTACGTCGACGCGGTGCTGCGCCCCTTCCGCTTCACTGAACCGACGGATGCCGAGCGGTACTTGACGCTACTGCGCGAGCTGGCCCGGGTGGTCGGGTCGATCGCGGACAAGGCGGCGGAACAGGCCGCCCGCGGCTTCCGGATCCCTGCCCCGGCCCTAGCCGGTGCGCGCGCCACCGCCGCCGCTCTGCAGGTGTCCGTGGCCCGCCGGGTGGAGGTGGAGGGCGACCGGCTCGACGGGGTTGCTGATGGACAACTCGGCGAGCGCGTAGGGCGGTTGGTGGCGGACGAGCTGGAACCGGCCTTCCACCGTCTGCTCGCCGTCCTCGATGATCCGGCCTATCTGTGCGCGGCGCCGCAGACCGTCGGCTGGGCGCACTACGAGGGCGGGGAGGAGGCGTACCGGGAGTTCGTCCGGACCCACGCCGGGTGCGACACTCCGCCCGAACGGCTCCACGAGCTCGGCCGCGACCAGTGCCGCGAACTGGCCGAGCGGATGCGGGAGTTCCGTGCCATCCTGGGATTCACCGGCTCCGAGGAGGAGTTCCACGACCGGCTGCGGACCGAGCCCCGGCTGTACGCCCGGACGCCCGGGGAGGTCGAGGCCCGCTACCGCGGCCACCTCGACCGGCTCGCCCCACGGCTGCTGCAGTGGTTCGCCGTGCTGCCGGCGGCGCCGTACGGGCTGGCGCGGCTGGATCCGGCGCTGGAGGCGGGGATGACCTTCGGGTACTACGAGTTGCCGACCCCGGCCAGCCCGGTCGGGCGCTACCGCTACAACGGCTCGGACCTGGAGCGGCGCTCGCTCCTGGGCTCGGCCTCCCTGATCTACCACGAGCTGGCGCCGGGACACCACTTCCATCTCGCCCGGCAGGCGGAGAACCTGGCGCTGCCGCAACTGCGCCGCGAGGTGGCCGAGTTCGGCGCGTTCAACGAGGGCTGGGCCGAGTACGCGGCCGGCCTCGGCTGGGAGGCGGGCCTCTACGAGGACCCGTGGGACGCCTACGGGCGCCTCGCCCAGGAGCGGTTCACCGCGCAGCGGCTCGTGGTCGACACCGGGCTGAACCTCGGGACGATGAGCCTCGCGCAGGCCCGGGACTTCATGCGTGCCAACACCACCGAGGCGGACGGCCAGATCGCCTCGGACCTGCTGCGCTACGCGACCGACCTGCCGGGGCAGGCGCTCTCCTACCGTGCGGGCTTCCTGGAGTTCGGCCGGTTGCGGGCCCGGGCGGAGGCCGACCTGGGCGCCGGGTTCGACGTGCGGGCCTTCCATGAGGCGGTGCTGGGAGGCGGTGCGCTGCCGTTCCCCGCCCTGGGGTGGCGGGTGGTGCGTGAACTGGGCATTCAGCGGTGATGCGCAAATAGGACAAGCGGTTCTTGTGGTTAGTGCACGCACGGTAATCCGTAGCGGTCGGAAGCATGGATAGCACTCGCATGAGTGAAACCCGCCGGGACTGTTTGGCCTCGATGCACATGACTGGTCTACGGTGGCGGAGGAGCGGGCGGCATAACCCCATCGACGAGGATTCAGCCCAGCAGGGAATCCTGCAAGGGAGTCGAGAATTCCGAAAACGGGTGCTTCCGTCCGCTCGGCTGTGCGTACTCCGGAGTCCGCAGTACCCGGGGCCCTGTCATCCGTCTGCGTAGAGAGGTTGGAGCATCATGCCGCCCGTAGTCCCGCCGTTCCTGGTCGGTCTCATCGTCGCGCCACTGGCCAAGCGTCTCCTCAAGCCGCTGGTGCGCGGCGTCGTCAAGACGTCCGTCGGTATCGCCATGGAGGTGAAGAAGGCGGCCCATGAGGCCGGGGAGAACATCCACGACCTCGCGGCCGAGGTGGCCGCCGACATGGTGGCGTCGCAGGCCACCTCCGGTGACGGTCGCTGGCCCGCCGAGGCCGTCGCCCCGAGCGCCGTCGCCCCGAGCGGCGGGAACGTCCCGAGCGGAGGGAAGGACGAGGCCGCCGAGCGGGCCGAGGCCGAGGCGAGGACGCCGAAGATCCGAGCGACCGCCGGGGCCGGCGCCGGGGCCGGCCCCGGCAAGGCGCACTGACGCCCTGAATTCACGGCTCCGCCGGCCGCCTGGGCGCGTCCTCCGAACGACCCCGGAGGGCGTGTCCACGCGGCGGTCGGCCGCGGGCCTTTCGGCCGTACCGCTCTCCCCCTCCAGACCTTCCACTCCGTCGCAGTAATCCGCCGTGCGCAGGAATTCCGCCGCGCCCACTGACGGACCAATCCGCGACCTCCGCAAACAGGTGATCGTACACATGCCATCTCTGCTGGGTGCCGCAGCCGGATATCGCACCGTGGATTTGGACGTGAGTCCGCGCTCGGTCATTCCTGGCCGCCAGCGCTGGGACGTCAAGCTGGTTCTCGGACGGCCCAGGGCGGCCGAACTCCTCGCCGCGGCCCTGCGC
>NZ_JBHTTU010000284.1:0-2494 GCF_042794375.1 Kitasatospora sp. NPDC056531 | reverse complement strand
GGCCTGAGTCAAGCTCAGGTTTGCCTCTGGGGCGGTATCGAAACCGTCTCGTTATGCCCGCCGGCCCTCGCCTCGCACAGGGTGCGGAGGGGGAGTGGTCGGGTGAATGGTTCCGCGCCCAGGTGGACGGGCCCGCAGCGCTGGTCGGCCGACCGTGCGGGCATGGGCGTGCTGCTCCCTCGGTGGCCTGACGATCGCCTGGTCAGGGGTGGTCAGGTGGAGCGCTGGAGAGAACCTACTCGTCGGTAGGTAGGTGTCCGGGACAGCTTCGGGTACGGCCGGGGGCGGCGTCAATAGCCCCGGGTGGTATCCAGCCCCCTTGGGTGGCCGGACGTGTGTGGATCGGCGGTGAATGCGACTCGGCGTTGTTGATTAGTGTTGGAAGTTGCGTCTACTCTCTGCCCGGCGTATCAGCATCCACCCGCCAGAGCCGCCGGACAGGAGCACTTGATGAGCAGATCCCCCCACCTGTTGCGCAGAGGGTTCGCCGCAGCGGCGGCCCTCGCCCTCGGCGTCGCGACAGCCGTCGTGGGCGCACCCGCAGCCGTCGCCGCGCCCACGACCGCCACCCAGTCGGTGACGCTCGACGGCTCCTCACCCGGACGCGCCTTCGACGGTCTCGGCGCGATCAGCGGCGGCGGCGCCACCTCGCGGCTGCTGGTCGACTACCCCGAGCCCCAGCGCAGCCAGGTGCTGGACTACCTGTTCAAGCCCGGCTACGGTGCCTCGCTGCAGATACTCAAGGTGGAGATCGGCGGCGACGCCAATTCCAGCGACGGCCCCGAGCCCTCCCACATGCGCACCCCCACCGACGTCAACTGCGACCGGGGCTACGAGTGGTGGCTCATGGAGCAGGCCAGGGCCCGGAACCCGAACATCACGTTCTACGGCCTGGAATGGGCCGCGCCGGGCTGGCTGAACGGCGGCATCTGGTCCCAGGACAACATCACCTACCTCCAGTCCTGGCTCGGCTGTGCCCAGCAGCACGGTCTGAACGTCGGGTACCTCGGCGGCTGGAACGAGCGCGGCTACGACAAGACCTGGTTCGAGAACCTGCGCGCCTCCCTCGACAGCCACGGATACCAGGGCACCACCCTGGTCGCCTCCGACAGTGACGACGCGAACTGGTCGATCGCCACCGACCTGGCGGGCGACCCCGCCTTCAGCAAGGCCGTCGGCGTCGTCGGCCTGCACGGCACCTGCTGGCACTCGACCCCGTCCTACACCGGCTGCCCCGGCAGCACCACGGCGACCGGGCTGGGCAAGCCGCTGTGGGCCTCCGAGGACGACAACGACAGCTACGGCGCCGACCCGGCGGCCCTGGCCCGCAACGTCAACCGCGAGTACCTCGACGCCAGGATCACCTCCGACATCAAGTGGGCACTGGTCAGCTCCTGGCCCTCGAACCTGCCGTACGCGGGCGCGGGGCTGATGGGCGCCGACCAGCCCTGGTCCGGCAACTACACGGTGGGCCGCGACATCTGGGTGATGGCGCACACCACCCAGTTCGCCCAGCCGGGCTGGCAGTACCTGGACAGCGCCGGCGGCTACCTGTCCGGGGCGGGCGCCAACGGCGACCCGCACAGCGGCAGTTACGTCACGCTCAAGTCCGGCCAGAACTACAGCACCGTCGTCGAGACCACCGACGCCACCGCCGCGCAGACGGTGAAGTTCACGGTCGGCGGCGGCCTGTCCACCGGCACCGTGCACGTGTGGTCCACCGACATGAACTCCACCGATCCGGCGCAGTGGTTCGTCCACACGCAGGACGTCACGCCGCAGGGCGGCTCGTACACGCTGACGCTGCAGCCCGGCCACGTCTACACCCTGGCCACCACCACCGGCCAGGGCAAGGGCACCGCCACCACGCCGGCCGCCGCGACGATGGCGCTCCCGTACCAGGCCGACCTCAGCGGTTACCAGGCCGGCGCCACCGCCCGCTACTTCCACGACTGGGCCGGTGCCTTCGAGACCGCGCCCTGCCCGGCCGGGGCGACCACCCCGATGTGCCTGCGCCAGGTCATCACCCAGGCCCCCATCCCGTGGCACGACGACATGAACTACACCCCGGCCACCTTCCTGGGCGACCCGTCCTGGGCCCACTACCAGGCGAGCACGGACGTCGACCTCGAACAGGCCGGCACCTCGGCCGAACTGCTAGGCCGCATCGACCACGTCGACCACGACCGCAGCGCCTACCACCTGAAGATCGACGACACCGGCTCCTGGAGCCTGTTCACCGAGGACCGCTCCGCCGCCGTCACCGTGCTCGCGAGCGGCAGCTACGCCGGGGCGGGCGTCGGCACCTGGCACAACCTCACGCTGGCCATGCAGGGGCAGACCATCACCGCGGCCATCGACCACAAGCAGGTCGCCTCGGTCACCGACGCCGCCCACCACACCGGGCAGATCGGCCTGGGCGTCGGCGGCTTCCAGCACGTCGACTTCGCCAACACCACCGTCACCCCGCTGGCCGCGCCGACCAGCCAGACCG
>NZ_JBHTTU010000283.1:0-2494 GCF_042794375.1 Kitasatospora sp. NPDC056531 | reverse complement strand
CAGTTGCACTCGCGTCACGCGACAGATCTACCTGATCAGGCCTCGCCATGAGGGCGAATCCCACAGATTGATCACGACCCGATACCCGCCCTAGCCGTCTGCACCGGCCCGGAGAGCGCGGATCCGGCAGACGCAGCCGCCCTGTCCGGTGGCACCGACCCAAGCCTGAGCCGCTTCTACGGCCAGCGGATCGGCTGGGCGGCGTGCCCGGACGATCCGCGTGCCCCTGCAGGCGCCGGGCCCACGATGCAGTGCGCCACCCTCACTGTGCCGCTCGACTACACCCGCCCTGACGGCGACGTCCTCGACGTGGCTGTAGTCCGCTACCCCGCCGCCAAACGGGAGCGGCGGGTCGGCTCGCTGATCGTCAACGCCGGGGGCCGCAGCGGCTCCAACGTCGCCATGGTCAGACTGGACCGCCATTCCTTCGACGGGCCCCTGCACGAGCGGTTCGACATCATCGGGTTCGACCCGCGCGGCGTCGGCGGCACCACACCGGTCAACTGCCTCGACGACCGGGCCCACGACGCCCAGTTCACCGCCGACGGACCCGCCGACGAACGGACCCGCACCCTCGCCGACGCCTGCCGGGCCAGGTACGCCCCGGTGCTGCCTTCCTGGGGACCCGCAACACCGCCCGTGACATGGACGTGCTGCGCGCCACCCTGGGCGAACGCACGCTCAACTACTTCGGTCTGTCCTCCGGTACCTACCTCGGTATCCTCTACGTCGAACAGTTCCCGCACCGGCTCGGGCGCGTGGTTCTCGACGGCGCCTCCTCCCCGTCCGTCCCGCCGACCGACAGCACTGTCGCCCGCCAGGTCGGCCTCGAACAGGCCCTCAGCTCGTTCGCGGCCGACTGCACCACCCTGGGTGCGTGCCCGCTCGGCACCGACCCCGGCCAGGCCGCTCGGAAGCTCGCCTCCTACCTTGACGGCCTCACCGACCACCCGCTGACCACCAGCAGCGGACGCGCACTGACCGCCAACGCCGCCTGGACCGCTGTCCTCACCACACTCACCAACGGCCACCAGGACTGGCCCCGTCTGCGTGACGCACTCGACTGGGCGATGGTCCACGGCCGGGGCGACGACCTCCTCGATATCGCCGACGCGGCCAACGGCCGCAACGCACAAGGCCGTTACAACGGCTACGCGGACGCCCCACCGCCATCGCCTGCGCCGACAGTGCCGCTAACTCCCCCACCCCCGAACAACTGCAGAGCGCACTGGCCGACCTCGCCGTCAAAGCCCCGCTGACCAGCCGGCACGCACCACAACGGGCCGTCCTCGACCCGGACTGCCGCTCCTGGCCCTACCACTCCCCCGAACAGCCACACGCGGCCCGCCCCACCACCGACACCACCATCCTGGTCGTCGGCTCCACTGCCGACCCCGTCACGCCCTACGCCGCCACCCGCCAACTCACCGCCGAACTCGGCAACGCCTCCCTGCTCACCCGCGGCGGCGACGGCAACACCGCCTACGGACGCAGCACCTGCATCCGCACCGCCGTCGACACCTTCCTCACCCAGGGAACCCTCCCCGCCCCCGGCAAGGGCTGCCCGAGCGACTGACCACCCGCACACACCGGCCCACCACCGAGCGGCGACGACAACCCGGCCCGTCCGACGACTCCGGCGGCGGCCGAAGCCGGGTGCCGTCACCGCCGCCCCGGCACCCGACCCCGCACGTCCACCGGGACACCCCAGGACCACCCACCCGTGCGGCACCTCCCCGGCCACCCCTGTTGGCACGCACCGTGCTTCCGCCGGTCTCGTTGCTGTCGAGCGGAGCCGGGCATGGCAGCCGACTGCGGCTGCCGGTGCGCGGCGGGACGGCTAGCCGCGAGCGGCGGCCAGGGGGCGCCAGGTCGAGCGAGACCTGGAAGGGATGAAAGCGTCAGCCCCGCTCGGGCAAATCCGCAGCATGCTGGTGTGCGATGGCCAACGCCGTCTCCCGCTCGAAGAGATACGGAGCGCTGCCGGTGAATCGGGCGTGCTGCCACGACTCGCCGTCCCAGTGGCGGGCCAGGGCGGAGCCCTCGAACACCGCCCAGAGCTCTGCCTGATCAGGGTCCCTGGCCACGACGAATTCGCCTCCGGTGTGCGCGCCGTCACGTGCTCCGGGAATGCGGTATTCGGAGACGAAGTCGGCCGAGTCCCGCTCGTCCTGCTTCACCTTCTCGTTCCAGACACGGAAGTTCTCCTCAGCCGCGGCATCGTAGAAGCGGACCCGGCGCCAGCGCTGAGCCTCGAAGTCGTCCGTCTTCTGCCACTGCTGGGCGACCCCGACCAGGTGGTTCCAGGTGGCCTGAACGTCCTGGATCCGCTGCAGTTCCTTCCGCTGGTCCTGACGGCCACCGTCAACAGCTTTGTCACTGAGGAGATAGGTGAGGGTGACCCTGTTGCCCATTCGGCTGATCTTGGGCGGGTTGGGTGGCAGGGTTGCTGGTGCGGCCGGTTGTCTTCCGTTCCCCGGCCGTGGGACGGGAG
>NZ_JBHTTU010000282.1:0-2497 GCF_042794375.1 Kitasatospora sp. NPDC056531 | reverse complement strand
TCCCGGGCGTGACCCCGCGGTGCCGCCCGGCGACGACCAGCAGCGCCCGGACAGGCAGTTCCTCAGCGAGTAGGTGCAACGCCAGCAGGGTCGGATCGTCCGCGCGGTGCAGGTCGTCGATGACGACCACGGCCGGTTCGCTCCACGACGGCACTCCGGCCGGCAAGGAGGTGAGACCGGCCGGCAGCACCGGCACCCGGTAGGTCCGCAGGCCCGCACTTCGGGCCGCCGCCTGATACGCGTCCAGCAGCGTGGTCACCCCGAAGCCCGGGTCAGCCCGCACCATCAGAAGAAAGTGGGTTCTCCTGTCGCTTCAGCGGGCAGCCACGCCAGAACGCCAACAGGTCACACTTTGCGCTCCTTCGCCGGGTAGAGCTTCGCGTGCAGGACCCGGGCCTCCGAGCACGGATCGTCCGGGACGGAGACCAGCGCGGCCACCAGCTCCCGCTTGGTCGGCGCGGGCAGCACCAGTGGGCCCAAGTCCTGCGCGGCACGGGTGTTCACACACCCCGGGCGCTCCAGCTGATCGGGGCCGGCCTGCTCGGTCGGCTCCAGCCTCGAACCCGCCTGGCCGCCGATCGAGCCCCGGCACGTCCAACACGGGCGCAGCGCGGCGTTGGCCGTGCGGGCGGCTTCCAGTTGCTCTTCGGCCTCCCGTTCCAGCCGTTCCTTGTGTTCCTGGTGGCAGGACCAGCAGCGGCCGCCAGGCCGGCGGGTCCACTTGTGGCTGCCGTGGAGGCCGTACTCCCAGGTGCTCTCCTGCTCGGGGACATCGCCGCAGTCGACGCAGGCCAGGGGGTCCATCAGCTCCCGGTGGGCCTTCTGCTGCTCGTCCACCCAGCCAGACCTGCAGTCGGGTCCTCTTACACGGTGGGAGCAAAGATGTAGGAGAAGGCACCGGGCAGGGTAGTGGTGCCTCCCGCGGTGGTGATCGTCAGGTCCGCGGGGCCGGGGGCTCCGGGTGGCGTGGTGAGCGCGACGGTGGTGTCGGAGACCACCGAGAAGGACACGAGCGTCCCGGCCAGCGTGACCCGATCGGTCGTGGCCAGAGCGGCGCCGGTCACGGTCGCCACGGTGCCGCCTGACAGCGGGCCCTCGTTCGGGCTGATCGCGGTGAGGGTCGGCGCATTGGTGTAGGTGTAGGTGAGGGTGTCGGCCGTTCCTCCCGCGGTGGTGACGGTGACGGGCACGGTGCCGGCCGCGCCATGTGCGGGTGCGGTGACGGTGAGCTGGGTCTCGGAGGTGCTGCTCGGGCGGACTGTGGTGGTACCGAAGGTGACCCCGTTCGCGGTGGTGAGGCCGTACCCGGTGATGGTGACGGTGGTACCGGGGGCCGTGGGTCCGGTGTTCGGTGTGATCGAGGTGAGGGTGGGCGTGCCGATGTAGTAGAAAGGCGCGGGGTTGCTGGTGCCGCCGGGGGTGGTGACGGTGATGTCCACCGCTCCGGTGCCGGGCGGGCTTATCACGGTGACCTGGTTCGGTGTGTCGCCGATGATCGTGGCCGGCCTGGAGCCGAAGTGGACGGCGGTGGCGTCCGCCAGGTTGACGCCGTTGATGGTGACGACCGTTCCGCCGGTGGTGGGCCCCTGGTCGGGCGCCACGCCAGGGAGTTCGATCACGCTGACCGTGTCGGTACCGCTGTTGGTCACATAGGTGGCCAGACCGTTCGGAGTGATCGCCGCACGGGAGGGCTGGGTGCCGACGGCGTAGGTGGTGGTCACGGTGTTGGTGGCGGTGCTGATCACGCTGACCGAGTCGGACCCGAAGTTGACCACCCAGATCCGCGTGCCGTCGGGACTCCTCACCGCCCCGGCCGGGTTGGTGCCCACCGGGATCGGGGCGCCGGTGACCGTGTTGGTCGCGGTGTCGATGACACTGACCGTGCCGTCCCCGTTGTTCGCCACGTAGGCCCGCGTGCCGTCCGGTGTCACCGCCACCCCGATGGGGCCGGCCCCGACGGGAACGGTTGCCGTCACGGTGTTGGTGGCGGTGCTGATCACACTCACCGCCGCGCCGCCGTAGTCCGACACGTACACCCGTGTACCGTCCGGCGTCACCGCCACGCCATTGGGTGCGGCACCGACCGGGATGGTGGCGGTCACGGCATTCGAGGCGGTGTCGATCACGCTGACCGTGCCGTCCCCGTGGTTGGCCACGTACACCCGCGTGCCGTCCGGTGTCACCGCCAGCTCGAACGGGCTGCTGCCCACAGCAATGGCCGGACCCGTCAGGGCGTTGGTGGCGGTGTCGACCACGCTCACGGATCCAGCGCTCGCGTTGGACACGTACGCCCGAGTCCCCGACGGTGTGATCGCCACGCCCACCGGGCCGCTGAACCCGGAGACGGTGGCCACGGTGGCCAGAGCGGCGGTGTCGATCACACTGACCGTGCCGCCCCCGTTGTCGGCCACATAGGCGTAGCGCCCGCTCGGCGTGAAGGCTATACCGATGGGCCCGGCCCCTACTGTCACGGTGGGGTCCTCGATCGCCCACGACA
>NZ_JBHTTU010000281.1:0-2521 GCF_042794375.1 Kitasatospora sp. NPDC056531 | reverse complement strand
TGAGGATGGCGGCGCTTAATTCGGAGCTGTGAGACCGCAGCCGGGGCCGGGGACGCCACGAAAGTGGGGAGTGACGGCGCGCCCGTACGGCTGTCGGGCGGTGGTTCAGGCGGTGGCGGTGCTTCAGGCGCGGAAGACGTCCGCGTGCTCCGCGGCGAACTCGGCGAAGGAGCGCGGCCGGCGGCCGGTCAGTTTCTCCACGTCCGAGCTGACCGCCGAGGCCTGCCCGGCGGCGTACAGCCCGTACAGCTCGACCATGCCCTCGGCCCGCCACGCCGGCCAGCCCGCGCCGAGCATCCCGGCCAGCGCCTGCTCCGGCGCGAGCGCGGAGTACGACACCGGGCGGCCCGCGACGGCGGCCAGCTGCTCGGCCAGCTCCCCGTGGGTGAGCCCGGCCGGGCCGGTGAGGGTGTAGATCGCGCCCTCGTGCCCGTCGGTGGCCAGGACCTCGACGGCCGCCGCCGCGACGTCCCGGGCGTCCACGTACGACACCGCGGCCTCGCCGCCCGGCACGGCCAGGGTCCCGGCCTTGACCGGCTCGGCCATGCCGAGGAAGTTCTGGTAGAAGCCGTTCGGCCCGAGCACCGTCCACGGCAGGCCGGAGGCCTTCAGGTGGTCCAGGCCCGCGACGTGCGCGCCGACGAAGCGCACGCCCTCCGGCCGGTACTCGACGCCGGCCGCGGCGTGCAGCACGATCCGTGGGCGGCGGCCCGTACGGACGGCGGCGTCGACCACGTTCCGCTCGTGGGCGGCCATCTCCGGGTGCACCGCCACCAGCAGGTAGACGGTGTCGGCCCCGGCGAGGGCCGCGTCCAGCGAGTCCGGGTCGGCGAAGTCGGCGGCCACCCGCTCGACCGCCTCGTCCCACTCGGCCGGGCCCTCGGACCCGGCGCGCACCAGTGCTCGAACCGCCTGGCCGCGCTCACGCAGCCCCACGACCACCTTGGAGCCGACCGTACCGGTGGCGCCCGTCACGACGATCACGGATGTTTCTCCTTGTTTCCCCGTCGTTCCCCGTTTGCGACGCGGACCTGATTCCGCGTCAGGTGGATGATCGCAGCCGGGCGGTGGAGGATCAAGGTCGGGTTCCCGGTGGAGGTTTGGCGGACGCTCCGACAAGCACGGGGCCCTGCCGTTCCTCGACTTGCCGCGATCCGGGCGCTCGGACGGATCCGGCCTGGTCACCTTCCGGATACGTGCCCGGACGCCCCCCGTCCGGACACCCCGCCCGGGCGGGGCGGGTTCGACGTTTCCGCGTACGGCCGGCAGGTGGCGGCCGAGGGCCAGTGCGGCGAGCGCCGCCAGCAGCGCGCACGCGCCCCACCAGCCCGCCCGGCCCCAGAGCCGCACCCCGAGCCACGAACCGGCGCTGCCGCCCAGGCAGGAACAGGCCATGTAGGCGGTCTTGAACCGACTCAGGGCGTTGGGCGACCAGTTGGTGGCGGGGGTCGGGGAGGGGTGACGGCCGCCGCCAGGGGGATACTCCTCGGATGAACGGATCAAGGGCCACCTGGACCAACACCACCCACGACTGGGCCGCCGCCGTGGACGCGGAGCACCTCGCCGGCATCCGCCGCGACGCCGGGGGCTTCACGCCGGGCGGGGCGGAACACCTCGTCCTGGAAGTGCTCGCGTACGCGGCCGACGAGGCGGCCAGCCGGGGCGCGGGGCGATGCGTCGTCACCCTGCACGCCGACGGCTCGGTCTCCGTACGGGACGACGGGCGGGGCACCGACACCCGGGTCGACGAGCGCGGTGAGGTGGTCAAGAAGCCGGTCATGGCGACCAAGGACCTGCGCTTCTTCGATTCTCCGGAGAACTCCTCGGAGGGCTCCACGGACGGCTCCCCGGAGGCGGAGAGGCTCCCGAACGGGCGGCTGCGCCGGGGCATGTCCGTCGTCGCGGCGCTCAGCACCCGGCTGCTCCACACCAATCGCCGCCACAACGGCGCCTGGACCCAGCGCTACGAGCACGGCATCCCGGTGACCGGCCTCGACCCGATCGAGCACGACGGCACCACCGGCACCTGCGTGACCTTCCTGCCGGACGCATCGTTGGTCCCGCAGAGCCCGGTGGACGTGCACCGGCTGGCCCGGTGGGCGGCGCACTGGCCCGCCCTGGACGTCCGGGTCGAGGACCGCCGGGACGACGGCTAGCAGGAGCGGGCGGGCATGAGCGTGACTGGCGCTTCGGAGCCCGCCTTGTAGCGGACACTACGCATCGCTACGCTCGCCGCTATGAAGCAGCTGAACGTCCGACTGGACGACGCCGTGCACGAGGCCCTGGAGCAGCGCGCCGAGGCGGCCGGGATGAGCCTGCCGGACTACGCGCGCAAGGTGCTGGCGGAGGAGGCGGACGAGCGGCGGGAGCGGTTCCTGACCGCGGCGGCGCACTTCGCGCAGGCCTGGGGGCCCGCGTTCGAGGCGGAGTTCGGGCCGTATCCGCGGAGCGCCCGCGAGGCCACGGCGGACGCGGCGTGATCCTGCGGATCGACCGGGTCTGGCTGCTGGACATCGCCAAC
>NZ_JBHTTU010000280.1:383-2557 GCF_042794375.1 Kitasatospora sp. NPDC056531 | reverse complement strand
TTCCAGGCCGTCGTCGAGGCGGCCAACCGCCTCAGCGAGGCCCTGCGCCAGTCCTGACCGGCTCGTCGTCCCCGGCGCTCACCGCCCCGCTCAGGCCGCTCACGGTGACCTCCCGGGTCCTCAAAGTGCTTGGAAGGAAGCGGAATTCGCCGGGGCTGCACCCTTGAGCCGTCCGTCCCGCCGGGGCCGGGTCGGGCCCGGGTGTCGATGACCCAGGGTCCTTGGGCGTACGCGGTGCGTTCTTGAGTGGTTGTGGGGTGAGGGCACGGGCAGACGGGGAAGAACATGGAAAGGGGTCAGCTGTCGGATGTTGCTGTCGCGGAGGACACGATGCGTCCGGACGGACGGGTGGCGAACTCCCTGCTCGCGCTGCTGAGCCGGGACTGGGCGGGAGTGCCGGTCGCGCTGGTGACGGCAGGGGTGGGCGGCGTCCTTGTGGCGCTCGGCACGACCTGGACGGTGGCGCTCGGTGTGTTGGTCGTGGCTGTCGGTGCGGCGCTGCTGGTCGGGGCCGTGCGGCACCTGGTGCTGGTGGCCCGGGAGACGCGGGCGCGGCCGGCGCCGGGGGCGTTGGTCGAGGTGGGCGGCTACCGGATGCACGTCCTGGGCGAGGGGGAGCCGGCGGCCGGGCCGACGGTGGTGTGGATGCCGGGGGGACACGCGCCCGGTGAGGACTTCGGAGAGCTGCACACGATGCTGGCGGCCAGGACCCGCTCGGTGCTGGTCGACCGGTTCGGCACGGGCTGGAGCGATACCGGGCCCTTCCCCCGGACGACGGCCGTTGAGGCGGAGGAGCTGCTGACGGCGCTGGAGGCGGCAGGGGAGCGGGCCCCGTTCGTGTTCGTCGGCCACTCCTTCGGCGGGCTGCTGGTCGCGAACGTGGCCCGGCGGCGGCCGGACCTGACGGCCGGGCTGGTGCTGCTGGACCCGACGCCGCTGGAGGTCATCGCCTTCGCGCCGGCCAACGGGCTGGTCGCGGGGATGCGCCGGTGCTTCCTGCTGGCTGCGGTGCGGCATCTCTTCGGTGCTTACCGTGGCCGGCGCGGTCGGACGGGGCAGAACTGCGCCGCCGCGTCGATCTTCAGCGAGCTCTCGCCGTCCGGCCTGGCCGGTGCGGGCTGGGAGACCGTGGTGTACGACGGGGATCTCGCCGACCTGCCGCTGGTCCTGGTGATACCGCGGGATCTCATCGGCGGTGAGCCGGTGCTGGCCGGCGCCCGGGACGCGGTCGAGGCCGAGCGGATCCGGCGGTTCTACCTCCGCACCCGGGTCCGGTACCTGGCGGCGTCGTCGGCGTCCCGGTTGGTGTACACGCCGGAGGGGACCGGTCACGATTTCCCGCACGAGGCGCCCGAGTTCGTGGTCGGCGTGGTCGCGGACCTGGTGCGGGAGCTGCGGGTGACCACCCCGTGACCGTCCGCCGATCAGCGGAGACCACCCCATTGCCGTCCGTTGGTCACCCCGTGACCGTCCGCGCGGAGCCGGCCCGGACGGGGCGGCGGCGCGAGAACGAGCCCAGGTCCACGACGTTGCCGGTGTGTTCGCAGCGGTAACGGACCGGATCGCCGTCGTGGTCGTGGCCGGCCTCGACCAGGTCGATCAGGGTCGCGAGGTAGCGGCCCACCAGCGGGGCGTTCTTGAACTGGTTGCCGCTGGTGCCCATGGCCACGTAGTAGCCGTCGAGGGCGGTGCGGTCGTAGATCGGCGTCCAGTCGTCGGCCACGTCGTACACGCCCGCGACCCCGAGCGGCCGGTTGGGGACGCCGATCGCCGGGAAGCGGCGCGCGGCCCGGGTCACCTGCGTCCGGAACCGGCTGGCGGTGGGACGCGGGTCGGCCCGGTCCGGGTCGTCGATCCACTCGGGCGGGTCGCAGTCCGGCTCGGTGCCGCCGATCAGGAGGTGCCCGCCGGGTGCCGCGCGCAGGTAGGTGCCGAGGTCCAGGTCGGCGACGACGGGGACGGGGCCGGTGGCGTGCCCGCCCGGTGCGGCGACCTGGTGGACCTCCTCGCGCAGCGGGCGCACGCCGATGGTGAAGTCGTCGCCGACGCCCGCAAGCCGGTTGAGGCCGCCCGACCACGGGCCGGCCGCGTTGACGACGACCGGCGCGGCGATCCGCGTCCCCTCGGCCAGGCGGATGCCCGTCACCCGGTCCGCGTGCCGGTCGACGGCCACC
>NZ_JBHTTU010000280.1:0-373 GCF_042794375.1 Kitasatospora sp. NPDC056531 | reverse complement strand
GTGGTGGAACAGGAAGCGCGCGCCCAGTTCGCCCGCCGCGTCCGCGAGGTTCTGGGCGGCGAGCTGCGGATCGTCGACGAACCCGGCGTCCGGGGTGAACAGCGCGCCGAGTTCGCCGGTGGGGGCGGCGAAGAAGGCATCGTCGTCCACCGGCTTCGGCGGCCAGTACCGTCCGGGGTCGATCCCGGGCAGGCGCCGGCGCAGCGTCGGGGCGTCCCATCGCTCGTACGGGACGCCGGCGCGGTCGAACAGGGCGGTGGTGCCGGACGGCGCGGTGCCGGGGGCGTCGAGCTGCACGGCGCCGGTGCGGTGGAAGGCCGCGAGCGGGCGGCGGCCGGTCAGCCGCAGGTGGTCGGGCCAGCAGGTCCAGAGG
>NZ_JBHTTU010000279.1:0-2559 GCF_042794375.1 Kitasatospora sp. NPDC056531 | reverse complement strand
GCGACACGTGGTTCTTCACGGTCTTCTCGGCGAGGTAGAGCTCCTGGCCGATCTGGCGGTTGGTCTTGCCCTCGCCGACGAGGGCGAGGATCTCCCGTTCGCGCGGGGTGAGCCCGGCGAGGGCGGCGTCGGTCCCGCTCTCCTCGTGGTGGCGCAGGCTCTCCATCAGCTTGTGGGTGGTGGCGGGATCGAGCATGGACTGGCCCGAGGCCACCGTGCGCACCGCGCTGACCAGTTCGGCGCCCTTGACCTGCTTCAGGACGTAGCCGGCCGCCCCGGCCATGATCGCGTCGAGCAGGGCGTCGTCGTCGTCGAAGGACGTGAGCATCAGGCAGCCCAGTCCGGGCATCCGGTCGCGGAGCTCCCGGCAGACGGCGACGCCGTCACCGTCCGGAAGGCGAACGTCTAGCACAGCGACATCCGGGCGCAACGCCGGCACCCGGGCCAGGGCCTGTGCGCAGTTGGCCGCCTCGCCAACGACCTCGATGTCCGGCTCGGCCTCCAGGAGGTCGCGGACGCCACGCCGGACCACCTCGTGGTCGTCCAGCAGGAACACCCGCACGGGCTGGCCCGACGGCTCGGACTGAGGCGTGTCCATGGCCTGCTCCCTGGGTGCGCGGGCGGTGACACCACCGATTCTGCGCCGCCCCGCCGTCCCGCGCACCGAAGACCGGGTTCAGCCGTCGGGCGCGACAGCGATCGGGCACCACTCGCGGAGGATCACCGCCCGGTCCGGCCCACGACGAGAAGCCCGGCGGACCGGGCAGCGCCCACCAGCGCGTCGGCGGCAGCGGCACGCTCGACGTCCGGGACGGTCTCCGGGTCCGTGGCGTGTCCCAGCACGTCCGTCAGGGCGAACTCCTCCCGTTCGGCGAGAAGCGCCCGCTCCACGTAGTGAGGGCCCATCACCGTGCCGACGGCGTCCAGGCGTGCACGACCCGCAGTGGGACGCCCCATCGCAGAGCCGTCTGGCGGGCGAAGTCGAGAACGGTCTCAGCGGGGTCGTGAGCGTCGACGCCCATGACCACCTCGTGGGGCGGCCCGGTGGCTCCCGGGGCGGCTCGAACGAGGACAACGGGACAGGGCGCGTAGGCCGCGACGGCCAGGCCCACCGATCCGAGGGGCCCGTGCGCAGCGGAGGACCCGAGCACCAGCAGGTCGGCCGACGTGCCAGCGGCTGTGATTCCCCCGGGTGCGTGCTCATCCGCCAAGACGGTGGCGACGTCCAGACCCGGTGGTCCGCCCGTAGCCAGTCAGCGGCATCGGCAAGCACGCCGACCGCCCGGCCGCGGCCCTCGCTGACACCGGGCAGCCCGGGCGCCGCGTGCTGCGGCCAGAGCCAGGCGTACAGCACCCGCAGTCGAGCACCCCGCCAGACCGCTTCGTCGGCAACCCAGCGGGCGGCGGCAAGGCTCTCCGGGGAGCCTCCCCCAGTCTTCGGCCGGGGGTACCCCCATCGGCGGCGAACACTCGCGCGGTCACGCGGACCATCTGGTCAAGCCGGCGCGTTGAGCCAGATCTCGACGCCTACCACGCCGGGCACAGACCGGACCAGCCGCTCCAGAACGGGCGCGGTGACGGCGTCGGGCAGGTCGCCGGACAGCGTGACCCGGCCGTTCAGGGACCGGACGTCGATGTCCACTGGAGCAGCCGGGCCCAGGGTGGCGGTCAGTTCGAAGCGGACCCGGTCGGCCAGCTCGCGGTCGTCCTCCAGGTAGACCTTGAGCAGGTCGCCCCGGCTGACGATGCCGACCAGGTAGTCCTCCTCGTCGACCACCGGGAGCCGCTTGAGGTGCCCGCGGGCCATCGCCCGGGCGGCCTCGTTGATCGGGCTGCCGGGGTGCACGGTGAACGCCGGGACGGACATCATCCGCCCAGCGGTCAGGGCGTCGGCACGTTCGCCGTCGCGGTCCCGGGCGGTGAGCAGGTCGGCCTCGGAGACGACGCCGATCACCCGGCCGTCGCCGGTGAGCACGGGGACCGCGCTCACCTGCCAGCGCTGGAGCGTCTCGGTGACTTCGCGGAAGTCCGCGTCGCGGCCGACGGCCACGACCGCGTGGGTCATGACGTCGCCGACGGTGTTCGGGGTGCGGGTCATGGTGTCCTCCTCGGAGCTACCGGCCCGCGTGGTACGCCCGGGGGTGTTCCAGGGCGGGCTTGGTGTCGTCCTCGGTCCAGTCGAGCGTGTGGTGGACGGCGACGACGCCGTCCACGGCGCGGCAGAGCTGTTCGGTGATCGGGATCAGGCTGCGGCGCGGGAGCCGGCCCTTCAGCGTGACGACGCCGTCGTGCACCGCCACCTGGACGTCGCCGGGGGCAAGCCAGAGGGTCTGGCCGAGCACGTCGTGGTTGATCTCGTCGCGGATGGCCCCATCGTGGCGCAGGAAGATCTCCAGGAGGTCCCGGCGGCTGACGATGCCGACCAGACGGCCGACCTCGTCGACCACAGGCAGGCGCTTGACCTTGTGCTTGTCCATGGCCCGGGCGGCCTCGGGCACCGACCAGCCCGGACGGGCGGTGACGGCGGGACTGGTCATCAGCCCGCCGGCGGTCTCCGCC
>NZ_JBHTTU010000278.1:0-2581 GCF_042794375.1 Kitasatospora sp. NPDC056531 | reverse complement strand
CCCCATGACCGTCGACCCCGCCCGGTCGTAGCAGCCCGCCACGTACGTCCCCGGGTAGTGGACCCCGTCCGCGACCGACTCGGGCGCGGCGCCCCGGCTGACCAGGTAGCCGTTGCCGACCGCGCACAGGGCCTCCCGCAGTCCCTCCTCGTCCGGGTCGAAGCCCCGGTAGCGCAGGGTCCAGGCGTCCGGCAGGTCGGGATGCCCCGTAGGTGGGTCCGCTGCCATGGCGACCTCCGTTGCCGACCGCTTCGCTCCCCAGTCTGCGCACCCCCGTGCCGAGCCGCTCGGCACCCCCGGGCGGGGCCGGTCGGCCCTCCCCCAAAACGCGGTGGGCGTGGAGGCTGGAGAGGTACCACGGCGACGGCCGAGGAGATGAGCCATGTCCACCGTCCACCCGCCGCGGACCACCGCCGAGGCCCTGCTCTCCGACGGCACCACGGTCGAGATCCGGCAGCTGGGCCCGCAGGACCACCAGGCGGTGCTCGACCTGAACATCGACGGGATGTCCGAGGAGAGCCGCCGGATGCGGTTCTTCGGGGTCAGCCGCAACGCGCCGAGGCAGGCGGCCGACCGCCTTTGCGGGGAGGAGAGTCCGGGGCTGCTGGCCCTGGGAGCCTGGGTGGGGGAGGAACTCGTCGGCGAGGCGGACTGCGCCGTGCTGGACGACCTGCCGGAGACGGCGGAGCTCGCGCTCGCGGTGGCCGACCGCTGGCACCACCGGGGCGTGGGCACGCTGTTCCTCGAACACCTGGTGCATGCCGCCAGGGCGTGCGGCGTCCGCTTCTTCGAGGCCGACACGCTGGCCGGGAACCAGGCCGTGCACAAGGTCTTCGCAGACCTCGGCCTGCCCGTCCAGCGGCGGTTCGCGCAGAGCGAGGTCAGAATTCGGGTGCCGCTGGACGAGTCGGACGAGCGCTACCGAACGGCGGTGGACGAGCGCGGGCGCCGCGCCGACGTGGCCAGCCTGGCGGCGCTGCTCCGACCGGCGTCGGTCGCGCTGGTGGGCGTCTCGCGCCGGGAGGGCTCGGTCGGGCGGGCCGTCCTTGGGAAGATCCGCCGGGGCGGCTTCACGGGGGCGGTCTGGGCCGTGAACCCGCACGCCGCCGAGATCGACGGCGTGACCGCGTACCCGTCCGTCGCCGCCCTGCCCGCAGTGCTGGACCTCGCAGTACTGGCCGTCCCGGCCGCGGCGGTGGGGGAGGTGGCCGAGGACTGCGGCGCCGCCGGGGTCAGGGCGCTCGTGGTGCTCACCTCCGGACTCGGCCCGGAGGACGCCCGTCGGCTGATGCGCGCCTGCTGGCGGTACAGCATGCGCCTGGTCGGCCCGAACAGCCTCGGCCTCGCCCAGGCCGATCCCGCCGTCCGGCTGGACGCCGAGTTCGGCGCCGTGTTCCCGCGCGCCGGGACGGCCGGAGTGGCCGTCCAGAGCGGCGGCGTGGGGATCGCCCTGCTGGAGCGGCTCGGCTGGCTGGGCGTTGGGGTGTCGAGCTTCGTCTCGCTCAGCGACAAGTACGACGTCAGCGGCAACGACCTGCTCCGTTGGTGGGAGGCGGACGGCCGCACAGATCTCGCCCTATTCCACCTGGAGGCCTTCGGCAGCCCGAGGGCCTTCGCCCGCACCGTCCGCCGCGTCACCCGCACGATCCCGGTCCTGACCGTCGACGCCGGGCGCTCGACAGCGGGCCGCCGCGGTGCGGCCTCGCACACCGCTGCCGCCGCCCGCGCCCTCGCCCACGCGCGGGACCGCGCCCGGTGGCTCGCCGAACCGCGGTCTGAACCCGCCGATGCCGTGGACTGCGACCGGTACACCGCCCGGAGCCTGGTGGACGGCTACCTCACCGCCCACCCCGAGGGCGGCTGGCTCGATCCGCTCTCCACGGCCGACCTGCTGGAGAGCTACGGGCTGCCCCTCACCACCTCGGTGTGGGCCCGCGACGAGCACACGGCGGTCGCCGCTGCCGCCGGGCTGCGCCGCCTCGGGCACGAGGGGAAGGTGGCCCTGAAGGCGTACTGGCCCGGGCAGGTGCACAAGAGCGCCGTAGGTGCCGTCCGCACTGGCCTTGCCACGGACATCGAAGCGCGGGACGCCTACCACGAGTTCACCCGGCGCTTCGGTGTGGAACTGGCCGGCGCGGTGGTCCAGCCGATGGCCGTGCCCGGCCTGGAGTTGCTCGCGGGCGTGGTCCAGGACCGGGTTTTCGGTCCGCTCGTCGTCCTCGGACTCGGCGGCACCGCCACCGACGTCCTGGCCGACCAGGTGGCCCGGCTGGCCCCGCTGAGCGAGCACGACCTGACCGCGATGGTCGCCGAACTCCGGAGCGCACCGCTGCTGTTCGGGCAGCACGGCGGGCCGTCTGTCGACCTTGTTGCCGTCCGGTCCGTCCTCGCCCGGCTGTCCCGGCTCGCCGACGACTTCCCGGAACTCGTCGAGGCCGACCTCAACCCCGTCATCGTCCGCCCCGACGGGGCGGTCTGCGTGGACGCCAGGGTCCGCCTCGAACCCCGGCCGTCCTTCGACCCCTACCTGCGGCGGCTCCGGCGCCCGGCAGCCGCTGAGGGGAAGTGAGCACCGTGAAGC
>NZ_JBHTTU010000277.1:0-2616 GCF_042794375.1 Kitasatospora sp. NPDC056531 | reverse complement strand
GCCGCGGCCGGGCCGCAAGCCGCCGCGACCACCGCACCCGCACGGCCGGTACGCCCCACCCCACGCAGCGCGGCCCTGTGGCAGACCCTCATCCTGCTCGGCCTGTTCGCCATCTCCGGCCTGCGCTGGGTCATCGTCCTGATCGCCGTCGACAACCTCCTCGGCAACCACCTCCCCTGGGCCCCGCACAGCTCCTGGTGGCCCGTCGTCGCCGGCCTGCTCCTCTTCTACAGCGCCCCCGGCCGCACCCTGATCGCCGCCACCGGCGCCCGCCTCATCACCGCCGGCATCCGCCCCGGCAGCCACCCCCGCGGCGGCCACGTCCACCTGAGACTGTGGACCGCCGAACGCTTCACCGCCATGTTCGGCACCGGCCGCCTCAGCGGCACCCCCTGGGCCCCGCGCTACGCCCGGATGCTCGGCTGCCGCGTCGGCAAGGACGTCCAACTGCACACCTCGCCCCCGGTCACCGGCCTGGCCCGGATCGGCAACGGCGCCTCGATCGAACCCGAGGTCGACATCGCCGGCTGGTGGCTCGACGGCGACACCCTCCAACTCGGCCGCCTCGACATCGGCGAGCACTCCAGCATCGGCCACCGCGCCACCCTGATGCCCGGCGCCCGCATCGGCCACGGCGCCGAGATCGCCCCCGGCTCCTGCGTCACCGGCACCGTCCCGCCCGGCGAGCACTGGAACGGCTCCCCGGCCCGCCCCTCCACCGAGGCCCGCACCCAGTGGCCGGCGACGCCGGCCCGCCCCTCCCGGGCCTGGAACCTCGCCTACGGCGCCGGCTTCGCCCTCTTCGGACTCCTCCCGGTCATCGCCGCGCTGCCCGCGCTGCTGATCATCTACCCGATGGTCGACAACGACCGCACCCTGGTCCAGGCCATGCTCCAGCTGCTGCCGATGACCGCCCCGCTCGCGGTGCTGACCGTCCTGTGCCACGCCGTGCTGATAGCCCTGATGATCCGCCTCCTCTCCCTGCCGCTGCGCCCGGGCTTCCACCCGGCCACCGGCCGCGTCGCCTTCTGCGCCTGGGCCGTCTCCGGCCTCAGCGACACCGCCCGGCGAACCCTGTTCCCCTTCTACGCCAGCCTCTTCACCCCGGTGTGGCTGCGCCTGCTCGGTGCGAAGATCGGCCGCCGGGTCGAGGCCTCCACGGTGCTCTCGCTGCCCGGCCTGATGCGGGTCGACGACGGCGCCTTCCTCGCCGACGACACCCTCGTCGCCCCCTACGAGCTGCGCGGCGGCTGGCTGCACCTGGGCCGCTCGCACGTCGGACGCCGCTCCTTCGTCGGCAACTCCGGCATCGTCGGCCCCGACCGCTCCCTGCCCGACAACTCCCTGGTCGGCGTGCTCTCCGACACCCCCGCGCACGCCCCCGAGGGCTCCTCGTGGCTGGGCCGGCCCGCCTTCGCACTGCCGCGTGTGGCCGACACCGGCGCCGAGGGCCGCACCTACAACCCGCCCAAGCGCCTGATGTGGGCGCGCGCCGGCGTCGAGGTCTGCCGGCTCCTCCCGGTCATCGTCGCGGTCGTGCTGGCCGACCTGGTGTTCGCCGCCCTGCAGTCGATACGGGACGACTACGGGCTGGGCGTGGCCTTCGGCTCCGCCGGGCTGGTGCTGATCGCCGCCGCCGTCGCCGCCTGCGCGATCGCCACCGCCGCCAAGTGGCTGCTGGTCGGGCGCTTCCGCGTCGCCGAGCACCCGCTGTGGTCCTCCTTCGTGTGGCGCAACGAGCTCTACGACACCTTCGTCGAGGAACTCGCCATGCCCTTCGGCGGCGGCGCCATCACCGGCACCCCGTACCTGAACGTCTGGCTGCGCAGCCTCGGCGCCAAGATCGGGCGCGGCGTGTGGTGCGAGACCCACTGGCTGCCCGAGAGCGACCTGGTCACCGTCGAGGCGGGCGCCAGCGTCAACCGCGGCACCGTGCTGCAGACCCACCTGTTCCACGACCGGGTGATGCGTCTGGGCCCCGTCCACCTGGGCGCCGGCTCCACCACCGGGCCGCACTCGATCGTCCTGCTCAACTCCGCGCTGGGCGACAACACCACGGTCGGCCCCGCCTCGCTGGTCATGCGCGGCGAGAGCGTGCCCGGCGACACCCGCTGGCTCGGCAACCCCGTCGCCGCGTGGAACGCCGACCCCACCCCGCCGGCCGGGCGCCGCGCCGCCCGCGGGCGCAGGCGCACCGCGGCGGTGTGATCACAGTCACTTCCGCCGGGCGATGAGTTATCGGTGCGGTCACGGTCCTAACCCGTGACCGCACCGATTTTGTTTTGCCCGCACTTGGGAGGACGCCGGACATGACCACGGCAACTGTGAAGGCCACCGCCGCGAAGGCCGCCGCGAAGACCGCCGCCGTGAAGGGCCCGGCCGCCTACTTCCCCTCCATCGAGAAGAAGTACGGGCGCCCCGTCGCGGAGTGGAAGGAGCTCATCCGCGCCTCCCCGCTCACCCGGCACATGGAACTCGTGGCCTGGCTCAAGGCCTGTCTCTTATACACATCTGACGCGAAGCAAATGCTGAGCCTGGAATCCGCCATTCGCGCAGCTGTACGGGCCTCCGGCCCGCGTATTCGCCTGGCAGCCAATATGAGCTTCGCAACAAGAT
>NZ_JBHTTU010000276.1:0-2623 GCF_042794375.1 Kitasatospora sp. NPDC056531 | reverse complement strand
CACACCAACGGCATCCCCGTCACCTGGACCAACCACCCCACCACCCCCACCCCCCTCCCCACCTACCCCTTCCAACACCAGCACTACTGGCTCCACCACACGCCGAAGGCCAATCCGGCGGCGGCCGGCTTCACCCCCGTCGACCATCCGCTGCTCACCTCGGTCACGGCACTACCCGACGACGACACCCTCCTCTTCACCGGCCGCATCTCGCTGCCCACGCACCCCTGGCTCGCCGACCACGCCGTGAACGGCACCGTCCTCCTGCCCGGCACCGCCTTCCTCGAACTGGCGCTCAAGGCGGCGCAGGAGACAGAAACGCCGTACGTCTCGGAGCTCACCCTGCTCGCACCGCTCACCATGGCCGCCGAGCAGCGGACGACGATGACCCTCCAGGTCCGGGTCAATCCGACCGACGAGGCCGGCCGACGGACACTGACCGTGCACGGGCGCATCGGTGACGGGGCGTGGGTCCAGCACGCGGCAGGTGTCCTGACCGGCCAGCGCCCCGCCGATCCGGAGCGGACGGCCGAGTGGCCGCCGCCCGGAGCCACCGCCGTCGACGTCTCGACCCTCTACAGCGACCTGCTGGACGTCGGTTACCACTACGGGCCCACCTTCCAGGGCGTCCAGGCCGCGTGGAAGCTCGGTGCCGAGGTCTACGCCGAAATCAGGCTCCCCGAGGACCACCGGACCGAAGCCGACCGCTTCGGAGCGCACCCGGCGCTCCTGGACGCCACGTTGCACGCGCTGGCCTTCGCCGAGCAGGAGTCCGAAGGCGTCCGGCTGCCGTTCAACTGGACCGGCTGCGTCCTTCACGCGGCGGGAGCCAGCGCGGTGCGCGTCCGGCTGACGCCCACCGGCCCTTCGTCCTTCGCGGTCAGTGCGAGCGATGACGCCGGCCGGCCGGTGATCAGTGTCGACTCACTGGTGGTGCGCGAGGTAACGGACGGCCAGCTGGCGACCAAGCCGTCGGCCTCCCAGGACGACTCGCTGTTCTGGCTGGACTGGACGCCGGTGACCGGCACTCCGGCCGGCGGTCCGTCCGCCTTCGTGGTGGTCGGTCCGGATCCGCTGGGGCTCTCCGCGGGAGCCGTCGGGACCGTGGCCGATCCGTCCGGGCTCTTCGCGCCGGACGCTGGGGAAGCAGTACCGGCCGGGGCCGCCGTGGTCGCCTTCTTGCTCGGCGGTTCGGGTCCGGACATCGCCGCCGCCGCCCACGAAGCGACCGAGCGCACCCTGGAGTTCGTGCGGTCCTGGCTGGCCGATGACCGGTTCACGACCACCCACCTGGTGCTCGCCACCAACGGGGCGGTGGCCGTCGACGACCACGAGGACGTCACCGATCTCGCCGCCTCCGCCCTGTGGGGCCTGATCGGCTCGGTGCAGAGCGAGTTCCCCGGACGCATCACCCTCGTGGACACCGACCGGGACCCGGCCACCACCACCGTGTTCCCGGCCGTGCTGGGCGCCACCGAACCGCGTCTGGCAGTCCGGCAGGGCAAGCTCCTGGCGCCGCGCCTCGCCCGGATGAGTGCCCATCCCTCGCTCCAGCCGCCCGCGGGGGAAGCTCCCTGGCGACTCGACACCGCGCTTCCCGGCGTCCTCGAAAGCCTCGAACTCGTGCCGTACCCCGAGGTCCTGGAGCCGCTGGCACCTGGTCAGGTGCGGATCTCCGTCCGGGCCGCAGGCCTGAACTTCCGTGACGTGATCGTGGCCCTCGGCGTCGTGGAGGGACAGAACGGCATCGGCGGCGAGGCCTCCGGCGTCGTGCTGGAGGTCGGCGAAGGCGTGCACAACGTCGCGGTGGGCGACCGGGTGCTGGGACTGTGCCCGACGTCGTTCGGACCGATGGCGGTCACCGACCACAGGTGGCTCACCCGGATGCCGGACGACTGGACCTTCGAGCAGGGCGCGGCCCTACCGATCACCTATCTCACCGCGTACTACGGCCTGGTGGACCTCGGCGGTCTGCAGGCCGGGGAGTCGGTGCTGATCCACGCCGCCGCCGGCGGCGTCGGCACGGCCGCCGTCCAGCTCGCGCGGCACCTGGGCGCCGAGGTCTACGGCACGGCGAGCCCCGGCAAGTGGAAGGCGGTCCGCGCCAACGGGGTGGCTCCGGACCGGATCGCCAACTCCCGCACGGTGGAGTTCGAGGAGCAGTTCCTGACGGCCACCGGCGGCCGGGGCATGGACGTGGTCCTCGACTGCCTGGCCGGGGAGTTCGTGGACGCGGGCCTGCGCCTGCTGCCGCGCGGCGGTCGCTTCCTGGAGATGGGCAAGACCGACAAGCGCGACCCCGCCGAGGTCGCCGCCGTCCACGCCGGCGTCGACTACCGGGTGTACGACATCCAGGATGCCGGTCCGGACCGGACGCAGGAGATGCTGCGCGAGGTGATGGACCTGTTCCGCCAGGGGAAGCTCCAGCATCCGCCGATCACCGTGTGGGACGTGCGACAGGCCCGGGAGGCCTTCCGCAACCTGAGCCAGGCCAAGCTCACCGGGAAGGTCGTCCTGACGATCCCCCAGCCGCTGGACCGGTCCGGTACCGCACTCATCACCGGCGCCACCGGCATGCTCGGCTCCCTCATCGCCCGCCACCTCGTCCACCACCACGGCATCC
>NZ_JBHTTU010000275.1:0-2630 GCF_042794375.1 Kitasatospora sp. NPDC056531 | reverse complement strand
CTAGTACTCCAGTGCGACTTCGCGATCTACGTGCTTGAGGGGACGGAGAGTCGCCGCCGGTAGTGGCTGCGACGCGCTGAGGCTTGGTGGCTTCTGCGCCAGTTCGACCAGTGCAGGAGCGCACGCAGGGACGTGACCGGGCTGAACAGTGCGCCGATCAAGCGGCGGATCTCCGGGACGGTCAGGTCGACCGGCTCACCGCTTCGGGCGGGGCGGTCCGGATCCGCAGGTCTGGTCGGCCGCGCGTCGTCGACGGCGACGGCCAGGAACGCGAGGGCGAGCATGGTCAGGGTGACGTGCCGGTGCCAGGCGGTCCAGTTCCTGACCTGGTAGTGGTCCAGGCCGACCTGGCCCTTGGCCGCCTGGTCGGGTAGCGGGGACGCATTGCTGCGTCCCCGCCCCCTCAGAACCGTGCGGGCCCGTCGTCCGGGCACACGGCTCAAGCAAGCCCTGATGGCTCGCAGGCTGGCAGAGGTGCCGGCTTGTGTTTGCGACGTCGTTCGGCCCAGTAGTCAGTGAGGGCGGGGTCGTCCACGGACGCCGAGCCCTTGACCATCCGGTGCCGAACGATCTTCGTCCAGGAGAACTTGGCGAGGTAGCGGCCGCTGTCGCGATCGCCGAAGACCCACCTGTCCCGCCTGGCCTTGTTGAACATGCCGAAGTAGCGGGCCACGACCCAGTGCTTCGACTTGTTCGGGTGCGTGTGGGTCGCCCACTTGTAGAGAAGCTTCCACACGTAGGCGTCCAGCGCGTGGAAGACGCGGCTGGACACCCCACTCCGGTAGTAGGCCGCCCAGCCCCGGATGATCGGGTTGAGCTTGTGGATCACCGCCTGGGCGTTGGCCCCTCGCAGGGCGTGCACCTCGGCGGCCAGCCGCTTCCGGATTCGTCGCACGGCTGCCGTGCTCGGCTTGATCAGCAGCACCGTTCCGCCGCGGTAGCGGCGGATGCTGAAGCCCAGGAAGTCACAGCCCTCGTTGAGGTCGACGATGCTCGTCTTGTCCTCGTTGAAGACCAGCCCTCTGGGTTTCAGCCAGGTGCCCAGTCGCGCCTGGATCTGCTCGGCTTCGACCCTGGAGTGGGCGAAGGCGAGCAGGTCGTCGGCGTATCTGATCAGCACCGGGGAGCCCGGAACGGTTTCACCGGCGTGCGTGCCGCCGGTGTAGTAGCGGACTCCGGCAGCCTTTTCCATCCCGTGGAGAGCGATGTTGAGCAGGAGGGGGCTGATCACGCCGCCTTGAGGGGTTCCCTCTTCGGTGGCGGTGAAGCACTCCTTCTCGATGACCCCGGCCTTCAGCCAGCGGGCGACCATTTCCCTCGCGGGGAATGGTCCCAGCATCTTGATGAGGTGCTCGTGATCGATGCGGTCGAATGCCGCCGCCAGGTCTGCGTCCAGGACCCACTGTCGCTTCGGGCGCTTGCCGTGTGCGACGTTGAAGATCGCCTGGATCGCGTCCTGGCATCCCCGGCCCGGCCGGAACCCGTAGGACTTGGGTTCGAACCGGGCCTCCCACTCGGGTTCAAGTGCGTTGACCGTCCTGGCTTGCAGGACGCGGTCGACGATCACGGGAATCCCGAGAGGACGCTGCTTTCCGTTGCTCTTGGGGATGTACACACGCCGAGCGGGTTTGGGCTTCCACGGGGCGGAGCGGTGCTGGACCCAGGTGGCCAGTTCGGCCTTGCCCGGGGCCGTGAGCACGGTCCGTCCGTCGATGCCCGCCGTTCGGCGGCCAGCGTTGATCTCCGTGACCCGCCGCACGCTCACGAGCGTGTTGCTATGGCTGCGGAGTATCAGTTTCTGCAGGTTGCGGACCTTCTTCAGGTCCCCGGCCTGCGACGCCGCGAAGATGCGCTGGCGCAGACGACGTACGTTCTCCTCGGCGGCGGTCCAGTCGACCGCGTGCCAGTCGAGGAGTTCGCCCTCCGGTTCGTTCACCGTGCCGCTGAGCGGCGTGGTGTCCAACGTGGCCGTCGGTTCTGTTGTCCTTGTCATCGTCCTCTTTCGCAGGCTCACCTGACCCACGTCAGCACCCTTTCGGGTCGGGCCACTTGGGCCTTGTCCGGCCAGTTATGCGAGACGACCGGCTGGAGGAGCCAGTATTGACCGTCCCGGGTTCCTGCTGCCTTTCGGCCGCCGGCATTCGCTTCTTGGGTCATCCTGTTCCCGCCAGGGAGTTGAGCGTTCCTCACGGTCGGCCTACCCGGCACAAGGCCGGGACCCTTGCGGGGTTTCCACGTTCTGCATGAGCGAGATGCGAGCGGGGTGGGTGCCCTCTCTACCCCGGGACGGTGGTGTCCTCCCGGCTGACTGCTTCTCTCCAGCCGGCACCTGCCGCTTCTCAGCGGCCAGTCCTGTACCCCGCTGGTACTTCCCATCGGCGAGGTTCGAAGTTACGAGGCATGGCCAAGGGTTCATTCGCATTCACCCGTCCGCTCATTCCCCTTGCCTGTAGCCCCCGGATGGAACGGGAGCCCTTGGGCTTTTCCCCCGGGCTTCGCACCCTCCCGTTACCAGGAACGCACGCCGGGGCGGGGACAGGCCATGGACACTGGCCTGGAACTACACCTTCCTCAACGGAACCTCCTCATCGGTGAGTTCACTCAGCTCAAGCAGCCTCGTGTCGCACGAA
>NZ_JBHTTU010000274.1:0-2756 GCF_042794375.1 Kitasatospora sp. NPDC056531 | reverse complement strand
GGCCTGAACCGGGCGGCCAGGCTCAGTCGGCAAACCGTCAAGATCGCCTGCCGGAGGACACGGCCTCCACGACGACGTCCATCGTGGCGGCCGGTGCGGTTGCCCCGCCCGTTATTCCCCGCCCTGCCGTCCCGAGGGCAGGACATGCCCCACAGCGAAGATGTACAAGTTTCAACAAGTTTCCGGTATCGTCGTTCTTGCCCCACCGCAGCGGGGCACCGCCTGGAGCCATCACCCCATGGCTCCGGGCCGATCAAGGAGGAAAGATCATGAACAAGTCCGTCGGACGCCGGGCCGCCACCGCGGCCGCCGCGCTCGCCGCGACGCTCGGTGGGCTGCTGCTCGCTGGCGGCACCGCCTCGGCCGCACCGGTTCAGGCCATCCACCACGACACCACCGTCTCCGTCTCCCTGGCGGCCTTCCAGGTCCGCGACCACGAGGGCGACCGCTTCGACCGCTACGGCAGCGGGCACACGAGCCGCTGGGACGGCCACCGCTTCTGGGAGCGCCAGGGCGGCTACTGGTACAGCAACGACGACGGCCACCGGTACCGCTACGACGGCCACCGGTTCTACCGGTGGGACAGCAGTTGGCAGATCATCCGGGTCATCAACGTGTACGGGTTCAACCCGCACGTCTTCCGCTGACCTGCGACGGCTCGGGGCGGGGGCGCGCGCCTGGTCCGGTGCCGGCACACCGCGCGGCCCCCGGCCGCCCTCTCGCGCCGCCGCCCACGGCCGGGGCGCTCGCACCCGCTATTCAGGGGGGCACTACCCACACAGGGAGTCATGCCGTGAACGGCTGTGCAGATCAAATGCTCGACATGGAACTCCTGCTTCCCTCGGGAGAACCGGTCACACTGCCGACCCTCCTGTCCTACCGCTCCTACGACCCGCTCGCCGTGCGCATCGTCTTCCACACCGACGCGGACGGCCAGGTCTCCTGGGTCTTCGCCCGCGACCTGTTGGCACAGGGCCTGCGCAGACCGAGCGGGCAAGGGGACGTACAGGTCTGGCCGGGAGCGGTCGGCCATGAGGAAGTACTGAACCTCGCCCTCTCCTCGCCGGCGGGGACCGCCTGGCTCCGGGCCCCACTCCACGTGGTGGCCGAGTGGCTGGAGCGCACCTACCGACTGGTACCGGCCGGCCGGGAAGCTGGCGGATACGACCTGGACGCCGAACTGTCGCACCTGCTGCCGGGCACCCGCCTGAGGCCCCGGACCTGGCCTCGGCCGCTCCCGTCCAGCGGCCCGGCCGACCCCGGCGGGTCACACCGCCGCAGCAAGTGAGCAGTAGGCGGAGCAGGAGCACAGAGATGAGAGCCCCGGCCTTCGTGTCGCCACCGGCCGCCATCGTCCGGTGGCGGGAAGCAGCAGGCCGCGCCCTGCGGCTGCCGCGCACGCCCTGGTTGTCGCTCCCGGGATGGTCGACCACCGCCCTCACCCGCAGTGTCAAGGGGCTCGTCGCGGCCCTCCTCGCCTGGCAGGCCGCCTCGTGGTGGCTCCCCGGGCAACAGCAGTACCTCGCCGTAGCAACCGCCCTGGCCATGGTCAACGCCCCGACCATCTACCGATCGGTGACGCAGGCCCTGCGCAGCGTGGCCGCCCGGGCCGCGGGGCTGTCACTGGCCGTGACCGTTGTATGGCTGCTCGGCCCGGCCGCGGGAAGCGTCGCCGCGATCCCGGCCATCGCACTGGTTGCAGGAGGCCGCCGGGGCTCCGACAGCCGCCTGCAGATCGCCTCGACGGCGGCACTCGCCCTGGCGGCGGCGACGGCCGTCCCCATGGGCCATGTCGTCACCCTGACCCTGGCCACCTTCACCGGCGCGGCCGCCGGCATCGCGGTCAATGCCCTCATCCTTCCGCCCACACACCTCGGCGCCTCCGACACCTCGGTGCGCGAACTCGCCGCGGCCATGGGAGAACTGCTCGGCGACATGGGCCGCGGGCTGCGTGAGCGGCAGCACACCGACCGCGCCCACCTGTGGCTGGAGCGGGGCAGGCGCCTCGACGACCTGGCACTCCAGGCGGGGGAGGACGTACGCCAGAGCCGGGAGAGCCTGCGCTGGAACACGCGGTGCATCGTCCACGGACATCAGAAGCCGACGGACCATAGCGAGGCGCTGCGCGCCCTGCACCGCGTCTCCTTCCAGGTCCGGGGCATCGCACGGACACTGGCCGACAGCGCCGACGACCAGCCCACCGGTCACGGCCTGAACCGACACTTCCTCGACCGGTATGCGGCGACCCTGGAAACGGCGGAACGGGCGATGGAGTCGTTCGTCGCCCCCGGGCATGCCGCACGCCCCGATCTCGACAGCCTCTGCAGGCCGCTGCGCCGCGCGATCGACGACGCCACGACCTGGCACAGGACGATGACCGACGAGATCAGGCACGGCACGCTGGCCGAACCGGGCGCCTGGCACGTCTACGGATCGCTGATCACCGACATCGAACGCCTGCTCGCCGACCTGGAGCGCGCGAACCGACCCGCCCCGACCGCGCGTGGGCCCCGTTCGTCGTGAAGCGCCCGGTTCCCAAGCCGGTTTGCAGGCCGTCCGACCCGCCGAGTCCGTGGCGATGAATTCACTCCATCGCTTGACGCTCGAATCCGCGGACCGTACGGTGGATTGCGTTGGTTGAAGTTTCAACATTTCTCTTCGATCGACGGAGGCTCCCCTCTCCTCCGGCCTGCGCCGAACGCAGCCAGGCATCCGATAACCCCGCAGGAAGAAACATGAACCGCAAGACCTTCCGA
>NZ_JBHTTU010000273.1:0-2778 GCF_042794375.1 Kitasatospora sp. NPDC056531 | reverse complement strand
CACTCGCGAGCCTCGGTCAGCAGCTCCACCGCACCGGCCGCCCAGTCCACCTGCGGCGTCGGCTCGTCCACATGCAGCGTCCGCGGCAGCACACCGTGCCGCATCGCCATCACCATCTTGATGACGCCACCCACACCCGCAGCAGCCTGCGTGTGACCGATGTTCGACTTCAACGAGCCGAGCCACAGCGGACGCTCGGCCGGACGCTCCTGCCCATACGTGGCCAGCAGCGCCTGCGCCTCGATCGGGTCACCCAGCTTCGTACCCGTACCATGCGCCTCCACCGCATCGATCTGATCGCTCGTCAGATGCGCGTTGGCCAGCGCGGCCCGGATCACCCGCTGCTGCGACGGACCGTTCGGCGCCGTCAGACCGCTGCTCGCACCGTCCTGGTTCACGGCCGAGCCGCGCACCACGGCGAGCACCGGGTGGCCGTTGCGCCGCGCGTCCGAGAGCCGCTCGACCAGCAGCATGCCGACGCCCTCGCCCCAGCCGGTGCCATCAGCAGAAGCCGCGAACGACTTGCACCGGCCATCGACAGCCAGGCCTCGCTGCCGGGAGAACTCGATGAATGCCCCAGGGCTGGACATCACGGTGACGCCACCGACCAAGGCCAGCGAGCACTCGCCCTGCCGCAGCGCCTGAGCCGCCAGGTGCAGGCCGACCAGCGACGACGAACACGCCGTGTCCACCGTCACCGCCGGCCCCTCCAGACCGAAGGTGTAGGCGACCCGCCCGGAGGCGATGCTGCCCGCGCTGCCGTTTCCGAGAAGGCCCTCGAATCCTTCGGGGGCCTTTCCCATCCGTGCCGCGTAGTCGTTGTACATCACACCGGCGAAAACGCCGGTGCGACTTCCACGAAGTGACGCAGGATCAATTCCAGCCCGCTCGAACGCCTCCCAGGACGCCTCCAGCAGCAGGCGCTGCTGCGGGTCGATGGCCAGCGCCTCACGCGGCGAAATCCCGAAGAGCCCCGCATCGAACTCGGCCGCGTCGTGCAGGAATCCACCCTGACGCGAATACGACTTCCCGTGGCGGTCCGGGTCGGGATCGTAGAGATCCGTGTCCCAACCGCGGTCCACCGGGAACTCCGAGATTCCGTCGCGACCCTCGGCCACCAGCTCCCACAGCGCATCCGGGGCGTTCACGCCCCCCGGATAGCGGCAGGCCATCCCCACGATGGCAATGGGTTCCCTTGCCATATCGGTGAGTTGACGGTTCTGCTGCCGGAGGCGATCGGTCTCCTTCAGTGATGCCCGAAGAGCTTCAACGATCTGTTCCGTGGATGTAGCCATCATGAGCTCCGCTCTCCGGATCGCATCAGGAATCGCCGCCATCAAGCGCCATTTTGACGAGGCTCTCGATGTCCATTGCGTCAATCGACTCGGCCTGGCTCTTCAACTCGGAGCCGGACTCGCCAGAATGAGGATTGGCAAGTTCCAACAGGGCGTCCAGCAGGCCCGCTTCTTGGAACCGGATCAAAGGGATACTCGCCAGGGCATTCCTGATCTCAGCCTCACTTTGATCAACATACAGTGTCTGACCCTCACCGGAACAGAGCTCAACTTGCAGATGCTGCGTAAGAGCTGCGGGGGTGGGGTAGTCGAAGAGGAGCGTGGCCGGCAGTCGCAGCCCGGTCGCCCCGTTCAGCCGGTTGCGCAGCTCCACGGCGGTGAGGGAGTCGAACCCGGCGTCCAGGAAGCCCAGTTCAGCACCGACCGCGTCCGCCGAGGCATGCCCCAGCACAGCGGCCGCCTCGCCGCAGACCAGATCCAGCAGCACGCGCTGGCGCTCGGCCTCCGAGAGCCCGGCCAACCGGCCCTTGAGCGCCGCCACGGCGTCCGGCCCCGCGGCCGCCGACGACGCCTTACGGGCGGGAGCCCGGACCAGGCCCCTGAGCAGGGCAGCCACCTCACCGGAGGCCGCCGCCTGGGCACGGAAGGCCGCCAGGTCCAGCCGCGCCGGCACCAGCACCGCCTCGTCCGTCGCGCACGCGGCGTCGAACAGCTCGAGACCCTCACGCGACGAGAGACCACGAAGTCCGCTGCGCGCCATCCGCTGGAGGTTCCCGTCGCCGAGCGCACCGGTCATGCCCGACGCCTCCGCCCACAGGCCCCAGGCAAGGGAGACCGCCGGCAGACCCAGCGCCTTGCGGTGCTGGGCGAGCCCGTCCAGGAACGCGTTGGCCGTCGCGTAGTTGCCCTGCCCCGGCCCACCGAAGAGGGCCGCAACCGAGGAGAACAGCACGAAGGCGGACAAGTCCAGGTCCCGGGTCAGCTCGTGCAGGTGCCAGGCGGCGTCGACCTTGGGCCGCAGGACGGTGTCGAAACGCTCAGGGGTGAGCGACTCGATCACACCGTCGTCCAGCACACCCGCCGTGTGCACCACCCCGGTAAGGGGGGCATCGGCCGGAACCCCAGCGAGCAGAGCCGCAACAGCCTCGCGGTCGGCGACGTCGCAGGCCGCCAGCGTGACCTGGGCCCCGGCCTCGGTCAGCTCCGCGACCAGCTCGGCCGCGCCCGGGGCAGCCTCGCCACTGCGGCTGGCCAGCAACAGGTGACGAACGCCGTGCCGGGCCACCAAGTGACGAGCCACCAGGGCGCCCAGAGTGCCGGTCGCACCGGTGACCAGCACCGTGCCGCCGGCGGCGAACTCGAGGCTGTCCGCCGTCTCGTCACCGGAGGCCACACCCGCAACGCGCGACAGGCGCGGCGCGAACGCCGTACCGCGGCGCAGGGCGACCTGCGGCTCGGTACCGGCCACCGCGAAGGGCAGGAC
>NZ_JBHTTU010000272.1:0-2784 GCF_042794375.1 Kitasatospora sp. NPDC056531 | reverse complement strand
CTTCGGAGACGGCCACCTTCGGCAACGACCTCTCCACGCTGCCGAACTTCCCGGCCGAGATCCGGGCCCCCGCCGGCACCCTGCCGGGCGTCTCGTCCTTCCAACTGCACTTCGCCGACCACGACATCCTCACCCCGGGCGACGCCCCGAACGTACTGGTGGCGATGAACCCGGCGGCCCTGAAGGCGAACGTGCCCGACCTGCCGCGCGGTGCGGAGATCATCGTCAACACCGACGAGTTCACCAAGCGCGCGCTGTCCAAGGTCGGCTACGCGGCCGACCCGCTGGGCGACGGCTCGCTGGACGGCTTCCACCTGCACAAGGTGCCGCTCACCACGCTGACCCTGGAGGCGCTCAAGGACAGCGGGCTGGCCCGCAAGGACGCCGAGCGGGCGAAGAACATGTTCGCGCTGGGCCTGCTGTCCTGGATGTACCACCGGCCCACCCACGGCACCGAGACCTTCCTGCGCAGCAAGTTCGCCAAGAAGCCGGAGATCGCCGAGGCCAACATCAGCGCCTTCCGGGCGGGCTGGAACTTCGGCGAGACCACCGAGTCCTTCGCGGTCTCCTACGAGGTGCCGCCGGCCAAGCTCCCCGCCGGGCGCTACCGCAACATCTCCGGCAACCTCGCCCTGTCGTACGGGCTGGTGGCCGCCGCGCAGCGTTCCGGCCTGCCGCTCTACCTGGGCTCGTACCCGATCACCCCGGCCTCGGACATCCTGCACGAGCTGTCCAAGCACAAGAACTTCGGGGTGCGCACCTTCCAGGCCGAGGACGAGATCGCCGGCATCGGCGCGGCGCTCGGCGCGGCCTTCGGCGGGGCGCTCGGCGTGACCACCACCTCCGGGCCCGGTGTCGCGCTCAAGTCCGAGACCATCGGGCTGGCCGTCTCGCTCGAACTGCCGCTGCTGATCGTGGACATCCAGCGCGGCGGCCCGTCCACCGGCCTGCCGACCAAGACCGAGCAGGCCGACCTGCTGCAGGCCATGTTCGGCCGCAACGGCGAGGCCCCGGTGCCGATCGTCGCCCCGGCCACGCCCGCAGAGTGCTTCGACGCCGCGCTGGAGGCGGCCCGGATCGCGGTGACCTACCGGACCCCGGTGTTCCTGCTCTCGGACGGCTACCTGGCCAACGGCTCCGAGCCCTGGCGGATCCCGGCCGTCGACGAACTGCCGGAGATCGACCCGCAGTTCGCCACCAGCCCGAACCGCGAGGACGGCGCCTTCTGGCCCTACCTGCGCGACCCGCACACCCTCGCCCGGCCGTGGGCGGTGCCGGGCACCCCGGGCCTGGAACACCGGGTCGGCGGCATCGAGAAGCAGGACGGCACCGGCAACATCTCCTACGACCCGGCCAACCACGACTTCATGGTCCGCACCCGGCAGGCCAAGGTGGACGGCATCACGGTCAAGCCGGTGGAGGTCGACGACCCGACCGGCGACGCCCGGGTGCTGGTCCTCGGCTGGGGCTCGACGTACGGCCCGATCACCGCGGCGGTGCGCCGGGTGCGCGCGGACGGCGGCGAGATCGCCCAGGCACACCTGCGCAACCTCAACCCCTTCCCGGCCAACCTCGGCTCGGTGCTGCGCAGTTACGAGAAGGTCGTCGTGCCCGAGATGAACCTCGGGCAGCTCGCGCTGCTGCTGCGGGCGAAGTACCTGGTGGACGCCGAGTCCTACAACCAGGTGCGCGGACTGCCGTTCAAAGCGGCGCAGTTGGCGGACGTGCTGTGGGCGGCGATCGGCACCCTGGACGAGGAGGACCACCGATGAGCGAGCGGAGCGAGCGAATCATCAAGAGGCGCGTGTGGGCGAATGCCCCTGCCGAGCGTAGCGAGGTGGGCGCATGAGTGAGAACGGATTCCCGTCCCTGCGGCTGGTGCCCAAGGCCGAAGGGCCGCAGAGCGCCCGGGACTTCAAGACCGACCAGGAAGTGCGCTGGTGCCCAGGCTGCGGGGACTACGCGATCCTGGCGGCGGTGCAGGGCTTCATGCCGGAGCTCGGCATCAAACGCGAGAACACCGTGTTCGTCTCCGGCATCGGCTGCTCCTCGCGCTTCCCGTACTACATGAACACCTACGGGGTGCACTCGATCCACGGCCGGGCGCCGGCGATCGCCACCGGGCTGGCCTCGTCCCGGCGGGATCTGAGCGTCTGGGTGGTGACCGGTGACGGCGACGCGCTGTCGATCGGCGGCAACCACCTGATCCACGCCCTGCGGCGGAACGTCAATCTGAAGATCCTGCTGTTCAACAATCGGATCTACGGCCTCACCAAGGGCCAGTACTCGCCGACCAGCGAACTCGGCAAGATCACCAAGTCCACCCCGATGGGCTCGCTGGACGCGCCGTTCAACCCGCTGTCGCTGGCGATCGGCGCGGAGGCCTCCTTCGTGGCGCGCACCATCGACTCGGACCGCCAGCACCTGCAGTCGGTGCTGCGGGCGGCGGCCGAGCACGAGGGCACGGCGCTGGTGGAGATCTACCAGAACTGCAACATCTTCAACGACGGCGCCTTCGAGGTTCTGAAGGAGCCCGGTACGCGCGACGAGGCGCTGATCCGGCTGGAGCACGGCCAGCCGATCCGCTTCGGCGCCGAGGCGGCCAACGGCGTCTTCCGGGGGCCGGACGGCGAGCTGTTCACCGCCCCGGTCACGGCGGACAACGAGGCGCGGGTGCTGGTGCACGACGCCCACGCGGCGAGCCCCGCCACCGCCTTCGCGCTCTCCCGGATCGCCGACGCGGACACCCTGCACCACACGCCGATCGGCGTGCTGCGGAACGTC
>NZ_JBHTTU010000271.1:0-2809 GCF_042794375.1 Kitasatospora sp. NPDC056531 | reverse complement strand
CCTCCGCCGTGGACAACGAGACCGAGGCCGCCATCCAGCGCACCCTGCGCGGCTTCGCCGCCGACCGGACGATGGTCATCATCGCCCACCGGCTCTCCACGGTCCGCCACGCCGACCGGATCTACGTCATGGACAAGGGCGGCGTCATCGCCGAGCAGGGCACCCACGACGAGCTCCTCGCCCAGCACGGACTCTACGCATCCCTCTGGCAGCTCCAGGCCGGCGAACTCGCCGCCTGACCGCAGCAGTTAGCCGCGCCCGCCCGCCGACCACGTGACGCCACCGTGGTCGGCGCGGTTCGGCGCGCCCTGCGACGACGCCTGCCCACACTCCTGGAGGTACCCCCATGTCCCGTCGTGACGGCGATGTTCTTCCCCTGACAGCTGCCCAGCGCGAGATCTGGCTCGCCGAGCAGCACGCGCGGACAGCGCTCGACGCCTACCGCATCGGCGACTACCTGGAAGTCCACGGCCCGGTCGACGCGGAGCTCTTCGAGACCGCGCTGCGGTCGGTGGTCGACGAGATCGACGCGCTGCACGTGAGCTTCGTCCACGACGGGCAGGAACCGCGGCAGGTCGTCCGTGCGGGCTGGGACTGGGTACCGGCCCTGCTCGACCTGAGCTCCGAGCCCGACCCGCGCGCGGCGGCCCTGGCATGGATGGCGCGGGACCGGATGCGCCCGCTGGACCTCACCCGTGATCCGCTCTTCAGCTTCGCGCTGATCAGCCTCTCGCCGACGCACCACCTCGTGTACCAGAACTACCACCACCTGGTGATGGACGGGTTCGGCCTCTCCCTCGTCCGACGGCGGATCACGCGGGTGTACACGGCGCTGGCCGGAGGCGGCCAGGTCCCGCGGTCGTCGTTCGGCTCGCTGCACGACCTGATCCGCAGTGACGCCGACTACCGCGCCTCCGGGCAGTGCGCCGCCGACCGGTCGTACTGGACGGAGCGGCTCGCCGACCGGCCGGAACCGACCCGGCTCACCGGCCGGGCCCCGCGCGGCGGCGACGGCCTGCGCGGCACGGTGGAACCCGCGGTGCTCCGAGTGGACACGCTGCGCGCGGCGGCCGCACAGATCGACGTCCACTGGTCCCGCCCGCTGATCGCGGCGGCGGCGCTCTACGCGCACCGGCTCACCGGGGACCGGGACGTGCAGATCGGTCTTCCCGTCACCGGGCGTGAGGGAGCCGAACGCGCCCTGCTGTTCACGCCCGGCACGATGGCCAACGTGGTGCCCCTGCGTCTGCCGGTGCGACCGGAGACACGGTGGCGCGACCTGGTCGCCGAGGTGGCAGGGGAGGCCGATGCGGCCCTCGCGCACCAGCGCTACCGCAGCGAGGAGCTGTTCCGGGAGCTCGGCGCCACCGGGGCGGCGTTCCCGCTGGTCGTCAACATCATGGTCTTCGACTCCGCACCGAGCTTCGCCGGGCATACCGCCACGCTGCACTACCTGCTCCCGGAGCCGATCACCGGGCTGTCCCTGTGGATCATGGGCCAGCGCGGGGACACCGAACTCCAGGTCGAGCTCAAGGGCGCACCCCAGACCTGGAGCGACGACGAACTCGCCTCCCACCAGACGCGGTTGGTCGCGCTGCTGGACACCGTCGCGAAGTGCGACCCGCGCGAGCCGGTCGGCCGGATCGGCCTGGTCGCCGCGGACGAGGAGCGGGGGCTGCGGGGGCTGGGTGCCGGTCCGGAGACGGAGGTGTCCGACGCGGGTCTGCCGGAGCTGTTCCGGGAGCACGTGCGGGCGACTCCGGACCGCGTTGCGCTGGTGTGCGGGGACGTGTCGCTGTCGTTCGCGGAGTTGGACGCACGGGCGAACCGGCTGGCGCACGCGCTGATCGCGCGGGGGGTGGGGCCGGAGCGGCTGGTGGGGTTGTCCCTGCCGCGTTCGGCCGAGCTGGTGGTGGCGATCCTGGCGGTGTGGAAGGCGGGCGGGGCGTACGTTCCGGTGGACCCGGAGTACCCGGTGGCGCGGATCCGGTACATGCTCGACGACGCCCGGCCGGCGCTGTTGGTGACCGACGTCCGGACCCAGGCGAGGCTGGGTGACATCGGCCCGGACGGGTGCCTGGTGCTGGACGACCCGGCGACGGCCGAGCAGTTGGCGGCCTGCCCGGCCGAGGACCCGGCGGTGACCGTCGCTCCGGACCACCCGGCCTACGTGATCTACACGTCGGGCTCCACAGGTCGGCCCAAGGGTGTGGTGGCGACCTGCGGCGCGCTGTTGCAGCACTTCGCCCATCAGCGTCCGGTGCAGTTCCCGGCGCCCGACGGGGAGCGGCTGCGGGTGGGGCTGACCTCGTCGGTGTCCTTCGACGCCTCCTTGGACCAGCTGTGCGGTCTGTTCGCGGGCCACGAGCTGCACGTCCTGGAGCAGGCGACCTGGACCGACCCGGACGCCTTCGTCGAGTACGCCGCGCGGTGCGGGCTGGACCACGTCGACGCCACTCCGTCCTACCTCCAGGTCCTGGTGGCACACGGGCTGCTGAGCCATCCGCACTGGCGCCCGAGGACGGTCGCCGTGGGCGGCGAGGCCGTACCGGAGCGGCTGTGGACGCAGCTGCGGGCGGCTGAGGGAGTCACCTGCCTCAACCTCTACGGGCCGTCCGAGTGCACGGTGGCCTCGGTGATGGCGCGGGTGGAGTCGAGCACGCGTCCGGTGATCGGCCTGCCGGTCGGCAGCGTGCGGCTGTACGTGCTCGACGGCGCGCTCCAGTTGGTGCCGACGGGTGTGCCGGGTGAGCTGTACATCGCCGGCGCGGACGTGGCCCGTGGCTACCTGAACCGGCCGGGCCTGACG
>NZ_JBHTTU010000270.1:0-2822 GCF_042794375.1 Kitasatospora sp. NPDC056531 | reverse complement strand
TGCTTATTGTGGGCTGTGTGCCGGCCACCGTGCCGGCGCACCGCCCGCTCCCTCACGAGAGGACCGCCGTGCCCCAACATCCCCATGTCGCCCGTGCGTTGGCCGTCGCCGCCGCCACGGTGGCACTGGTGCTGACCGCGCCGCCCGCCCTGGCCGGGCCCGCGGCCGCGCAGCCCGCGCCGGCCGCCGGCGCCGAAGCGGTGCCCGCCCTGGTGGCGGGCAAGGACACCGCCACCCCGCAGCTGGTGACCGGCCTGGGCGAGAGCGCCCCCGGCGAGCCGGCCCAGGCCGCCCGGGCCCACCTGGCCGCCCACCCCGAGCGCTACCGCATCGACACCGCCGAACTGACCGAGCTCGCCTCCACACCCGGCCCGGGCGGCCGGCGCACCGTCAGGTTCGAGCAGCGCCACGGCGGGATCCCCGTGCTCGGCGGCCAGTACCTGGTGCACCTGGCCGGCCAGGGCGCCGGGCAGAAGGTCGAGTCGGCGGGCGGGCGCTACTTCACCGGCCTGACCGCCCCCACCACCCCCGCCGTCCCGGCCGAGACCCTGCGCCGCACGGCGCTCACCGCGCTGACGGACCCGCAGGAGCAGGCCGACGCCACCGCCGAGGACCTCGGAGCGGTCATCCTGCCCGGCGGACCCGGCCGCCTGGCCGAGCACTACACCGTGCGCCCCAAGGCCGGCGGCACCGCCCGCGAGGTGTACGTCGACGCCACCGCCGGCACGCTCGCCCTCGCCTACGACGCCCGCGCGCCCCGGGCCGCGGCCGCCCCGGCGTCCGGCCAGGCCACCGGTGCCGGCGACGGACTGCAGCCCGCCACCGGCACCGCCCCCGACGCCCACCGGCACACCACCGCGCTGAACACCGCCAAGCGCCCCGACGGCACCTACCAGCTCACCGACCTCACCCGCCCCGCCGTCATCACCACCTACGACGCCGCCGGCCGCGACCAGGGCGACTTCGACCGCACCATCCCGGCCGACGCCGCCCCCGTCTCCTCCCCCACCCCCGACTTCCCGGCCGCCACCGGGGACGACGGCGCCACCGACGCCCACGTCAACGCCGGAATCGTGTACGACTTCTACCGCGACCGGCTCGACCGCGACGGCCTGGACGGCCAGGGCGGACCGATCGTCTCCGTGGTCGACGTGACCGACAACGGCCGCCCGTTCCCGAACGCGTTCTGGGACGGCCACCAGATGGTCTACGGCTCCGGCCCGGGCTTCTACCCGTTCTCCGCCGCCCTGGACGTGGCCGGGCACGAGATGACCCACGCCGTCATCCAGCACACCGCCGACCTGGTCGGCTTCGGCCAGTCCGGCGCCATGAACGAGGGGATCGCCGACTACTTCGGCAACGCCATCGAGGCCACCGCCCGCCACCTGTCCATGGACGACCCCACCGCCCCGCTGCTGGGCGAGAGCCTGTGCCGCACCGGCACCCCGCAGGCCTGCGCGCAGCGCCGCCTGGACGACCACCGCACCACCGTGGACGACTACCTGGGCGCCCTCGGCGACGTCGACTCGGGCGGGGAGCACCTCAACTCCACCATCTTCAGCGGCGCGCTGTGGGACATCCGGCGCACCATCGACCCGCTCACCGCCGACCGGGTCGTCTACCACGCGCTCGCCGACTACCTCACCCCGACCGACGACTTCCTCGCCGGCCGCGACGCGGTGCTGGCCGCCGGGCTCGACCAGGGCCTGGACGGGCGCCAACTGCACGCGCTGGCCGCCGCGTTCGACGCCCACGGGATCCGCCCCGGCTGGCAGCACCGGCTCGGCATGGACAGCCGCACCCTGCTGCCGGGCATCCCCAACGGCATGGCCGCCCCGGTCGCCGCGAACGGGCACTGGGTGATCCTGGCCAACGGCCCCGACGGCACCGGGCTGTACACCGGCACCACCGACGGCCACGGCGAGCCCGTACGGCTCAGCCCCGAGGACGGGCGCTTCCACAGCTGGTCCGCCACCGACGGCACCACCGCCGTGTGGGAGGCCCAGGGCGGTTCCCAGGGCCCGGGCCAGGAGGTGCTGACGGCCCCGCTCAGCGGCCAGGGTCCGGTGCGCAGCCTCTTCAAGTCCACCGCCCAGGGGGCTTCCGGCCTCCAGGTCTCCGGCGCGGACATCGCCTTCGTGGTCACCGACCACGCCACCGGCCGCACCCGGGCGCAGTTGGTCCACGACGGCGGCGCGGCGGTCGAGATCCCGCTGCCCGAGGGCCACAGCCTGGCCGACCTGACCCTGCGCGACGGCCTGCTCGGCTGGAGCGAGACCTGGCAGGAGGGCGGGCAGCGGGTGAGCGCGCCGACCGTCTACTCCATCGCCGCCGGGAAGGTCACCGCCCAGTACACCGCCCACGCCCCGGCCGGTTCCGGCCCGAGCACCGTCTCCTCCACCCGCCTGGCCGGCGGCCGCGTGCTGTGGCTCGACACCCCCGCCCAGGCCACCGCCCGAAGCACCATCCGCTCCGGGGCCGTGGACGGCTCGGGCGTCGTCGATCTGCTGTCCGCCGACTCCCCGAACGCCCCGCGCCGCACCACGCTGACCGCCTCCGACCAGGCCGTCACCTACCAGCTCACCTCCGAGCGGCCGGCCGGCGGCTGGACCAACGCCGCGCTGCCCAAGCTGTGGCAGGTGCCGCTGGCGGGCGGCGCCCCGCAGCGCCTGTCCTGCGACCGCGGCGGCCAGTACAGCCCGGCCGCCGACGAGGGCACCCGGGTGGTGTGGCTGGACGCCACGCCCGGCCGGGCGGACCTGGTAATACGCGAGCGCCCGGCGGGCGGCTGCTGAGCACACGGCACCCGCCTGCGGTACGGC
>NZ_JBHTTU010000269.1:2178-2832 GCF_042794375.1 Kitasatospora sp. NPDC056531 | reverse complement strand
GTCCTGGAGACCGCGCACCCCGGCCGGACCGGCAGCGTGCGCGCACAGGCGATCGCCCTCGGCTGTGACGCGGTGGGTTTCGCGACCGCTCTTGGAGCGCGGGCGATCCCGCTGCGGACCGCGCCCCGGCTGGCCACCGCCGTAACCGCTCTGGTCCGCGAGGACCCGGAGGTCCGCACACGGCTCCGCCGCCGCCTCGGCGACACAGGCTCCGACCTGGTGCTGGCAGCGGCCGGGGCGGCGGCGTACGGCATCGGGCAGTCGCCCACCGCGCTGGCCCTGGACGCGGTACTGCGCACCGGCAGGCTGATGGAGACTATCGCCGGCGCCGCCGCCTTCGACTCCGCGCACGACACGGTCTGCGCGCCCGGACGGCTGAGCGTGGCGGGCGAGGGCACCGCGCGCCCGGCGCTGCGTCCGCTGCCCTGCGACGAGTACGCGGACCAGGCCGTGGGCGGCACCCTGCTCGGCTCCGCCGCGGCCATGCTGTTCACTCGCAACATCGTGGAGGCGGCCGAGGGGCTAGTGGCAGGCAATCCGAAGGCCGCGCGCTACGGCCCGGCCGCGTTCACCGCCGCGCTGGGCACCGAGCTCGCCCGTGAGGGCGTCCTGGTCCGCAACCCGGAGCGGCTGCGCCGCCTGGAACTGGTCGAC
>NZ_JBHTTU010000269.1:0-2168 GCF_042794375.1 Kitasatospora sp. NPDC056531 | reverse complement strand
GCCTTTACCCGGTCTCCACCCTCCTCCTGCATCCCGACTCCCTGCGCGGCAGGGCGAGAACGGTCCTGGAGGTCCACCCCAACGCACCCGGCTGGGACCACGACCGGCTGTGGCAGGCCGCCGCCGCTGCCCTGGAACCGTCGGCGGCCGAACCGGACCTCGAACTCCGCCCGGTGCCAGACCAGTTGGGATCCTCGGGATCCTCGGGCGCCGAGACTGGCCTGATGATCGCCGCCGCCGACGGTGCGGACATCGGCACGGTCCTGGTCAGCCGGGAGATCGCCCCGCTCGCCGAGGCCGCGCTGGACGCCGCCCGTCGCGCCGGACTGCACGTCGTGGTGGCCGACGACGGCACGCTCGGCGACTTCGGTGCTCTCGCCGATGAACTAGTCGGCGCTGAGCGGCCGTTGATCGATGTCGTGCGTCAACTCCAGCGCAACGGACGGGTCGTGCTCACGGTGGCGCGCGTTCCGGCCGGCGATGATTCCGAGTTGACGGACAGCGCCCGGGAACTGCTCGCCGGACTGCTGCGCAGCGACCTCGCGGTCGCGGTCACCGACGACGACAGCGCGGTGGTGTGGGGCGCGGACATCCTCCTGCTGAACGGTCTCGAATCCGCCTGGCGGCTGCTGGCCGCGATTCCCGCCGCGCGCACCGTCGCCCGGCACTCCAGGACCTTGGCCGAGGCGAGTGCCGCGCTGTCCGGGCTCCTGGTCGTGACCCGGGGCCGACGGCCACACGGCACCCTCCCGGTCGGCATCCGCCTCTCGCCCGTCAACGCCGCGACCGCTGCGGCCCTCGTCTCGGGCTGGCGGGCCGCCCTGCGCGTCAGCACCCGCAGCGCCCCCCACCCGCCGCCGCGCGTCCCCTGGCACGCCCTCGCGCCCCGGGAGGCACTGGCCCGGCTCAAGGCCGTCCGCCGCCCGGCACGCCCCGAGGGCCTGCGGGTCCTGTCGGGCGCCGTCCGGCGGGTGCAGGGGCTGCCGGCGTTCGCCCCGGCGCGTCTGACGGGCCGCCTGATCGGCGCGATGCGCTCCGAGCTCGACGATCCGCTGACACCGGTCCTGCTGGTCGGGGCGACCGCCTCCGCCCTGTTGGGCTCGACCGTGGACGCGCTGCTGGTCACCGGAGCTCTGGCGATGAACGCGCTGATCGGCGCGGTGCAGCGGATGTTCGCCGAACAGGCGCTCTCCGCACTCGAAGTGACTCAACATCAGAAAATCAAGGTGGTCGACGGGAGCCGGTCCCGCAGGGTCAAGTCCTCTGATCTGGCCCCCGGTCAGGTGATCGAGCTGAACACCGGCGATGTGGTGCCCGCCGACGCCCGGCTGCTTGACGTCGACGACCTGGAGGTCGACGAGTCCTCGCTGACCGGCGAGTCCCTCCCCATCGCGAAGCAGGTGGACGCGACCCCGGATACAGCCGTCGCCGACCGCCGCTGCATGGTTTTCGAGGGCACCACCGTCGTGGCCGGCCACGCCCGGGCCGCCGTCGTCGGCACCGGGGACGACACCGAGGCCGGACGGGCCGCGCACCTCGCCGTCCGCACCCCGCCGGCGGCCGGCGTCCAGGCCCGGCTGCGCGAACTGACCAACCGCAGCCTGCCGTTCACCCTGCTCGGCGGAGCCGCCGTCGCGGGCCTGGCCGTGCTGCGCGGGCGCCCGGTGCGCCAGGCCGTCCGGGGCGGGCTCGCGGTCGCGGTGGCCGCCGTGCCGGAGGGCCTGCCGCTGGTGGCGACGGTCGCCCAGCTGGCCGCGGCCCGCCGGCTCAGCCGGCACGGCGTCCTGGTCCGCACCCCGCGCGCCCTGGAGGCGCTCGGCCGGATGGACACGGTTTGCTTCGACAAGACCGGCACCCTGACCGAGAACCGCCTGCGGGTGACCCGCGTCGGCACGACCGACGGCGCCCTGCACCCCGCCGACGACCCAGCCGCGACGCCCGTCCTGCGGATGGCGGCCCGGGCCTGCCCGCCCGCCGACGACACGGCCGTCCACGCCCACTCCACCGACGAGGCGATCCTCGCCGCTGCGCCGGACGAGCTCGGCTGGACGCCCGACCAGGCGCTGCCGTTCGAGGCCAGCCGCGGTTACGCCGCCGCGACCGGGGCCGACGAGGAGGGCCGCGAACTGCTCGTGGTGAAGGGCGCACCCGAGAGCGTCCTGCCGGCC
>NZ_JBHTTU010000268.1:0-2836 GCF_042794375.1 Kitasatospora sp. NPDC056531 | reverse complement strand
GAACGCTGCCAGAGCATCCGCCTGCCGCCCGCTGCGGCTCAGCGCCCGCATCAGCAGGCCGTGCGGCCGTTCGCGCAGCGGGTGCTCGGTGGTCAGCGCGGTCAGCTCGGGTACGCAGCGCGCGGCCCGGCCGAGCGCCAGGTCGAGCGCTATCCGCTCCTCCAGCAGCGCGAGCCGCAGCTCCCCGAGCCGGTCGCGCTGCCGCTGGGCGTACGGGCCGGGGATTCCGGCCAGGGGTTCGCCCTGCCACAACTCCAGTGCCTCGTTGAGAAGTTCACGTGCCTGCCCGGGACGCCCGGCGGCGGCCTCGGCCTCGGCGCGGGCGGCCAGCCGCTCCGCCTCCTGGGCATCCACCGCATCCGGGGGCAGCACCAGCCGGTAGCCGTCGCCGAGCGAGACCAGCACGGCGGGCGCGCCCTGACCGGGTTCCAGCAGTTTGCGCAGCCGCCAGGCGTACGTGCGGACGGTGGTGGTCGCGGCCTGCGGCGGATCCTCCCCCCAGAGCGCCTCGATCAGGTCGGCGGCCCCCGCCGCTCCGCCCGGGCGCAGCAGCAGGACGGCGAGCATCGCCTGCTGCTGCGGGCTGCCGAGCCGCAGTGCCGTGCCGTCGCGCCGTCCGCGCATCGGCCCCAGTACCGAGAACCTGAGTTCCGCCCATCCCTCGCCCACGCTTGTGCCCCCAGCTCGGCCACGGGTCGCGCGGCCGTCGATCTTCGTTGGTGTCGCACAGATTAGGCAGACGAGCGGCCCGCTGCCGAGTGCCGCCCGGCTTCCGACGTGGTCGCGTTGATCGGGCGTCGATCGGGGGCGTGGCGGCGTTGACCTTCGGTCGATCGAGTGTTGATCGCGCCTGCCTAATGTTTCTGGTGTCGGAGAGGCCGCGGAGCCTACGGAACACCGGTCAGACAGCGCGCCGGCCCTTCTGTCGAAGACTCATTTGATCCCATGAAAGGTGGTTCGCCGCGAACGACATCCTGGAGCTCGACGTCCTGGAGATCAGCGCCCCCGCCCAGGAGGAGACCGAGGCCCGGAACGCGGCCACCAGCGGTTCCCGGCCGTTCTCCTGCAGCTCGACCCGCAACTCGCACTGCTGCGACTGATCCGGCTCCCGGTACGGCGGCCCATCCCCCGGCCGCCGTACCGGGTTTTCCCGACCCTCCTTCCCCCGTTTTCCTCTCCTTCCTTCCCGCATTCCCGATCTGCCCTCCCCGTTCGCTCCCCCCGTCGCTCCCCTTGGTAGGAGACCCCGCCATGTCGGACACGCCGACCTTCGCCTGCGGCGAGGTCGCCCTGCTACGGGCCGCCGTCCGGCCGGCCCGCGCCCTGCCCGGATCCCCCGCCCCGCTCGGATCCGACCTCGACCAGCTGAACGCGGCCCTAGCGGACCCCCTGCTGCGCGAGGCCGTCGCCGTGTCCAGCCCTTCGCTGAGCCGGGTGCTCGACCTGGTCGAGGCCGGTCTGCCGGTGAAGCCCAAGCAGCTGCGCAAGGCGGCCCGCGCGGTCACCCGGTACCGGCTGCGGATGTCCGACCGGGCCACCCCGTTCGGCCTGATGGCCGGGGTCGCCACCGCCCGCTTCGCCGACCGGCCCGCCGTGCGCTGGGGCGGGCGTCCGCGCAAGGCGGCCCGGCCCGACCAGGAGTGGCTGACCGGGCTGGTCGCCGCGTTGGAGCGCGAGCTGCCGGTGCTGCGCGGGCTGCGGGTGATTGCCAACGACCTGTGCCAGGTTCGCGGCGACCGGCTGGTGCTCCCCTACCTCCCGGCGCCCGGCACCGAGCAGCGCACGGCCGGGCGGGAGCTGTCGATCCGTCACACCGCGGCGATCCGCACCGTGCTGGACCACGCCGCCGAGCCGCTGCCGTGGACCGAGCTGCACCGGGTCGTCACCACCGCGCACCCCCAGGTGGACGGCGCGGCGGTGGACTGGCTGCTCGGCGAGCTGGTGCGCACCCAGATCCTGCTGACCGACCTGCTGCCGCCGCTGGAGCAGTCGGACCCGATCGGGCACCTGCTGGCCAGGCTGTCCGCCCTCCCGATCGCGGCTGAACTACGCACCTTACAGGACCAGTTGACGGCGTACGAGCGCACAGCTCCCGGCGATGGCCTGCCCCGGTGGCGGGAGCTGACCGAGCGGATGCGCTGCCTGCACCCGGCCGAGCGACTGGTGCAGGTGGACCTGGGCCTCGACGTCGAGGTGCGGCTGCCGACGGCCGTCCGAACCGAGGTCGAGCGGGCCGCGCACGTGCTGTGGGCGGTCTCGGCGGGCCGCCCGGGACCGGCGCACCTGCGGCAGTACCACGAGGACTTCATGGAGCGGTACGGGCCGGGCCGCGCCGTGCCGCTGCTCGAACTGCTCGACCCCGAGCGCGGCCTCGGCGCGCCCGCGGGCTACCAACTGCCGCGCAGCACCCGCCCGCTGCGGCCCGGCGGGCCCGCCGACCCGCGCGACGAACTGCTGCTCGCGCTCGCCCAGCGAGCCGCCGCGAGCGGTGAGCGCGAGCTGCTGCTCGACGACGGGCTGCTGGCCCGGCTCAGCGGCACCGGCACCACCGCTCCGCCCTCGCTGGACCTGCTGGCCGAGCTGCGGGCCGACTCACCCGAGGCGCTCGCGGACGGCGACTTCACCCTGGTGGTGAGCGGGATCGGCGCCACCGCCGGGGCGATGGCGGGCCGCTTCGCACAGCTACTCGGCGACGCCGGGCGGCCGCTGACCGAGGCGGTGCGCGCCCTGCCCACCGACAACCCGGAGGCCGTCCGCGCCCAGCTCGCCTTCCGTACGCCCCGCGCGCACACCGGCAACGTGGCCCGGGTGCCGCAGGTGCTGCCGTACACCGTCC
>NZ_JBHTTU010000267.1:0-2866 GCF_042794375.1 Kitasatospora sp. NPDC056531 | reverse complement strand
GCGCGCCGCCTCCATGCGCTGGATGGGCCGCTGGCCGCTGCGCACCATCCTCGCCGCCCAGTTCGCCAAGGCCGGCGACATCGCCCTGCCCGACTACCCGCTGCCCGCCCGCGCCTGAGCCCGCCCGCGAACCCGCACCCGGCCCCGGGCTTGCACCTCACCCGACGTCAGGAGGGATGCTCGTGCCATGACCTCCTCCGGACAGACCTGGAAGGTCGGCCCGCTCGCCGAGGCGAGCGGCCTGACCGTACGCACCCTGCACCACTGGGACCAGATCGGCCTGCTCAGCCCCTCCCGGCGCACCGCCTCCGGCCACCGCGCCTACACCGAGCAGGACGTGGTGCGCCTCTACCAGATCCTCGCCCTGCGACGCCTGGGCCTGGGCCTGGAGACCATCGCCACCTGCCTGGACGCCGGCGTCGACCCGCAGCGGCTGGTGCGCGAGCACCTGGCCGCCACCGAGGCCTCCCTCGCCGCCCTGCACACCCTGCACGAGCGCCTCACCCACCTGCACACCGAACTCGCCGCCGAACGCTCCCCCGGCACCGCCGACCTGCTGCGCCTGCTCCAGGCCGTCGGCGGCACGGGACCCGCCGCCGACGAGGCCCTGCGCCGCCACCTCGACGAGGACCAGCTGCACGCCCTCGCCGACCACGCCGCCGCCCTCGGGCCGGCCGCCCACTACCTGCTGGAGGTCGAATGGCCCCAGCTCTACCGCCGCGCCGAGGAGCTGCGCAGCGCCGGCACCGACCCCGCCGACCCCCGGGTGCGCCGCATCGCCGACCGCCTGGACGAGCTCTCCCGCCTCTTCAGCGGCGGCGACACCACCCTGTCCGCCGCCGTGCGCACCGCCTGGCGCGAGGACCCGGCCGCCATGTCCGGCGACCCCGCCGCCCCCGCCGACGCCTGGGCCGACCTGCGCACCTTCCTCGACCACGCCCGCCGGGCGTCATGATGGCCGGCCCGATGCCCCACCGCGTCCGGCTGCGCGTCAGCCTGCTGAGCGCCCTGCCCGTCCTCGCCGTCGCGGCGCTCGCCCTGCCCCCGCTCGCCCTGGCCGGCCTGCTGCCCTGGTCGGTGCTCCCGGCCGTGGCCCTGGCCCAGGGGGTGCAGGCCTGGCTGGTCTTCCACCGCCTGGGCCGTCCGACGGGCGGGAGCTGACGGCTACTTCGCGCGCGGCTGGTTGAAGCGCAGCATGTTGCCCGCCGGGTCGCGGAAGGCGCAGTCGCGCACCCCGTAGGGCTGGTCCATCGGCTCCTGGAGCACCTCGGCGCCGGCCGCGCGGATCCGCTCGAAGGTGGCGTCGCAGTCGTCGGTGCGGAAGATGACCCCGCGCAGCAGGCCCTTGGCCAGCAGTTCGGCGGCGGCCTGGCGGTCGTCCTCGGAGGCGTGCGGGTCGGCCAGCGGCGGCTCCAGGACGATCTCCACGCCGGGCTGGTCGGGGGATCCGACCGTCACCCAGCGCATCCCCTCGAAGCCGACGTCGTTGCGCACCTCGAAGCCGAGCACGTCACGGTAGAAGGCGAGCGCCTTGTCGTGGTCGTCGACGGCGATGAAACACTGGGCGAGTTCGATGCTCATGCCGTCAAACTACGGGAGCGGGCCCGCCCTACGCCTGCGTACGCCGCACCGGGCGGGTGCGGATCTTGGCGACGCACGCCGGGATCGACTCGCCGTCGGCGTGGTCGCGGGCCCGGTAGGCGCTGGGGCTCTCGCCCACCAGCTCGGTGAAGCGGGTGCTGAACGAGCCCAGCGAGGTACAGCCCACCGCCATGCACACCTCCGTCACGCTCAGGTCCCCGCGCCGCAGCAGCGCCTTGGCCCGCTCGATCCGGCGGGTCATGAGGTAGCTGTACGGGGTCTCCCCGTACGCGGCGCGGAAGCTGCGCGAGAAGTGCCCCGGCGACATCAGCGCGGTACCGGCCAGCGCCGGCACGTCCAGCGGCTGGTCGTACTCACGGTCCATCCGGTCACGGGCCTGGCGCAGGCGCACCAGGTCGGCCAGGGGCACACGGGACGCGCGGGGCGTACGGGAGGACACACCAGCCACCGTACCCAGTGCCTGTGACACCCGTCCCCTCCCCCGCCCGGCGCAGCCCGTCGGCGCCCGCCCCGCCGTGCCCACCGCTGGGCCGCCGTGCCCCGGCGGGCAGCCCCCACCTGCGGCGATCTAGGGTGGCAGGCATGATCCCCACTGCGATACCCGGCCCGATATCCGACCCCGGCGAGGCGCTGCGGGTGCTGTTGGAGGGCAACGCCCGGTTCGTCGCCGGCGGCCCCGAGCACCCCAACCAGGACGCCGGGCGCCGCGCGGCGCTCGCCCCGGGGCAGAAGCCCTTCGCGGTGCTGTTCGGCTGCTCGGACTCCCGCCTGGCCGCCGAGATCATCTTCGACCAGGGCCTGGGCGACCTGTTCGTGGTGCGCACCGCGGGCCACGTGACCGGTGCGGAGGCGCTGGGCAGCATCGAGTACGGGGTGGCGGTGCTGGACTGCCCGCTGGTGGTGGTGCTGGGGCACGACTCCTGCGGTGCGGTGGCGGCGGCCCTGGACTCCCTGGAGCAGGGGCGGCTGCCGGGCGGCTTCGTGCGGGACGTGGTGGAGCGGGTGACCCCGAGCGTGCTGTCGGCGCGGGCGGCGGGCATCGAGGACCCGGACGCGATCGTGGACGAGCACATCCGCCAGACCGTGGACCTGCTGCTGGAGCGCTCCCAGCTGCTGGCCGCCCGGGTGGCCGAGGGCCGGGTGGCCGTGGTGGGCCTGTCCTACCGGCTGCGCGACGGCCAGGCCCGTACGGTGGCCGCCCGCGGCCTGGACTGAGGCGCCCCGGGCGGGAAAAAGGGGGGGCCGGCCGGGCTCGGCGATGCGA
>NZ_JBHTTU010000266.1:0-2933 GCF_042794375.1 Kitasatospora sp. NPDC056531 | reverse complement strand
GTGGCTGCGTGTGACGTGGCCGATCGTGAGGCGCTGGCGGGGGTGTTGGCCGCGATCCCGGCGGAGTACCCCCTCACCGCCGTCATCCACACCGCGGCGCAGCTCGATGACGCGCTGCTCGACGATCTGACGCTGGAGCAGGTCGACCGGGCGCTGCGGGTGAAGATGACCGCCGCACTGAACCTGCACGAGCTGACCCAGGACCTGGACCTGTCGGTGTTCGTGCTGTTCTCCTCCTTCGCGGGCACCTTCAGCGGCGCGGGGCAGGGCAACTACGCGCCCGGAAACGCCTTCCTGGACGCACTGGCCCACCACCGCCGGGCCGCGGGCCTGCCCGCCACCTCGGTGGCCTGGGGCCACTGGGCCGGCGGCGGCCTGGCCGAGGGAGAGATCGAACGACGCCTGCACCACCGCGGCGTGCCGGCGATGGACCCGAACCTCGCAGTCCTCGCGCTGCAGCAGGTGCTCGACGCCGACGAGACCTTCCTGGTGGTCGCCGACGTCGACTGGCGGCGCGCACTGAGCACCGGCGAGACGCCCACTGCACTGATCAGCGAGCTTCCCGAGGTCCGCGAGTGGTCCGCGACTGCGGCCGAGGACCCGGTCGCCGTGACCGGGACCCCATCGCTCGTGCAGCGGTTGGGGGCGCTGTCCGAGGCGGAGCGTCGCATCGTGCTGCTGGACGTGGTGCGGTCGGAGGTGGCTGCGGTGCTGGGCCACCGTTCGGGTGATGCGGTTGATGCCGTCCGGGCGTTCAAGGAGTTGGGTTTCGATTCTCTGACGGCTGTTGAGCTGCGGAATCGTCTGAACGCAGTGTCCGGTCTGCGGTTGCCCGCGACGCTGATCTTCGATTACGTTAGCCCGGCGATCTTGGCCGATCACCTGCTGACGGAGCTGCTCGGCCAGTCGCCGATTGCGGTTTCGACTGCTTCGGGGGAACGGGGTTTGACTGCTACGGGGGTGGCGGTCGGCGATGAGCCGATCGTTATTGTTGGCATGGGCTGTCGGTTCCCGGGGGGTGTGAGCTCCCCGGAGGATCTGTGGAAACTGCTGGCCGCGGGCCAGGATGCGGTCTCGGCGTGGCCGGCGGATCGCGGTTGGGACGTCGACGGGCTCTACGATCCGGATCCGGACCGAACGGGCAAGTCGTACGTGCGCGAGGGTGCGTTCCTTGCGGACGTGGCCGGGTTCGACGCGGGGTTCTTCGGTATTTCGCCGCGTGAGGCGCTGGCGATGGATCCGCAGCAGCGGTTGCTGCTGGAGACGTCGTGGGAGGCCTTCGAGGCGGCGGGGATCGACCCGGCCTCGCTGCGGGGCAGTCGGACCGGTGTCTTCGCCGGCACCAACGGCCAGGACTACGCGACGCTGCTGATGAGCGCACCCGACGGCGGAGAGAGCGTCGAGGGTTACCTCGGGACGGGGAACGCGGCAAGCGTCTTCTCCGGTCGGATCTCGTACTCGTTCGGTCTGGAGGGGCCGGCGGTGACGGTGGACACGGCGTGTTCGTCGTCGCTCGTGGCCTTGCACCTGGCTGCTCAGGCGCTGCGTCAGGGCGAGTGCGACCTGGCGCTGGCCGGTGGTGTCACGGTGATGTCGACGCCGATCGGGTTCGTGGAGTTCAGCCGTCAGCGCGGTCTGGCGGCGGACGGCCGGGTGAAGGCCTTCGCGGCGGGTGCGGACGGCACCGCGTGGGGTGAGGGTGTCGGCATGCTGCTGGTCGAGCGGCTGTCGGACGCGCGGCGCAACGGGCACCGGGTGCTCGCCGTGGTGCGCGGTAGCGCGGTGAACCAGGATGGTGCGTCGAACGGTCTGACGGCGCCGAACGGTCCGTCGCAGCAGCGGGTGATCCGGCAGGCTTTGGAGAGCGCTGGTCTGACGGCTGCCCAGGTGGATGTGGTGGAGGCGCACGGGACGGGCACGAAGCTGGGTGACCCGATTGAGGCGCAGGCGCTGCTGGCCACGTATGGGCAGGACCGTGACGCGGACCGGCCGTTGTGGCTGGGGTCGGTCAAGTCGAACATCGGTCACACGCAGGCTGCTGCGGGTGTCGCCGGTGTGATCAAAATGGTGATGGCGATGCGGCACGGTGTGCTGCCGCGGACGCTGCACGTGGATGAGCCGACGCCGCAGGTGGATTGGTCGGCGGGTGCGGTGGAGCTGCTGACGGAGTCGGTGGCGTGGCCGGAGACGGGTGAGCCGCGTCGTGCGGCGGTGTCGTCGTTCGGTATCAGCGGGACGAATGCGCACACGATCCTGGAGCAGGCTCCGGTGGAGGATTCGGCCGAGGAGCCGGCGGAGTCTTCGCTGCCGGTGGTGCCGTGGGTGCTGTCGGGGAAGACTGAGGGCGCGCTGCGGGAGCAGGCCGAGCGTCTGGTGGCGTTTGCCGGTGACCGTCCGGACCTGTCGTTGGTGTCTGTCGGGTTCTCGTTGGTGTCGTCGCGTGCGGTGTTGGAGCACCGTGGTGTGGTCGTGGCGCGTGACCGGGCGGAGGCTTTGGCCGGGCTGTCGGGGCTGGCGTCGGGTTCGGGCCTTGCGGGTGTTGCGGGTTCGCGGCGTCTGGCGGTGTTGTTCTCGGGTCAGGGCTCGCAGCGTGCGGGTATGGGCCGGGAACTCTACGACGTCTATCCGGTGTTCGCGGCGGCGTTGGATGAGGTGTGTGCTGGGCTGGATGCGCAGCTGGCGGATGATCTGGCGGCTGTGGGTGTCGCGGGTGTGCGTGAGGTGATGTTCGCTGCCGGTGACGGGTCTGGTCTGTTGGATCGGACGGTGTTCACGCAGGCGGGTCTGTTCGCGTTGGAGGTGGCGCTGTTCCGGCTTCTGGAGAGCTGGGGCGTGGCTCCGGCGTTCCTGGCCGGGCATTCGGTGGGTGAGGTCGCGGCCGCGCATGTGGCGGGGGTGTTCTCGCTGGGGGATGCGTGTGTGTTGGTGGCGGC
>NZ_JBHTTU010000265.1:0-2965 GCF_042794375.1 Kitasatospora sp. NPDC056531 | reverse complement strand
CGGCCGGGCAGGACCCGGATCAGTCCGTGACGGTGGCGACGGTCTTGCCGACCTGGGTATCGGCCTCCAGGTAACGATGGGCCTCGGCGATGGTGTCGAGACCCTCGAAGACACGGTCGACAACAGGGATGAAGGTGGCGTCCGCGAGACCGGCGGTGATGAACGCGTGGGCGCGGCGCAGCCGTTCCGCGTCGCGGCTGACCTCGTGGATCCGGTGGAAGCGGCTGGTGATCGGGGCGAAGGTCGCCTGGCCGGGCATAGGGGTGTCGGTGGGGTCGAGGCGGCCGTAGACGATCAGGCGCCCGCTGGGGGCGATCGCCCGGGCCAGGGTGTTCACCCCGGGGCCGGCGACCGCGTCGAAAACGGTGCGCACACCCTCACCCCCGGTGATGTCCAGGACACGGGCGAGCAGGTCCTCCTCACCGGTGACGACCACATGGGCGGCACCGGCATCCAGAAGCTGCCGCCCCTTGGCCGGAGTACGGGTAGTGGCGATCGGTACAGCGCCGATACGCCGGGCGATACGAATCGCCGCCAGAGCCACACTCGAAGCCGCCGCAGTCAGCAACACATGATCACCGGGACGCAGATGACCGTCCTCGGCAAGGGCACCATAAGCGATCAGATAAGGCATCCAGACAGCGGCACCCTGAACAGCGCTAAGCCGCACAGGCCGGTGAACGACAGCGCGCGCCGGGACCAGGGCGTGGGTGCCGTAGACGCCGTAGTCGTGCTGGGAGAAAGCGGGGACGGAGTCGACCCGGTCACCGACACGGAAGGCGGCGACGCCCTCGCCGACGGCGTCCACGGTGCCGGCGGCCTCGTAGCCGGGGGTGGCCGGCAGCTTCGGCGTCTGCAGGTACGTGCCGGCACGGTAGAGGGCCTCGGCGCGGTTGAGACCCAGCACCTCGACCTTGATCCGCAGTTCACCGGGACCGGGCCGGGGCAGGGGCACCTCGCGCACGGTCAGGACCTCCGGTGCGTCGGTGGTCTCGAAGGCGACTTTCCCGGGCATGACAGCCTCCCCTTCGGATGCACCGCGCGGGCATGGTCCAGGTCCCCACCCAAACCCCGGCCGAGTCCCGTGTCAAACATCGGTCCACACCGGAACAACAAGCATCCGGCGCGCCTTACACGGACTTGACCGTTCGTCAGGTTCGCCACCGAAGGGCCGCGGACGGGCCGTCGCGGGAGCCCTGGGTGGGCCGGTCGGGGCGGGGCGTAGGCTGCCGTGCGTGATCGAGGACGACGTCCAGGGGTGGGCCGGCACACGCCGGTGGGTGGAGGGCGTGCTCGCGCCCGGCGAGCGGATCGCGCGGGTGACGCCCCTGAAGGGCGGCTGGACCTCGCGGATGCGCCGTCTGGACATCGAGGGCGCCGGCACCCCGTACGCGCTGGTGCTGCGTTCTTTCGTCAAGCCGTTCTACCGCCGCCACGCGCCCGGCCTGCTGGCCCGGGAAGCACGGGTGCTGCGCCTGCTGGAAGACAGCGCCGTACCGGCACCCGCATTGCGGGCCGTGGACGCGCAGGGGGCCTGGTGCGACGATCCGTCGCTGGTGATGACCCATCTGCCGGGCGGGGTGCGGATCGGGCACGACGGGGACGTGCGCCGGCGCATCGCGCTGCTGGCCGGGCAGCTGGCCGCCGTGCACGCCCTCGAGGTGCCGGAGACGGGACGTGAGCGCGCCTGGCAGGCCTGGACGGCCCCGGAACGGGTCCAGGTACCCGCCACCACCGGCCAAGACGCCCTGTGGGGGCGGGCGGTGGACGTGATCCGCCGCGACGCGCCCGCACACCGCTCCTGCTTCCTGCACCGCGACTTCCACCCCGGCAACGTACTGTTCACCGGCACCGGAGAGGAGTTGGCGGTCAGCGCGGTGGTCGACTGGGTGGAGACCTCCTGGGGCCCGGCTGACCTGGACGTGGCCCACTGCTCCACCGCCCTGGCCCTGCTGCACGGCGCCCCGGCGGGCATGGCCTTCGCCGACGCCTACGAACACGCGGGCGGACAACTCGCCGCACACGGCCCCGACCACCTGTACTGGCGCCTGCTGGACACCCTCGCCTTCGCCCCCGACGCACACAAGGTCGCCGCACCCTGGCGCCGGCTCGGCCGCACCGACCTGACCCCCGAGATCCTGACCGGCCGCCTGGAGGACTACCTGCAAGCCCTCTTCGACCGCTACGCCTAAGGGCTGTCCCGCACTGCCTCAGGGACGGCACCGGTGTGGCGTGACCGGGGCCGCCGTGACCGCTCGGTGATCACCCGCGCCCCATCGAGTGGCCCACACCTCCACGAACGGGCCCTGGCCGATGTGGTCGACCTCGAAGCCGGCGTCCGCGACCGCGACCGCGAACGCACCGGCATCCCACACCGTGTACCAGCGGCGTCCGTCGGGCTCATCAAGCCATCCGGTGCGACCTACGGACCTGACGCACGCGTACAGCTTACCGCCGGGGCGCAGCAGCCCGGCGAACTGGCCGAGCACGTCCACAGTCTCCGACTCGCGAAGGTGCACCAGCGATGCGCAGGCCCAGATCCCGTCGACCGTCCCAGCAGGGAATTGAGATCCGACGTCACGCAGGTCACCCTGCGAGGTGGGCGCGTGGGCGTTGGCCATCGCGACGAACACGGGGTTGAGGTCGACGCCTCGGGCGCTGTGACCACGGGCGGTGAACCGCGCGAGGTCGCGGCCGGGGCCGCAACCGGCGTCCAGGATCAGCGAGGGAACCGGCAGCGAGTCGGCGAACCGCTCGACCTGGCCGGCCATTTTGGGGGCGTGGGTGAGCGCGTAGTCGTCGGCGTGGTCGCTGTAGACCGCGACAGATGCAGCCGCCGAGTCGAACACCGCACCGTTACCGCCCTTCATCTCAGCTTGGCGTTTAACCTCGCTGCGCTTGGTGGTCCTTGATCGACTCAGCGCGTTTCACGGTCTTGCCGACGTCGTGGTGCTTGGCGCGGTGC
>NZ_JBHTTU010000264.1:0-2972 GCF_042794375.1 Kitasatospora sp. NPDC056531 | reverse complement strand
TCAGCGCACGGCGATGACGGCCACGGCAGCGCGAACCGGCGGCCGCTTATGCGGCGGGCGGTCATGATGGCGTACCAGGCGGTTCATGCGGCTCATCAAACCCACCCCGGCCCGCCGGGGCAAGCGCAGCACCGGCGCCCTGACGAATCCCTGACGCACCCGGCACACCCGTGAGTCCAACCGGCGAAGCCCGCGCGACGACCGGAGGCGGGGCCGACTTCGGCCCGCACCACCGCGCTCGACGGCTCCCGCCGGCCCGATGCGGCCTCAACGGGCCGACCGGGGCGCCACGTTCGTCCAGGTGAAGCGGCTACGGACCACCTCGGACACCACTACGCTACGTGTCATGAGTTCTTCGGAGACGGCCCCCGGGCGGGGCACTGCGGTGGTGATCGGCGGCGGTCTGGCCGGGGTGGTGGCGGCCTGGGCGCTACGGGGCAGCGCCGAGCGGATCGTCGTGGTGGAGCGGGACCGCTACCCGGACGAACCGACGTTCCGGGCCGGGGTGCCACAGGGGCGGCACGCCCACCTGGTGCTGGAGGCGGGGCACCGGGCGCTGGAGGAGATGATGCCCGGCATCAAGCAGGAGCTGTCGGCCGCGGGCGCGCACCGGGTCGCCGTCTCGGGCGATCTGAGGTGGCTCAGCTCGGCCGGGTGGATGGCCGACTACCCCGCCCAGTTGGGCTTCCTCTCCTGCACCCGGCCGGTGCTGGACAAGCTGGTCCTGGACCGGGTCCGTACCGAGCCCTCGATCGAGTTCCTGGAGGGCACCGACGTGGTCGGGCTGCTGGGCTCGGCAGGGGCGGTGACCGGGGTGAGGGTCCGCGAACGCGGCTCGGAGCGAGGCTCGGAGCGCGACGAGGAGCAGAGCTCTGGTCGCGGTGAAGTCCGGGACATCCCTGCCGAGTTGGTGGTCGACGCATCCGGCCGCTCGACCTCGGTGCCGAAGTGGCTCGCCGAACTGGGCTGCCGCCCGGTGCCCGAGGAGCGGGTGGACGCCGGCGTGGCGTACTCCTCCCGGCTGTTCCACCGCCCGCCCGGGGTCGACCTCGGCTACCAGGCGATCTACCTGCAGACCAAGGCGCCGGACAAGCCGCGGATGGGCGTGCTGCTGCCGGTCGAGGGCGACCGCTGGATCGTCAGCCTGGCCGGGATGCGCGGCGCCGAACCCGAGCCCGGCGAGGAGGGCTTCACCAAGCACCTGGCCCAACTCCGCGACCCGGGCCTGCGCGACGCGCTGCGGGACGCCGAACCGGCGGGCGAGGTGCGCGGCTTCCTGCCCGGCCCGGGCGTACGGCGCCACTACGAGCGCGGCGGCCCGGAGGGCCTGGTGGTGGTCGGCGACGCCGCGAGCACCTTCAACCCGGTGTACGGCCAGGGGGTCACGGTCTCGCTGTTCTGCGCGCAGGCGCTGCGCCGCACCGCGCTGCGGCACGGCGGCATCGGCCACGCCACCGCGCGCGACGCGCAGCGGGAGATCGCGGCGGTGTCCAAGAACGCGTGGATGATGTCCTGCGCCGAGGACGTCCGCTTCGCCGCCACCACCGGCGGGCCCTCCGGGGCCCTGATCAGGATCCAGCACCGCTTCCTGGACCGGGTGCTGGCCGGCGCGACCCGCAACCCGGAGGTCACCGCGGCCTTCCACGAGGTGCTCTCCCTGGTGGCACCGCCCTCGCTGTTCTTCCGCCCGTCGGTGCTGGCCGCCGTGCTGCGGAGCTGACGGCCGCGAGGCTGGCGGCCGCGAGGCTGGCGGCCGCGGAGCCGCTGCCGCTCACGGGGTGAGGTGCGCGGCGACGTACGGCAGCGCGACCTGCTCCAGGGCGCGCTGCCCGAAGGCCGGGTGGACGTTGACCTCGAAGACCACCCCGCCACTCTCGGCGGCGAGGTCGACGCCCGCCAGCTCCAGGCCGAGCGAGTCCGCCGCGTCGATCGCCAACTTTGCCAGTCCGTCGGGTAGTTCATCAACCTCCAACAAGCTGGAGATCGCGCCGCGACACTCGTTGCAAGGCTCGTCCGGGTCCGCCTGGACGTGCTCGGCCACCCGGACCACCCGACCGTGCAGCACCACCACGCGGTACTGGTGGCGGCGGCCGTCCGGCAGGAAGTTCCGGGCGTCGCGGGCGATCAGCCAGTCCGTCCCGGCCGCCGCGTAGTACTGTGCCGCGGCGACGAGTTGGGCCGGGGTGGTGACATGGAAGACGTCCTCACCGCCCATTCCCACGCAGGGCCGGGCCCAGACGTCACCGCCGAGCCGCTCGAACGCCTCGGCGGCGGCCTCCGGGCTCGGCCGGGAGAGCACCACGCTGGGCATCTGCGGCACGCCGTCCCGGGCGAAGCGGGCGACGGTGCGGTCCTTCTCGGTGGCCGCCCGCCACGCCTCGGGGTCGGTGCCGAGCGAGCGGGCGCCGTACGCGCGCAGCCGCCGCTGGCAGTCGGCGAAGACGCGGCGCCGGTGCGGCGGGATCTCGTAGACGACCACCGCCTCGGCGGTGACGGTCCGTCCGTCCGCCGTGAGCCGGAGCCCGCCCGGGCCGTCGGCGTCGATCCGGCCGCTGCCGCCGTCCATGAAGTGCCGGGCGTCGAGCTGGACGGGCGCGCGGCCGGTCAATGTCCGTACGGCGGTGGCGAGGACGTCGCGGCTTCCTTCGGTCGAACTGTGGTCGGTCAGGAGAACGAGTTCAGATCGGCCCATACGGCCATGGAAGAGCCCCCGGTCCAGTCCGGCAAGACGGCCCCGCGCGCCACGGTGGCCGAAACCGCGGCGAAGGAACGGGCGGATGGCCCGGGTAGGGCCGGTGAATCCGCCGTCCGGGGCGGCCCGTTCGCTTCGCCGGACGGAATGCGGCCGGTCAATTCGGATGCGGCCGTTCCGACGGACAGCTAGCCCCATCCTCCGCACGTGACACGTTCGGGTGAATGGATGGCATGACTGCCTTCTCGGGGATGGAAGTTCGCTTGGGTGGGGGTGTGTC
>NZ_JBHTTU010000263.1:0-3070 GCF_042794375.1 Kitasatospora sp. NPDC056531 | reverse complement strand
GCGGGTGGACCCCGCCATGGGTGAGTGTCGAGGAGGAGACCGTCCGGCGGGCCGCCGCACGGCTCCCGGTACTCGTGGTCGGGCAGCGGGCCGACTCGTCGGCGCTCTCTTATCCTTCCCGCATGACGAGCGCTCAGCACGATGCCGAACGGGACGGCGCCATGGCCCGCAGCGCCATCGACGCATATCTCACCAACCGCACGCGGTACTGGGAGCGGGCCGCTCAACAGACGAAGGCGGCCGAGGCCCAGGCCGCATACCGCGCCGCGCGCAACCGGCTCGCCCGGTGGAAGAACGAAGGTGTCGTCGACGACTGGGTCGCGAGCGCCGTCGTCGAGGCCGCCGAGCAGGACGCCGCCCGAATCGGTCGCGAGGCCGCCGCCGCGGGGACCGGTCCAGCCCTGCACGCAACCGCCGTCCGCCACACGGAGGCAATCCGGCGCTGGCTCTGCACCCAAGGCCACAGGCCCGCCGACGACGCGCCGGAGAAGGCATAGCCGGCAGCGGCAACGTCACCCGCATCGACCAGCCCGGCAGAGGCCGAAAGCCCAACCGAGTACGCATGAACGTACTCAGGTCCGGGCGGCTCAGCGGAAGGCGGCGACATTCTCCGAAACCCACTGGCTGAACGGCCTCGCCGGGAAGCCGGTCACTCGTGAAACCGTGTCGCGCACCGTCAGCAGTTCGTCGTTGACGTCCCCGCCCGTCAGGTCCAGCACCGCGTCCGCGACCTCATCTCCCAAGAACGCGGCCATGTGACGGTGGGCCTCCTCCCGACTGATCTCTGCGAACGGCACCTCCCGCTCCAGGACCGCCGCGATGGCCTCCACCTGCTGCCGAGCTGTCACCCGTTCCGGACCGGTCAGCGCATACGTCTGTCCCTGGTGACCGGGCTCGGTCAGTGCGACCCTCGCCACCGACGTGATGTCCGCGGGGTTGATGGTGGGGAGCCCGGCGTCCGCATACGGCACGCGCACCGGTTGGTGCTCGCGGATGGACGCCGCCCACCACAGGGCGTTCGAAGCGAACTGCGTCGGCCGCAGAATCGTCCAGTCCAGATCCACTGACACCGCGTGGTCCCTCCAGCCGCGCACTGGTCAACGGCCAGTCCACAACTACCTCCACGACATCGCCCTCCACCCCGGTTCTTCGGGTCCACGTGCTTGCAGGCGTGGCAGGTCTGCGACGTGTGCGCGGGATCGACCAGGACGACCGTCAAGGCCGTCCGGGTCACGGGTCTGTACCGGCCGTCGGCGACGGCGTCGGCGGTGCGCGGCGGCGCTGTGAACCGGCGTCCGGGCAGGTCGGCGGCGGGGTGCGGCGCGGCACGGCGGGCGACGGCGCGGGTGGTTTCCGGCCGTACATGTCACAGCACTGTCCTGGGGGCGGCCCGGGCGGAACGGTTCGTCCGGGAGGGCGGTCCCGGTCTTCGGAAACCCGCTCGCACCGAGCACCAGGCACCGCCGCCCCACCCGGAGGAAAACACCGTGCGCGTCCGCAAGCTCGCCTTCGCCGCCCTGGCCGTCGCCGCCGCCCTCTCGCTCACCGCCTGCCAGGACGACGAGACGGGCACCGCACAAGGCGCCCCGACCGCGTCCACCGGCGCCTCCCCCAGCGGCGGTCCGGCCGCCGGCGGACCGGCTTCGAGCGGAGCGGGGAAGAACGGCACGCCGCCCACCGCCGCACCGACCGGCTCCACCGGGGCCGGGAAGCCCGCCAAGTGCCGGACCGCGGACCTGACCGTCACCGCCGCGGACCGCACCATCACCGGCGACGCCGACAACACCGTCGTGGTCGAGCTGAAGAACCACAGCGGCAAGGACTGCACGCTCTCCGGATACGCGGGCGTCGACCTGAAGACCTCCGCGGGCACGCTGTCCGCGAAGCGCTCCGGCGAGCCGGCCGTCGCGGGCGTCGTGGCGAACGGCAAGTCGACCTACTTCGGCATCAGTTACCCGGCCAACACCTCGGGCGGCTCCGGCGTCCGGATCACCGGTCTGGTGGTGACCCCGCCGGACGAGACCCAATCGGTCACCTTGCCCTGGCCCGGCGCCGGCTCGCTGCCCGTCACGGACGGCAGCGGATCCCCGGTGAAGATCGGCCCGATGGGAAGCGCCGGCCAGGGCCAGTGACCGCGGGCTCCCGCCCCGGCCGGACGCGGTTCACCATGCTGCGCCAGGCACCGGGGAACCGGGCCGACAACGCCGACACGGCCTTCGACGCACTGGACGACGACGGAGACGGGCGCGTCAGCCGTGCGCAGTACCTGGCATCGATCCGCCCGTACGTCACGGGCGACGACTCCCCCATGGGCGACGCCCTGTACTGACCACCCCGACCACGGTGCGGAAACTGGCGGGGCGTCTCCACCTCGGCACCGTCTTCATCGCACTGCCCGCCCTGGTCATCGTGCTGGTGGGCGTGCTCTGAGGTACGGCGTCCCACCCCGATGCTCACCTGACCAAGCCCTACTAGGAGCAGTGGTAGGGGAAGGTGGCGGTCGCGGTCCGGGCGGCGGGCGCGATGATCTCCAGGGTGGCGGTGGCCTGGAGGGAGCCGTGGCCGTCGAACGTCCAGCGCAGGATCAGGTCGGTGTGGTGCGTGCCGGAGCGGACGTCCTGCACGATCTCGTCCGAGGTCGTGCCGTCGCTGCGCACCCAGCGGTAACGGATGCTGCCGGCACCGCCGTTGGTCTCCACCGAGGCCGTGACGACGGCGGTGCCCCCGCAGCCCGGGCCCGCCGGGTCGGTGGTCACGCCGACGGCGGTGACCGCCAGGACTGTCGTGTGGAAGCGCCAGAACAGCAGCGCGAGGACCGCGAGGAGCACGGCCACCGGCACCAGCCACCTGCGCACCCGGCGGGGCCGCGGCTTCGGCTCCGCCGCCGCCTCGCCGTGCCACGCGGCGGCGGCCCGCGGCGGGACGCCGGGGCCGAAGCGCCGCAACTCGCCGGGAGCGAGCGGGCGTTCGTCCGGCGCAGCGGTGGGGGTGGGGACGGAGGCGGACGAGCGGGTGATCTGCCTGCTCTCGCTGGACGAGACCTCGCAGGGCCTGGCCCTGGGCACCGAAC
>NZ_JBHTTU010000262.1:0-3080 GCF_042794375.1 Kitasatospora sp. NPDC056531 | reverse complement strand
CGGCCAACGCCGGTCCCGCCGTGCAGACCGTGACGTAGCCGGGGATCACGCCGAGCCCGTTGTGGTGGCCCAGCCACTCGGCGAGCAGCGGGAAGGTGCCGCCGAACGCGGCGATGGTGGCCGCGTTGACGACACCGAGTCCGACCGCCCTGACCTCGGTCGGGAACAGCAGGCCGGTGAAGACGTTGAGCGTGCCGAGCACCGTCGCCACCAGCATCCCCAGCAGCACGGCCACGACCTGGAACGGCAGCCAGCCCGCGCGCAGCCCGGCCAGCAGGATCCCGACCAGCGGGATCGGCAGCCAGAAGCCGAGCCGGGCCACCGGCAGCAGGCCGAAGCGGTCCGCGGCCGCGCCGGTGAGCAGCATGGTGACCAGCACCACGCCCAGCACCACGGTCATGAAGGAGGCCGCCTGCTCCTTGTCGATCACGTGGTAGGCGGCGGCGTACTGCGGCAGGTAGACCAGGGCGAAGTAGTAACCGACCGTGCCGCCGAGGGTGTTGAGGAAGACGGTGAGCACCGCCCAGCGGTGCTCACCGAGCATCCGCAGGAACGGCGGGCGCCCGCCCGCCTCGGCCCGCGCGCGGGCGCGGTGGAACTCGGCGCTCTCCGGCGCCGCCCGCCGCACCCACACCGCGCCCAGGCCGAGCAGTGCGGCGACCACGAAGCCCCAGCGCCAACCGCCGCTCTCCAGACCGGACTTGCCGATGGTGTGGATCAGCAGGGTGAGCACGCCGAAGGAGAGCAGCGAGCCGAGGATGATCCCGCCGTAGGACACCGAGCTGAACGCGAAGCGGTGCCGCGGCGGGGCGGTCTCGGTGACGTACGCGGCGACGCTGGGCGCCTCGCCGCCGAACGCGAGCCCCTGCACCACCCGTGCGGCGACCGCCAGCACCGCCGCCCAGGCGCCGATCGTCCGCTGCCCGGGCAGCGCGGCGATGCCCAGGCTGGCGGCGGCGATCACCGCCATGCCGAGGCTGAGCGCGAACCGCCGTCCCCGGGTGTCGCTGAGCCGCCCGATCAGGTAGGAGCCGACCGGCCGGGCCCCGAAGCCCACCGCGAAGGTGGCGTACGCGCCGAGGACCCCGTTGACGCCGCCCTTGCCGTGGCCGAAGAGGTCGGCGGCGAAGTACGGCGCGAGCACGGCGTAGATGTTCCAGTCGAAGGACTCGACCACGGACCCCACCGTCGCCGCCGCCAACTCCCGCCGCCGGCTCCCGGCTTGTGCCGAGTCACGGGCGGGAGCGGTATCGATGCGATCTGTCATGGCGTCAGCATGGCACCGTTCGACGGGCGGCGGAATCGGGTGCGGCGGGCTCGTTCGGGCAGGTGCCGGCGGGTCCTGGCCGGGTGGTCGAGGTGGGGACTGACCGGGCGTTCGGGGCCGGTTCCGGACGGGCGCTCGGGTGGATACGGACTACCCATGTGACTAGTGTGACTGGCTAGTGATATTTGTGTGCGGTGCATTCGATGATCATCCGGACCTCGTGGCGCGCCCTGCCCGTCGCCGTCTCCGCCGCCACCGCCGTCGCCCTACTGGCCGGCTGCACCAGTGGTGCCTCCTCCTCGACCTCCGCGTCGGCGTCGGTCCCGGCGACCCCTTCGGCCTCCGCGACGGCGACCGCCACGCCGACCCCGACCCCGACGGTCAAGCCCACCGGCGCCGACGACCCGGCCCTCAAGGCCTTCTACGGCCAGCAGCTGGCCTGGGCGCCGTGCCAGGACAAGGACGCCCCGGCCGGCGACGAGCAGGCCGCCACCTCGGCGCTGCAGTGCTCGACCCTCAAGGTCCCGCTCGACTACACCGCCCCGGGCACCGGCACCCTGGACGTCGCCGTGGTCCGCAACCCGGCGGTCAAGCCGGACCAGCGGATCGGCTCGCTGGTCCTCAACCCGGGTGGCCCGGGTGGCTCCGGCGTCGAGATGGTCAAGGGCGGCCCGAAGCGCTTCGACGGCCCGCTGCACGACCGCTACGACATCGTCGGCTTCGACCCGCGCGGCGTCGCCGGCACCAGCCCGCTCAAGTGCCTGGACGACAAGACCCGGGACGACTGGCTCAACACCGACGAGCCCGGCCCCGACCACGGAAAGCAGCTCGCCGACGCCTGCCAGGCCAAGTACGCCCGGGTACTGCCCTTCGTCAGCACCCGCAACACCGCCCGCGACATGGACGTCCTGCGCGCCGCCCTCGGCGACCAGAAGCTCAGCTACCTCGGCATGTCCTACGGCACCTACCTCGGCTCGCTCTACGCCGAGGAGTTCCCGGACCGGGCCGGCCGGCTCGTCCTGGACGGCGCCACCTCGCCCTCCACCTCCCTGATCCAGCACAACATCGAGCAGCAGGCCGGCTTCGAGCGCTCGCTGAAGGCCTTCGCCGCCGACTGCGCCGCCAAGAACCCGTGCCCGCTCGGCAAGGACCCCGACCAGGCGGTGCAGAAGCTCGCCGGCTTCCTCGACGGGCTCAAGGACAAGCCGCTCAAGAGCAGCAAGGGCCGCACCCTCACCGCCACCGCCGCCTGGACCGGCGTGATCAGCCGCCTCTACGGCGGCGAGCAGGCCTGGAGCGGCCTGCGCAACGCCCTCGGCTGGGCCATGGTCCGTGGTCAGGCCGACGACCTGCTCGCCCTCGCGGACGGCTACAACGGCCGTGACAAGGACGGCCGTTACGAGTCCTCGGCGGACGCCTACACCGCCATCCACTGCGCCGACGGCGCCACCGACGTCCCGTCCGGCGACCAGCTGCAGGCCGCCCTCAGCGACCTCGCCGCCAAGGCCCCGCTGGTCAGCAAGCACGACCCGATGGCAGCCCTGTTCGACCCGGACTGCCGTGTCTGGCCCTTCCGCTCCACCGAGAAGCCGCACGCCATCAAGTCCACCGCCACCACCCCGATCGTGGTCGTCGGCTCCACCGGCGACCCGGCCACCCCGTACGCCTGGTCCGAGAAGCTCACCGGCGAACTCGGCAACGCCGTCCTGCTCACCCGCGAGGGCGAGGGACACGTCGCGTACGACCGCAGCGCCTGCATCCGCGAGGCGGTCAACGCCTATCTGGTCGACGGCACCGCGCCGGCGGCGGGGAC
>NZ_JBHTTU010000261.1:0-3108 GCF_042794375.1 Kitasatospora sp. NPDC056531 | reverse complement strand
TCGATGGCACTCATCGGACGATTATCGCCAGCGGCCAAAGCCATCGACAGGCAGGACCTCCGACAGGGCGAACGTTGCCTGATGCGGCACTAGCAGGACGGCGGTGACGAGGGCGGGCAGGGCACGCCGGGTGGACCGGATGATCATCGGATGCACGACACACAGATATCACCTGGTCATCGCACCGGTGGAATCGCGTGTGCCGGCGACGAGGCCCTCACTGCCAAGGAAGACGCCGACCACCGCACCGACGAGCAGGCCATGGCCTCCCTGGCCACACCGATCGGCGGGCAGAACCTGACCCCGGCCAGTGAGGCCTACGCCCGGGTGGTCGAGCGGCAAAACCCTGGAGGCGTTGTCCCGATCACCCAGCAGGACATCGCCGAAGAACTCCAGATCCTCCCCTCGGTTGTCAGCCGCGGGATGACTCTCCTCGTCGAGCGCGGCCTGGTCCTGCGCAAGGGCTACCGCTACCGCCTCCACCCAGCCATCGCCGGCTACAGCTCCGAACTCGAGATGCAGGCCGCCATGGCCCGCGCCGCCCGCGAAGGCGTCCCCCCATTCTCATCCCCGACTACCAGGCCGCCCCGCCCAAAGCAGGCCGCTCCCGCCTGCGCGCGGTCGGCTGACCGTCTGGGGTTCTGTCGGACCCTGGAGCTACGGTGCACGGCAGATAGTCGGACCGTAGGGTGGGTGGGGGCTGGTGCAGTCGACAGCGGAGTTCGTCTACCTGATCACCACCGCAAGCAGTCGGACGGTGAAGATCGGACGTAGCACCGACCCGGAAGGCCGGTTGACGGCCCTCCAAGCCGGATCGCCTGTAGCGCTGCTGCTCGCGGCGACTTTCCCCGGCGGTCCCAGGTTGGAGCGACACCTCCACAAGGAGTTCGGCAGCTACCGGATCCACGGGGAATGGTTCGACTTCGGCGACCAGGACCCCGTCACTGAAGTCACGACGGCAGTTGACGCGTACGAGCCCGAGCCAGGGTACGAGGACCGGGCGGGGCGGTATCGGGACGCCGGGCCTCCGCTCTACGCGCTGGCTCTCACCGGCGGCGAGTGGGCCACGATCGACTGGATCCGCGAGCGCGGCGGAGCGCAGACGCCCAATACGGGTTGCGCCCGACGTTGTGGCGCCTGACATCTTCGCCAGCACCACGACCGTCAAGGTCGCCCTGGCACGCCTGGTCGGACTCAACATCCTCCTCAAGACCGGCCCACGCAGCGGCACCTACCAGCTCAACCCTCGCCGGTTCTGGGAGGGCAACAAAGCCTCCCAGAGCGCCGCTTGCCGCCAGCTGAACGCACCGCCCATCACCCCGGATGAACAAGGTCCGCGAGGCAACTGAGCGACGACGCTAGGCGGCATCCGACTCCGCCGGGAGTAGGGGGCGGCCGCCGAGGTGCCGGCTGGCTGCGGTCGTGGCCAACCGCAGCCAGCGCTTCCTCCGCCGTCCGGTGTCCTTCCCAAAGCGGCCGCCGTGCCGGACCCGCGCGGCGATAACCCGGGTACCGTCCCGGCACGTCGGGGGAGGACACTGGTACCGCCCCCGCCCGCACGAGAGCTTCCGGAGGAACGGTGAGCGCAGCGCCCCTGCACGGCCACCACGACAGCCGTCGGCCCATCGCCCGCACCCAGGACGGCGTCGCTGCGGCGTTGCCGCCGGCGCAGCGGATGGAGTTCTACCGAGAGATGGGTGAGGCCGACGTCGAGACGATCAGCGGCGTGTTGAAACGGTGGTGGCTGCGGGCGGAGCTGTACCGCGACCCGGAAGGCGACCGGATCCACGCCGCCGTCCAGGCCGGCACCGCCCCCGGCACCTCCGCATCCGCGGTCCTGCGCCGTCTCGGGACCCTGTGAGCGACATCAGCGACTTCCCGGACGACGAGCACGACCCGGTCACCCTCTCCCCAGTCGTCGAGGAGTTCCTCGGCGACCCGTCCACACCAGCCGACGTGTTCTCCGCCGTCGTCGCCTTCCTCGTCGACCTCCGCGAGAACCCCTTCCCCCACCTGTGCATGCCGGTGCCCGGGCGCCCCGGCATGCACTCGGCACCGCTGCGCCGTGACCTGGGGCTGGTGGAATACGTGGTGAACGAGGAGGCGGATCCGCCGCGGATCTACGTCTCCCGCATCCTGCGGGCGGACTGATCGTGACGGCCGACCGGGGCATCGCCGAGATGCGCACGACCCGTTCCCGCCGGTAGGACTGGGCCTCTGCGAGCAGGCGTGCGTGTGGCGTGATCCTGGGATCACCTCACATGTACGTGAAGAGGGTTGCACTGCTCAGTGACGGATGGACTCCTGGTCCATTTTCGTGATTGTGGTGTCCCCCAAGATGGACCATGAGTCCACAGCAACTGCGGGAGACCGGCCTTGCCTGGCAGATCGAGGGCGGCCGCTACCAGCTCCACCCGCTTCTGACCGGCGGCGCCGTCGCTTCGCCGGCGACCGCCGTTCCCGAGATCAAGGCCGTGGAGCCGGCCGCGTTCACCAAGCAGCGACGCGAACGGTACACCGCCCATCGCGGACGGAGCGCGGTAGCACTGGCTTGACCGCTCTGTTCTGTAGACCTGAAACAGCGGCCAGCCTCGGTTTGGCCCTGGTGGTCAGGGCCAGAGCGCTACCACCGGTGATAGCGCTTTGGCCTACCCGGCCCGGTCCGGGCTGCGAGACTGGTGATCATGACTGACCGCCGCAGGCTCTCCCTGCGCTTCTCCGAGTCCGCCGTCGACGCCCCCGTGCCCGCCCGGTCCGGCGGGCGCCGGCTGCTGCCGGTCGAGCAGGGTGCCGACTTCCGCCAGCCGCCCGGCGAGACCGTGGCCGTTCCCTCCCCGGCCCGGCGTCCGCTCGCGGCTGGCGGGCTGACCTTCTCCGACCCGGACCGGCAGATCTGACCGGCCCGTCCGTCCCCGCCGCAGGCCTGTGACCTGCGGCGGTTTCATAAATCGTCCCTCGGTTGAGGTCCTCCGGAACGGTCGTAGCGGTTCGCCTGCGCTCGGTGACCGCCGGGGGCTAGCCCCATCCTCCGCACGTGACACGTTCGGGTGAATGGATGGCATGACTGCCTTCTCGGGGATGGAAGTTCGCTTGGGTGGGGGTGTGTCG
>NZ_JBHTTU010000260.1:0-3118 GCF_042794375.1 Kitasatospora sp. NPDC056531 | reverse complement strand
GGGCGGACGACCCGCCTTCAGCGCTGCACGCGCCCTTCCCTGAGCCACAACATCCTCCTGGATCGAGGTGTTGCGACGATCAGTTGAAACCGCCCTGGGCTGGCCGATCCGAAAGACATCGGCCCGGAGATTCGGCGTCAGCTCCCGGAGGCCCTGAGTAGGGTCGGGGCTCACCGAGATGACCCGCCGCCACTGGCAAGGCCACCACCTCGGCGACGGCTACTACGACCGCACCCGGGCGATCCCGATCCTGTTCACTCTTTAGTGGGCCGTTCAATGCCTGCCAAATACGAGGCAAAACCACATGGCCTCAGAATGCCATACCGGCCCGGACATATGTAGCACCGGAACCCGCGGGCCGGACAGATGAATTGATTTCGTGTGGGTTTTGTCACGCGCTGAGGTAACTCCGTGCACCCCCGGAGCGCGGGCAGAGGGTGAGCCGTCGAACTGACCGACCATCAACCGTCCCCTCCGTTGTCTCAACTCCGGCGCGCCAGCGCGTCTCAAACAGCAGGTCAGAGCGGTGAGACAGCTCAGGAGGAGCCAGGCCGGGCCCTGGCGGGCCGATGCCCGGCGAGGGCGCTGATAGCTTTGTGGAACGGGACCGAGCGGCCCGCATGCGCCGATTCACGCACGCTCTCCATGCGCCCTCGGCAGCCCGTGTTATCCGGGCCAATTCCCGGCGATCAATCCGATGATGAACGGCGCCTTATGGATGCGGTCGTCGGAGCGAGATCGACCCATCATGACCCAAAAGGGGATCCCCGCCGTGAGGCAATTCCTTCCGCGCACCGTCCTGGGCCTTGCGCTCGTGGCACTCGTCGTCGCCTTCCTGCCCGGCACCCGGGCCACCGCCGCGAGCTGGACCAGCACCTGCGCCACCGGCAGCTTCTGCCTGTACGACCAGGACGGCGGCCAGGGCGCCGCGCTGGCCGCCGACCCCACCGCCCCGGTCCAGGGCCTCGACGCGACCTGGAACGACCGGGCCCGCTCGGTCGACAACCAGTCGTCGTACTGGGCCTGCTTCTACGCGGACGCGTCCTACGGCGGCACCGTGCAGGCCGTCCGCCCCGGCGGCCAGGCCGACCTCGCCGAGCTCGGCACCCGGCTGGACGGCAAGGTCACCTCGTTCAAGGGCGCCAAGTCCAAGGCCGGCTGCTTCACCGGCTACGAGCGCTGCGCGACCGGCCAGCTGTGCCTGTTCGCCGAGGAGAGCGGCCGCGGCGCGATGACCGCCCTCACCGACGACGAGGTCACCACCTTCGGCGCCGACTGGAACGGCCGCGCCGCCTCCGTCTTCAACCACACCGCCAAGCACGCGTGCTTCTACCCGAACCCCGGCCTCGCCGGCTCCTGGACCGCGAACGGCTCCACCTACCGGGCCTTCGTCGTCCTCAGCGGCGACAGCACCTTCGTGCCCGCGCCGTACGCCGGCACGCTCAGCTCCGACCGCCTGGTCACCGCCTCCGGCGGCCGCCCCGCCACCGACTTCTGCTGACCGAGGGACGACCCGACATGAAGCGCACCGCACTCGCCCGAACCGCCGTGATCCTCGGTCTCGCGGCGTCCGTCCTCGCCGCCCCTGGCGGCGGCCTCGCCGGCGCGGCCGACACCGACATCGCGCTGGGCTCCATCACGCTCGCCCAGGGCGCCCGCAGCACGCCGTTCCCGGGCATCACCCGCACCGTCTACCAGGACGCCGACCTGACCTGGACCGTCAACGTGGTGGACATCGACCCGAGCCGGGCCCCGATCACCTTCAACGGCTCGATCGGCGACGGCATGTACACCACCCAGACCGTCCAGGAGATGCTCGAACAGACCACCGGCGTGGCCAGCCGCCGCCCCTACGCGGGCGTCAACGGAGGCTACTTCGACGACGCCGTGGTCCTGAACCCGGACCCGGCCAACCGCGTGTTCCTCGGCGACCTCGGCGGCGTCTCGATCAAGAAGGGCCGTCTGCTCAGCGAGGCCGCCGGCGGCCGCTTGGTCCCGCTCCCTGCCGACGCCCCCACCGGCGCGAAGCCCGTCGTGCGCCCGGCGGGCTCCGTCCTGATGCTGCAGAACGGCCGCCCGTACATCACCGAGCTCACCACCAAGCTCACCGTGCAGCTCTCCGACAACCCCACCGTGAGCCGCAGGATCGACGGCATCAACCGACTCCCCGGCCGCGAAGCCCACTGCATACGCAACCCCGACCCCGCCAACAAGGACGTGAAGGTCGTCGACGGCGTCTGCTTCGACCCGTCGGAGATCGTCGAGTTCACCCCCGAGTTCGGGGCGAAGACCCCGTCGCCGGACTTCCTGAAGGACACCACCACCGACGACGACCCGGGCATCGAGGTGCTGTTCGACGCGGCGGGCGACGCCACCGCCTGCTTCCGCCCCGGCGCCACCCCCGGCGGGATCGTCGCCGACGCCCCGCGCGGCGGCCACGACGTGCCGCCCGGCGGCCGCGCCCTCCAGGGCACCGGCGACGGGGCCACCTGGCTCTGGGACAACGCCTGCGCGGGCGGGTCCGTCACCGAGCACACGGTCATCACCGACACCCGGTTCGGTGACACCCGGGCCGACACCTGGTTCGGCCGCGCCCCCGCCGGCGCCGTCGAGCGGCCGATCGACCCGGCGTTGTACGCCAGCCCCGGCGGCGACGTCCTGATCCGCGACGCCTCGCTCGTCTACCAGCCGGCGACCGACACCGACAAGCGCGCCTGGCGCACGGCCATCGGCGCCGACGGCTACGGCCACCTCTTCCTGGTCACGATCGAGGGCCAGAAGGGCGGCACGGCCGCGCTCGCCGACGGAGCCACCCGCAGCGAGTTCGCCCGGCTGCTGAAGTCGCTCAACCTCGTCGACGCGATCAACATGGACGGCGGCGGGTCCACCACCCTCAACATGCGCGATGCCAACGGCAACGAGCCGCCGCTCACCACCACCACGGACTCGGCGCCGCGCCACGTCGCCGACACGGTGTACGCGGGCGTCGGCGGCTACGGCCTCGCGGCCCGCTAGGCGCTGACCGGGTCTGTACGGTCTTCGGTGTAACTCCCGATCAAGGAAGAACACCTGATGAGCGACGTGATCGTCTCTGCCGAGGCGGTTGAGGAAGTCCGGC
>NZ_JBHTTU010000259.1:0-3120 GCF_042794375.1 Kitasatospora sp. NPDC056531 | reverse complement strand
GTAGTGGCCACCAATACGATGAAAGCGAATCAAGCAGATGAAGTACGAAGGCAGCACCAAGAATGACGAAGAGCGCCTGACCACCGAGGATCTGGCCCGTTCCCCCGAGACGGAGAAGGAACCCGTGGGCCAGGACCGGCAGGAGACGGAAACGGCGGAGGAGAGGCCGGTGTACCCGGGCGAGGCCACCGGTGGACTCGCCGATGTGGGCGCCGAGGAGGAAGCCGGACGGGCGGAGAAGGGGGAACCCGAGAGCCGGGAGACCGCCGACGAGCGCGGAACCCCTAAAGAGCGGGAGACCGCAGAACAGCCGAGCGAGCCCACCCGGGGCGCTGGTGAGGAGCCGCTGTTCGCCCCGGAGGACGAGCATGAGCTCAGGTCCCGCTGGCAGGAGATCCAGAGCCAGTTCGTCGACGATCCCCAGGACGCGGTGCGCTCGGCGGATGCATTGGTCGCTGACCTGATGCAGCGCCTGGCTGCCTCCTTCTCGGGCCACAAACGAGGCTTGGAGCAGCAGTGGAACCGTGGGGGTGAAGTGCAGACCGAAGACCTGCGGCTGGCACTCCAGCAGTATCGGTCCTTCTTCAACCGGCTGCTCAGCAGCTGAGTCCGGTCGCCGGTGCAGCGGCGGGGCCGATCCAGCGGCTGCTCGTGCCACCACGCGCAGGTGACGGTGAGCCGGGGTCCCAGCCGATGGCGAAGTCGGGAGATCCTCAAATGCCACCGGCGGCACCCCACTGCTGCCCTGACCGACATCGGCCGGGGCAGCGGTTTGCGCCCGGTGGGTAGGCTGCCGTCCGGCTGGCGGTCACGGTGCCTGGGTGTCGGCTGGCGGCGGCTCGGGGGTCTCGTCGTCCTCGGCCTTGGCCCGGACGTCCTTCGGTGTGGGGGCGACGATGTGGCGTTCCTCTGCGGACCGCTCCCGTGCCTTCTCGTCAGACTGCGGGGTGTTTTCGTCAGGCTGCGGGGTGTCGTTCTTCTTTCGGGCGCTCATGGCCCCGTCCTCTCGTGAGGTCTGGCGGATTTCGGTGCGCACGCGGTGTCGCGCGTCTGTCCATCCGCAGGCAAGCAATTCGCCGTCACGCCCGCGGCTGCGGGCAAGAAGGCAGCGGAGGAACTCCTCTCCGTGCAGGGCGGCGAGCACGGCGGTTGCGGCGCTGACGCCGGGGAGGCAACGGGAGGGCACCGACGGCCGCCGCCAGGTTGGCCGGAGCCTCAACGGTCGGCGGCCCGTCATGCCCTCGCGCAGTGCCCGCAGCTCGTCGGGTGCAGGCAGCCGAGGATCGGCCGAGCCGTCGGCGGCAGGGCCTCCTCCAGGAAGCCTGTGGACGTGCTGCTCGGCCACCGACACCTCACGGTGGGCGTCCTGCGCGGTGCGCACGTTCCTCAGTCCCGTCAGCTCGTGCGCGCCCGCGCCCACCGCGAGCACCAGCAGCTCCGCCGGATCGACCTTGCACAGCAGGATGATGACCGCCGGGAGGCCGACCCCAGCCATCATCGTCAGATGGATCGCCGATTCGCGCAACGCGGTGTCCTGGACGCGGGCGCGGCGGTGCAATACCCAGTCCGCCGCGGCCGGCACGATCAACGCGGGCACCGGCCCGTACATGAGGTAGCGCGTGGAGGCATCCCGCACGTCCCGTCCTGGGCCGGTCGGCTGCCGCAGCGCGGCTGCCCTCACCGGAGGATACTGCCCGTGCCCGGCGCAGTTGGCTGAGGCCCACACGACCGCTCCCCTTCGTCGGCTCCCCTGTTCGCGGATGCCACCCGGGTGTGGCTCATGCACCCCAGGACAACTGGGCGAATTGCATGACACCGGTAGCCAGGAGGGGGCGGGGTTGCCTAGGGGCCCCGGGTGATTCCGGATCATGAGGATGGCGGCGAGGGCAGCGCGAAGTGACGAACGGTGGGAGGCAACGACGACGAGGGGCAAGAATCGGAGGAGAAGGCGGAGCACAAGTGGAGCGAGATACTCCAGGAGGTGAGGGTCGCCCAGACCGACGCGCAGATCCTCTTCGGGTTCCTGATCAGCGTGCTGTTCACCCCTAGGTTCATCCAGATCAGTCCGGCAGACCGGACGCTCTACGACGTCACGGTGGTCCTCAACGCTGTCGCCACCGGCACGCTGATCGCCGTAACCGAGCTCCGGCCGGCCCATCCGGAAACGAAGCACCGCGCGGTTCGGTCGGCCACAACCACGGGCCGCGCTATCGGCGCCGGGCCGAGCCGCTGTCCCACTCCTCCTGGCCACCACGTAGCGCCCATCCGGCGACCGCGCCGCCGTGTACCGTGAATCCGACGCCGGTCAGCCAGGACTGGACCACCAGGACGGTCCCGACCGTCCCGTACGAGATGGCGTTGGAAACCAGCAGCGGCGCGAAGACCAGCCAGGAGAAGAACCGCAAGCCGACCAGCGTGGCCATAGTGAAGGCCGCGCCCGGCAGCAGGCCGCGCCACGGTACCCGCCTGCCGAGCAGGAGGTGCGGAAGCCACCAGAACTGCAGCAGGCCTCCGATCAGGGTCGCGCGGATCCGAGGGACGGGCTGGGCGGCCGTGTGTGACGCCACGGCACGCCGCTCCAGGCAGCGATGACGAGATACGCGGTCACGCCGCCCACTGCCACCGCTCGCCGCCACATCTGGTGCCCCCACCGGCGTGAAGCCGCCAGATCCGCTCGTAGACGGCCTGGATCGCGCCGGTGAGCGAGATCCCGAACGCGGCGACGGCGGCAAGGCTGAAGGCGGTGATGGTGCTGAGGATCTGCCCGCGAGAGCTGAACAGCATGCTGACCGCCCGGCTGCCGCGCGGCGACAGTCCGGGCCGTCGGCGATCCAGTCCGTGATGCCGCGGGCCGTGGGCGGGGAGCCGCGGCGATCACCATGAGCAACCGCACTAGGGTCGGGAACATCAGCGTGGCGAACGCCAGCGACCGGTGCAGCAACTCGATCTCTCGGCCGCGCCGCCACGCCCTCCGGGAGACCTCCGTCAGCCGACGGCCACGCAGTAGAGGGCCGGATCCATGCCGACCGCGCAGCCTCCGCCCCGCGGTGCGCGGCCGGCATCGTCTCCAGGGGAAGCATCTTCGGCCGTCTGCCCGTGATCGACCGCTCATCCCGGAGA
>NZ_JBHTTU010000258.1:0-3120 GCF_042794375.1 Kitasatospora sp. NPDC056531 | reverse complement strand
ACCTCTCTCGAGGGCCCGATCGCTGCTGTTCGGGAGACGGCGGCCCGGGTGTTGGCGGTGGTGCAGGCGTGGGTTGCCGATGAGCGGTGGGCCGAGTCCCGGCTGGTGCTGGTGACCCGGGGTGCCGTCGCGGTGGAGCCCGGCTCGGACGTCACCGACCTGGCTGCGGCGTCGGTCTGGGGCCTGGTGCGTTCGGCGCAGTCCGAGCACCCGGGGCGGATCGTCCTGCTGGACGTCGACGGCGAGGGCGCGTCCAAGGTCCTGGCGTGGGCGGAGGCCGCGGGCGAGCCGCAGCTGGCGGTGCGCGGCGGTGCGGTGTGGGTGCCGCGCCTGGCGCGCGTTGCGGGTGCGGCCGCCGAGGACGCCAAGGCGGTCTTCGGCCCCGAGGGGACGGTCCTGGTGACCGGCGCCTTCGGCACTCTGGGTGCGTTGGTGGCCCGTCACCTTGTTGCTCGTCATGGGGTGCGTCATCTGCTGTTGGTCAGCCGTCGCGGTGAGGCTGCCCCGGGCGCGGCCGAGCTGGTGGCGGAGCTGACCGAGGCCGGCGCCCAGGTCACGCTGGCGGCCTGCGACGTCGCCGACCGCGAGGCTCTCGCGGAGATGCTCGCGCAGGTCCCCGCTGAGGTGCCGGTGACCGGGGTGGTGCACACGGCGGGTGTGCTGGACGACGGTGTGATCGAGTCGCTCACTCCCGAGCGCTTCGGCATGGTGCTGCGGCCGAAGGTGGACGCCGCGTGGCACCTGCACGAGCTGACTCGGGACCTGGACTTGTCCGCCTTCGTGCTGTTCTCCTCGGTTGCGGCCCTCTTCGGTGGGCCGGGGCAGGGCAACTACGCGACGGCCAACGCGTTCCTGGACGGGCTCGCCCAGCACCGCAAGGCGCTGGGTCTGCCGGCGGTCTCCCTTGCCTGGGGCCTGTGGGCGGAGGCGTCGGGCATGACCGGTGCGCTCGGCGACGGGAACCTGCAGCGGATGGCGCGCAGCGGACTTCGTGGTCTCTCGTCGCGTGAGGGTCTCGAGCTGTTCGACGCCGCGTGCGCGACGGACGAGGCGGTGCTGGTGCCGGCGCGGCTGGACCTGGCGGCCTTCCGTGCTCAGGCGGCGGCCTCCGGTGAGGTGGCTGCCCTGCTCAGGGGCCTGGTCCGGGCTCCCGCCCGTAAGGCGTCGTCGGCGGCCGCGGGGCCGGACGCCGTGGCGGCGCTCAAGGGCCGGTTGGCCGGGCTCTCGGAGGCCGAGCGGCAGCGCGTGCTGCTGGATCTGGTCTGCGGCGAGGCGGCCGCTGTGCTGGGGCATGCCTCGGCGGACGCGGTCGGTGCTGAACTGGGCTTCCTGGACGCCGGGTTCGACTCCCTCACCGCCGTGGAGCTGCGCAACCGGCTGAACGGGGCGACCGGGCTGCGACTGCCGGCCACGCTCCTCTTCGACTACCCCACCCCCGCGGTCCTCGCCCAGCATCTGCAGGCCGAGATCGTGGACGACGGCCCTGCACAGCGGGAAACCGCACTGGTCGCGGAACTCGACCGGGTGGAGGCGCTGCTGTCGGGGGCTTCCCCTGACGACGCCACGCAGGCCCTGGTCGCCTCGCGGCTCAAGAACATTCTTTCTCAGTGGAACGGAAACTCGTCGGACGCCGCTGGTAGCGACGACGTTGCGGACAAGCTTCGCTCGGCAACGGTTGACGATCTTTTCGACTTCATCGACAACGCACTCGGCGAGTCGTGAAATTCACGCTTCAGGACTGCCCCAACGACTCCAGGAGACTACGTCAGTGGTGAACGAAGAGAAGCTCGTCGAGTACCTGCGACGGGTGACGGCCGATCTGCATCAGACTCGCCAGCGTCTGAACGAGGTTGAGTCGGCAGAGGCCGAGCCGATTGCGATTGTGGGGATGAGCTGCCGGTATCCGGGAGATGTGAACTCTCCGGATGACTTGTGGCGGTTGGTCACCGATGGCCGCGACGGAATCTCGGAGTTCCCCACGGACCGTGGCTGGGACGAGGACATCTACGATCCGGACCCGGAGCGGGCGGGGAAGACCTACAGCCGCGAGGGCGGGTTCCTCCACGACGTCGCCGAGTTCGACGCGGGGCTCTTCGGCATCTCGCCGCGTGAGGCGCTGGCGATGGACCCGCAGCAGCGGCTGCTGCTGGAGACGTCGTGGGAGGCGTTCGAGCGGGCCGGGATCGACCCGGCGTCACTTCGTGGCAGCCGTACCGGAGTTTTCGCCGGTGTGATGTACCACGACTACGGTTCCCGCGTGAATCCGGTCCCGGAAGGGCTGGAAGGCTTCATGGGTACCGGCAGCTCGGGCAGTGTCGCGTCGGGCCGCATCTCCTACACCTTCGGTCTGGAGGGGCCGGCGGTGACGGTGGACACGGCGTGTTCGTCGTCGCTGGTGGCCATGCACCTGGCGGTGCAGGCGCTGCGGCAGGACGAGTGCTCGCTGGCGCTGGTGGGTGGCGTGGCGGTGATGTTCACTCCGGGCGCCTACGTGGAGTTCAGCCGTCAGCGGGGGCTGGCGGCGGACGGTCGTTGCAAGTCGTTCGCGGCTGCTGCTGATGGCACCACGTGGTCCGAGGGCGTGGGCATGCTGCTGGTCGAGCGGCTGTCGGACGCCCGGCGCAACGGGCACCCGGTGCTGGCTGTGGTGCGCGGCAGCGCGGTGAACCAGGACGGTGCGAGCAGCGGTCTGACGGCGCCGAACGGTCCGTCGCAGCAGCGGGTGATTCGGGCCGCGCTGGCCAACGCCCGTCTGACGACTGATCAGATCGATGCGGTGGAGGCGCACGGGACGGGTACGAAGCTTGGTGACCCGATCGAGGCGCAGGCGCTGCTGGCCACGTATGGGCAGGACCGTGACGCGGAGCGGCCGTTGTGGCTCGGCTCGTTGAAGTCGAACATCGGTCACACGCAGGCGGCCGCCGGTGTGGGCGGCATCATCAAGATGGTGATGGCGATGCGGCACGGTGTGCTGCCGCGGACGCTGCACGTGGATGAGCCGACGCCGCAGGTGGATTGGTCGGCGGGTGCGGTCGAGCTGCTGACCGAGGCGCGGGATTGGCCGGAGACGGGGCAGCCGCGTCGTGCGGCGGTGTCGTCGTTCGGTATCAGCGGGACGAA
>NZ_JBHTTU010000257.1:1633-3265 GCF_042794375.1 Kitasatospora sp. NPDC056531 | reverse complement strand
AATGACACGACTTCGGTGATGTGCTTGAGCCCCGCTACATTGTCGGCGCGGAATCACTTGACCAGTGAGCTATTACGCACTCTTTCAAGGGTGGCTGCTTCTAAGCCAACCTCCTGGTTGTCTCTGCGACTCCACATCCTTTCCCACTTAGCACACGCTTAGGGACCTTAGTCGGTGTTCTGGGCTGTTTCCCTCTCGACCATGGAGCTTATCCCCCACAGTCTCACTGCCACGCTCTCACTTACCGGCATTCGGAGTTTGGCTAAGGTCAGTAACCCGGTAAGGCCCATCGCCTATCCAGTGCTCTACCTCCGGCAAGAAACACGTGACGCTGCACCTAAATGCATTTCGGGGAGAACCAGCTATCACGGAGTTTGATTGGCCTTTCACCCCTAACCACAGGTCATCCCCCAGGTTTTCAACCCTGGTGGGTTCGGTCCTCCACACGGTCTTACCCGCGCTTCAACCTGCCCATGGCTAGATCACTCCGCTTCGGGTCTTGGGCATGCAACTCAAACGCCCTATTCGGACTCGCTTTCGCTACGGCTACCCCACACGGGTTAACCTCGCTACACACCGCAAACTCGCAGGCTCATTCTTCAAAAGGCACGCAGTCACGGCCCACCAGCAAGCTGGTGAACGACGCTCCCACGGCTTGTAGGCACACGGTTTCAGGTACTATTTCACTCCGCTCCCGCGGTACTTTTCACCATTCCCTCACGGTACTATCCGCTATCGGTCACTAGGGAATATTTAGGCTTAGCGGGTGGTCCCGCCAGATTCACACGGGATTTCTCGGGCCCCGTGCTACTTGGGAGATGAGCAAGCAAGCCGTACAGATTTCGTCTACGGGGGTCTTACCCTCTACGCCGGACCTTTCGCATGTCCTTCGACTACCCATACGGTTTCTGACTCGCCCAGCCGCCGGCAGACGACTGAAGCTCATTCCCACAACCCCGCATTGGCAACCCCTGCCGGGTCTCACACCAATACGGTTTAGCCTCATCCAGTTTCGCTCGCCACTACTCCCGGAATCACGGTTGTTTTCTCTTCCTGCGGGTACTGAGATGTTTCACTTCCCCGCGTTCCCTCCACACTGCCTATGTGTTCAGCAGCGGGTGACAGCCCATGACGACTGCCGGGTTTCCCCATTCGGACACCCCCGGATCAAAGCTCGGTTGACAGCTCCCCGGGGCCTATCGCGGCCTCCCACGTCCTTCATCGGTTCCTAGTGCCAAGGCATCCACCGTGCGCCCTTAAAAACTTGGCCACAGATGCTCGCGTCCACTGTGCAGTTCTCAAACAACGACCAGTCACACACCCTCGATGATCCGAAGACCACCTCAAGTGAGGCCGGCAACCTTGAGACAACGACCTCACGGCCGTTCCCTCAGGACCCAACAACGTGCCCGACACAGTCAATCCCAGATCGCGTTCCACGCCGAAGCAGTACTAACGACCGATCTCTTCCTGTGCCGAATAGTCAACGTTCCACCCATGAGCAACCGTGCAGGACACTCGCCTGCAACCGGCGTATTGCTCCTTAGAAAGGAGGTGATCCAGCCGCACCTTCCGGTACGGCTACCTTGTTACGACTTCGTCCCAATCGCTGGTCCCACCTTCGACGGCTCC
>NZ_JBHTTU010000256.1:0-3275 GCF_042794375.1 Kitasatospora sp. NPDC056531 | reverse complement strand
AAGAGACGTGTCGGACAGCGACACCAACGGAACGGGGTAGTGGGACTGGAACTCGAGCAAGGTCGTGGCCGGTGACTTCAACGGTGACGGCAAGACGGACATCGGGGTGCTCTACAACTACGGCACGAATCCGGACGGCACGTACCACACCGCTCTGCTGGTCTTCGCGTCGACGGGTACCGGCTTCGCCGACCCGGTGGTCTTCTGGGACAGCGTGACCAGCGGGACCGGCACGTGGGACTGGAACGCCAGCACGGTGGTCGCGGGCGACTTCAACGGCGACGGCAAGACCGACATCGGCGTCCTGTACAAGTACTTCGCGGGGGGCACGGACAAGTCCACCCACGTCGGCCTGTGGACCTTCACGTCGACGGGCACCGGCTTCGCCAACCCGGTCAAGGCGTGGGACGCCGGCACCGGCGTCGGGAACTGGCCCAGCGCCGTGCTGCCGTCGCTGATCCCGCCGGACTCCGACAAGGGCGCCACCGCGAACGGGACCGCCGTCCGGCTCGCCCAGGAGCTCGCCCCACCGCAGGTGGTCGTCGGCGACTTCAACCGTGATGGGAAGGCCGACCTCGCGACCGTCTACGGCGGCGGGCACGGCTCCAGCAACGTGTTCGCCTTCACCGCGAGCGCGACCGGCTTCAACCCACCGGACGTCGTCGGGGGGACCAACGTGGAATGGGCGCGGGCCTCGGCCCTCTGACCGAGCGGGATGCGACCCGTAGCCCGCAAGAGCGGAGGCGTCCGGCTCACAGTACCTCGGCGACCTTGTTCGCGATCCCGCCCTCCATCGGGTAGCCCGACCCCACGCGGCTGAGACCGGGTCAGGCGAGCTCGTTCTTGTACACGACACCGCCCTTGACGATGAGCCGCAGGTTGCGTTCGGGCTCGGCGAGGACGGACAGGTCCGTGGTCGGGTCGCCGTCGACGACCAGGACGTCGGCCCACGCGCCCGGCGCGATGACCCCGAGCGGCGCGGCGTGGTAGGGGTCGCGGCGGCCGGACAGGCGGAACAGCTCCGCGTTTCCGGACGTGGCCATCTTCAGGGCCCCGACCGGGCTGAGGTACCGGCCGAGTCGGACCAGCATCTCGGACTGCCGGTGGGCCTTCGCGGGGGCGAGCACCAGGTCGGTGCCGAAGGCCAGCCGCACGCCGTGTTCGAGTGCCCAGCCGAAGGTGCGGGCGACGCCGTCACACACCTCGCGGTTCTTGCGGTCGCCGTCCGCGGAGGCGTAGTGGTGGTCGTCGACCTCGAACGGCTGGGTGCTCAGCCACACCTTCCGCTCCGCGAGGTAGCGGATGGTGTCCTCGTCGGCGAGGTGCCCGTGCTCGATGCAGCGCACCCCGGCCTCCACCGCGCGGCGCACGCCCTCGGAGGTGTAGACGTGCACGGTCACGTAGGTGCCCCAGTCGGAGGCCGCGGCGACCGCCGCCTCCAGTTCCGCCGTGGTGAACTGCAGCACGTCCAGCGGATCGAACTCCGAGACGACCCCGCCGCCGGCCATCACCTTGATCTGCGTGGCGCCCTTCCTCAGCTGCTCGCGCACCGCCGCGAGCACCCGCTCCGGCCCGTCGGCCACCCGGGTGAACCCGATCTGCTCGGTGCGGGACTGCGGCCCGCCCAGGGCGGTGGGGACCTCGTGGACCGACCCGAAGTCGCCGTGGCCGGAGGTCTGGGAGACGGCCGCCTGGCTCGGGTAGATCCGCGGGCCCGCAAACAGTCCGCAGTCCAGGACCCGCCGCAGTGGCTCGGTGTCACCGGCCATGTCCCGCACCGTGGTGAAGCCCCGCATCAGCATGTCGCGGGCGGCGGCCAGGGCCTGGTAGTAGACGGTGCCGGTCGGTGCGAGCTGCAGGTCCGCCATGGTGCCGCCGATCGCGAACAGGTGGACGTGGGCATCGGTGAGCCCCGGCATGAGCGTGCCGCCTCCGCCGTCGAGCACCGTCGCCCCGTGGGTACCGCGCGGGGACGGGCGGCCCGGTACCACCTCCGCGATCCTGTCCCGCTCGATTCGGACGTGCCCCGGCACCGCCTCCTCGCCGATCCCGTCGAACACGCGTACGTTCGTCACCAGCAGCCCGGCATCTGAGTCGTCGACACCCATGCCGCCATCCTCGACCGGCCGCGGGAGCGGCACCAGACGGCACACCCGATCGGCCGCGGGCGCCGCGAGGTCGTACGGCGCACGCGGCTGCCCCGGGGGCCGGAGCGATCCCGTTCGTCCCCGCGGGCGGGGACGGCGAGGCAGGGGAGGTTTGGCGGGTCGGCGGGGGAATCTTGTATGGTTCCTGGCGAATCATCCAGAGGGGTGGAGGGACCGGCCCTACGAAGCCCCGGCAACTCCCCGGTCGACCCGGCGTTCGAAGTACGCGCCGTGCCGTTCGGGATCAGTGCCAACTCCGGCCTGTCGCCAACGTGGCGCGGGAAAGATGAGGAGACACGGTGCTCTCTGTGCTGTCCTTCGCCCGGGCGCTTCCCGCCCCGGCCCTTTCGCGTACCCGTCTCGTGCCCGGCGCAGGCAATCGGCCGACTTCTCCGGCCCGTCCTCGCTGACCACCCCCCCCGCTCCCCGCGGGGAGCTCCCGTGAGCCGAACCCACCCGCCGCTCACGGGATTTGAGACTGGAGTACCCATCCATGGAGAACACGAGCGGCGTCGGCGTGCTCGACAAGGTCACCTCGATCCTCGGCACCCTGGAGGCCGGGCCGACCACCCTGGCCGGCCTGGTCGCCGCCACCGGCATGGCGCGGCCCACCGCGCACCGGCTCGCCGTCGCGCTGGAACACCACCGGCTGGTCGGCAGGGACATGCAGGGCCGGTTCGTCCTCGGTCCGCGGCTCACCGAGCTCTCGGCGGCGGCCGGTGAGGACCGGCTGCTGGCCGCCGCCGGTTCGGTGCTCACCCACCTGCGCGACGTCACCGGTGAGAGCGCCCAGCTCTACCGCCGCCAGGGCGAGGTCCGCATCTGCGTGGCCGCCGCCGAACGGCTCTCCGGCCTGCGGGACACCGTCCCCGTCGGCGTCACCCTCCCGATGAAGGCGGGCTCCGGCGCTCAGATCCTGCTCGCCTGGGAGGAGCCCGAGCGGCTCCACCGGGGCCTCCAGGGCGCCCGCTTCACCGCCACCGCCCTCAGCGGGGTCCGGCGCCGCGGTTGGGCGCAGTCGATCGGCGAACGCGAGCCCGGCGTCGCCTCCGTCTCCGCGCCCGTCCGAGGCCCGTCCAACCGGGTGGTGGCCGCCGTCTCCGTCTCCGGCCCGGTCGAACGCCTCAC
>NZ_JBHTTU010000255.1:0-3277 GCF_042794375.1 Kitasatospora sp. NPDC056531 | reverse complement strand
CGGTTTGACGAGTGAGACCTGCTAGCGGGCGGCCCGGATCAACCTCGGCCTCGGCAACTCCTCCGGAAGCGGAAACCTCGCGGCGGCCACCAGGTCGGCGGCAGCCACCCCCGCGCCCCGGCGAGGCTGCCTCACGCGGGTGGCCTGAGCAACTCGTGTCTGTTGAAGGCCGGTTGCCGCATGGGCAGACGCGGGCTGGCTGTCAACCTCGATTTGTCATGAGCGAAGGCTCCGGTCCGGACCGAGCGGTCCGCCCGGAGCCCTCCATGTGTTCGACGCGCACCGATGGACGGTCACCCAGCCCGCTCGTCCCGCACCGCGCGGACCGCCACCAGCGCCACGATCGCCGTTACCAGTACACCGAGCACCACCCAACCGGTCACCGTGGTGAACAGGAACCGGAACAACCCGCGGATCAGGACCCGCCCGATGAACTTCATTCGCGAACCGTACCCAACACCCGGGAACGGGCCGACGAGCCCCCGCCCGGGTCGGCTACCTGCCTCCCCAGACGAACAGGAAGAGCACGAGGGGGACCAGACTCAGCAGGACACCGATCACTTTGCCGATCGGGCCGCCGTTCCTCCGACCTGCGAGCAGCAGTACAACGCCGGACGGGAAAACGGCCACGAAGATCGGCAGCGGGATCAGCAGGAACGCGAGAGAGAGCATGATCTCGATGCCGAACTGCAGCCAGCCGACGACAAGGCAGGCCACACGAAAGCCCCAACGCCCTGGCACCGCCAGGGGAATCAAGGTGCTGAAGCCGGCCAGACACCACGTGACGAGGGTTTCTCCATCGGCGCCTGCCTCACCCGTCACGTACGCGACCGCGTAAATCAGCCACGAGGCACCGGCCCACGCGGCGAGCCCCCACGGCCGAGGCTCGGCGTAACGCGACGACAACGATCCGGTCATCATCCACCCCCAAGGATGCTTTGAACATGTTCAAGATTATTGAACGCGTTCAAAATAGCACCACCGGTGCCAGCAGACCGCCAGACACCCACTGCGGCCTCAACCTCCAGACCTTCTGACCGCGCTGCCACTCACAACAGGCACAGGACACACTCGAAAGGTCGCGCTACGTCACTGTGTCTGGTGTAGAGCCACTCCTGGTAGGAGCTCCGCCGGCCTTCACCTCCGCCGGCATCCGGTGGCAATCCACACTCCCGACCATCCCGCCGCCGGCGGCGAGGCGCAGCCCGGCGCGGGTGTGTCCAGTGAACTTGTACAGACCCTCTCCCTCCTCAGCCTGGTTCTGAAGCAGACGACGAGGACCAGGGTGGACGAGCCGGCGGACAAGCAGGTGTGCGCGTTGCCGGGCCGCCGAGGGGACACAGGGCGGTTGACTGCGCCTCCTGTCGGTACGAACCTCCCGAGCCCACGCGCCGGGCAGGCCCCGGCGGCGCAGGCGGCCGGAGTGACCTCGGACTGAGGTTGCGGCCGGGGACGCAGGGCGGGCCGACGGGGTCACGAACCCTCCGGACCCTCCGTGAACGCGGTGACGTGGTCAGCGGCCCACTGACGAAACGTTCGCGGCGCCGTCCCGAGGATGTCGGCCACCGCACTGGTGACGTACGCGGGCTGTCCGACCGCCGCGCTCCACGCGGCGAGCAGCATGTCGACGACAGAGCTGGGCGCCGCACCCTCCGACAGGCTCCGGAACTCGTCCGGCGTCATCTCCTCGAATGCGATCCGTCGCCCCAGGACGTCACCGATGACGTCCACCTGCGCGGCGTGGGTCAGCGATTCGGGGCCCGTGAGGACGTAATCACCTCCGACGTATTCGTCCTGATAGAGGGTCCGCGCCGCGACGGCTGCGACGTCGCGGTCGTCGACCGGTGCCGTCTCGGCGGCGCCGTAGGGCCACCGGACGGGCCCGCCCTTCCGGATCGCGGGCGCCCACCAGGCCAGCGAGTTCGACGTGAGCATCCCTGGCCGGATGATCGTCGACTCGAGTCCGGTGGCCGCGATGAGCCGCTCGATGTCGGCGTGCAGCACCGCCATGGGGTTGGGCTGCTGGAAGAAGGGGTGCGGCGTCTGGTGCGGGGAGGAGAGGAAGACGACCCGCCGCACGTGGGCCGCCAGCCGCCCCATGACTGCCGGGGCGGTCCGAGGCGGTGCGGTCCAGACGAGGAAGGCCGCACCGACGCCGTTCAACGCCGGGTCGAGCGACTCGGGCACGGTGAGGTCGCCGGTGAAGACCTCGACCTTCGCCGGCAGCATCGCCGCTGCCTCGGGGCGATGGGTGAGGGCGCGGACCGGCACGCCCGCGTCGAGGAGTTGGTCGAGGACGACGCGGCCGACCCGGCCCGTCGCCCCGGTCACGAGCACGGGAGGAATGTCTGTCTGACTCATGCCACCCATAAAAACGTTACTGGGTTAAAAAAGCAACTCGGTCATGAATTTTGCGGTAGTCAGATGAGCGAGCCGACGGGACTGCGAGCCCGCAGGAAGGACCGGACGCGCGACGCCATCGCCGACGCGGCCGTATCGCTGTTCCTGGAGCACGGCTGCGACCTCGTCCCGGTCGACGACATCGCCGCGGCCGCCGAAATCTCCGAGCCGACCCTCTTCCGGTACTCCCCCACCAAGGAAGACCTGGTACCGCACCGATTCGCGGACCGCCAGGGCGAGGCGGCACGCGTCGTACGTGACGGCGGATCCGCCTGGTCGAGGGTGTGCCAACCGTCCCGGCCGAACCGGCGCTAGACCGGTCCGTCGGCGCCGAGGCGGCGCAACAGCGGGAGGGTGGTGGCCGGCCACGACCGGCAGCGCGCGGTGGTGGTTGCGGGCGTGGACGGCGTCGCCGCCGTACACAGGCGCGTGCCAGGAGGTCCCGGAGGCGGTCTCGGCCTCGGCCATGCGGTGCAGCAGCCGCTGGTGGTCCCGCTTGGCCCTCTCCTCCTTCTGCTCCGGGGTGAGGGGCCCCGCTCTGGGTCGGGTGCGCTTGCGGCCGGCCTCCAGGTCCAGGGCGACCGTCGGCAGGCCCTCGCGGCCAGCCGACGGGTAGACGGTGGGCCACGGCCGCAGGTCGTGCGTACGGCCCCAGGGGCGGCGCGGCGAGACCTCGAAGGCCGCCTTCGCCGCGCCCTTCGCCGGGAGCTCGCACCAGGTGCGGTAGGAGGTGAGCTTCTCGACGAGCGTGCCGACGCCCTCGTTCTCGCGGTCGACCTCGACTAGATGATTGATGCCAAGGGCTCGCCGGCGCGCATGACATGAAGCGAGGGAGTCCAGAGATCGGTTGTGACGCCTGATCTGGACTCCCTCGCCA
>NZ_JBHTTU010000254.1:0-3290 GCF_042794375.1 Kitasatospora sp. NPDC056531 | reverse complement strand
ACTGGGGTGGAGGACACCCGCCGAAGTCTTCAACGAGCAGCTACTGTTGATCCAACAGGGTGCTGTTGTTGCAACGACTGGTTGAACCTGGGCAGCACCACCACCGAAGGCCTCCTGTACGGCGCCACCCGCAACCCGTGGGACCCGACCCGCAGCCCCGGCCGCTCCAGCGGCGGCTCGGGATCCGCCGTCGCCGCAGGCATCGTCCCGATCGCGCACGCCACCGACGCGGCGGGCTCCATCCGTGTCCCCGCCGCCGCCAACGGTCTGTTCGGGCTGAAGCCGACCCGCTGCCGGATACCGATGGGCCCCGACGCGGACGAGGTCTTCAACGGGGCTCGCCGTCCACGGCGCCCTCAGCCGCTCGGTCCGCGACAGCGCCGCGCTGCTGGACCTCGTCCACGGCCCCGAGGCCGGTGACCCGTACGTCGCCCCGTTGCCCGAGCGACCCTACGCGCAGGAGGTCACCCGCGCCCCCGGTTCCCTGCGGATCGGCCTCCTCACCCGGCCGTGGGGCGGGCGGGCCGTCGACGGCACCGTCGACGACGCCACCCTCCGCTCCGCACGGCTCGCCGAGTCCCTGGGTCACCGGGTGGAGGAGGTCCACCTCGACCTCGGCATCGGCTGGGACGAGTTCGTCCTGGCCAACGCCCGCCTGTGGAGCACCAACCTGGTGACATGGATCGACGACTTCGCTGCGGCCTTCGGGCGGCCCGTCGACTCCACCACCGTCGAACCCGAGATCCTCGCCAGCTACGCCTTCGGACAGCAGGTCAGCGGCGCCGAGTTCGTCCGCGCGCTCGCGATGCGCACCAGCGTCAGCCGCGCGACCGGCCGGTACTTCACCGACCACGACCTGCTGCTCACCCCGACCCTGCCCGAACTGCCGGTCCCGCTGGGCACATACGCCGAGGGCGCGAAAGGCGCCGACGGTCTCGGCTGGCTGAAGCAGCTCTTCCACCGCTCGCCCTTCACCGCCGCGTTCAACATCGCGGGCACCCCCGCCATGTCCGTCCCCCTGGAAACCGACCCCGCCACCGGACTACCCATCGGCATCCAGTTCGCCGCAGGATACGGACGTGAGGATCTCCTCTTCCGCCTCGCCGGACAGCTGGAGCGAGCCGCACCCTGGGCGCAGCGGACCCCCGCCGTGTGGGCGGGCCGCCCTGCCTGACGCACGCCGGGTCCAGACCACGCAAGCCCTGGTCCTCGACCAGGGCCAGGGCTATGCCTTCTGTACCTCCTACCAGCGCTCACCATCGCCTGGGCACCCGCGGGTATGCGGGGGCGTGGTAGGACCTTCCTCGGTAAAGCCCACCCGCCAAGGCCGGATGACCGCTGCAGGTTTCAGCTTGATGGTCCTCCGCCCTGCGGGCGGAGGACCATCAAGCGCCGTTCCGGGGGATGTTCGGCGTGAGCTCAGTGGTGCGCATCGCGGTGGGTGCCGAGGGCCTTGTCCGTGGCCGCGAGAACACGGATCGCGGCGCGCATGTCGTCGGGGTCGACGAGCGACTGGATCGCTGCGCGGTCCTGGTGGAATGCCGTGTCGCCGCGTCGCACCAGATCGGTGCCGGCCGGTGTGAGGAAGACGGCGTTCTCGCGGCGGCTGCGCGGGGACGGCTGGACCGTCACCAGTCCGGCGGAGACCGCGTTGTCGATCTGGCGGCTGACGGTGCCCTTGGTCAGGCCGAGCCGGTCGGCGACCTGCTGCTGGCTGAGCGGTCCGGGGTGGGCGTCGATGACGGAGAGCACGAGGAACTGGGCCAGGGAGATGCCCAACTCCCGCTGGAAGAGTGCCTCGCCGTTGCGGTCCATCAGGCCCGCGACCCGGCGAGTCAGATACCAGAACGTGGCCAGGTCGTCAGGCATCGGCGGCGGGGTGTCCATGCGGTCCAGGATAGCTCATCCGTTTGACAGGCAACCGTTTCCACTGCAACCGTTGCTTGCGAAACTGTTCCGGAACCCTCCCAGGAGCAACCGCATGCGCGTGCTGATAGTCCTCGACCACCCGTACACCCTGGCCTCGGCCGACAACATTCCGCACAACCGCAGCTTCACCGCCGCCATCACCGCCGCCGCCGTCCGCGGCGCCACCGCAGCCGGGCACGAAGTGGACCTGATCGACCTGGCCGCCGATGAGTTCTCGCCGGTGATGACCAGGCAGGACCTCGTCGCCTGGCGGCAGAGCGCAGTGGTCGACCCGCAGGTGCGCGACTACCAGCACCGTCTGCTGGCCGCCGACCACCTGGTGTTCGCCTTCCCGGTGTGGTGGGAGGCGATGCCGGCGGCCACCAAGGGCTTCCTCGACCGAGTGCTCACCAAGGGCGTGGTGTTCGCCGAACTGCCCGAAGCCAAGGGCAACCCGTTCCGCAACCTGATGCCGCGACTGCAGGGAGTCACTGTCCTGTCCGTCATGACCACCCCGGACAGGGCCTACCGCTGGTGGTACCGCGACCCGCTGACCAAGATCCTCTTCAAGGGCACCTTCGGCAAGATCGGCATCAAGAGCCTGCGGTGGATCAACTTCGACCGCGTCGCCGACAAGACCCCGGACCAACGCCAGCAGATGCTCCGCGACACCGAGAAGCGATTCTCCGCCCTCGCCCCAACCCACTCCTCCGGTGGCACCGCACCACGGTGACGTCATTTCTCGTGAGCATCTCCAGCACTCAAGATCGCCAACTGCCGCCCAAACCGCTGATCAAACGCTGCTACTTCACGTGAACGAAGCCACGGCGATTCTCAATCAACCGCACAAACATGCAGATCACACGATCCGGACTCCTCACCAGCGACACCAGCAGATCGACGCCTACGCCCCAACACAAGATCAACCAGCGAACCGCCGACCCGCCACACAAGCAGTCCCACATGACGTCCGACTCCCGCACCCTGATGGGCGTACCGCCCCCGCTCCTACTTCACCGGCTGGCGGCCCGAGGCGGCGCCCTGCCAGCCGGTCAGGCGGCCGGGTGCTCGCGGGTAGGGACCGGCACCTGGTTGAAGGCGTAGTACAGGGCGAGCAGGCCGTGGGCGGCCAGGGTGAGCGGGGCCGAGATGAAGGCCAGGCCGACCGTGGCCGGGTAGGCGAGCGAGCCCAGCGCGAAACGGATCCGGGTCCTGCGGGCCGCGGGGACGTCGACGCGTTCGTCGAAGAGGTGGCCGGTGCGGGTGAGGTGCCACCACAGCCCGTGGTGTGCGACATCCCGTGAGTTCCCCTGAGCCCTGCTGAGTCCTTGCCCTCGTGGCCAGGATGTTCGGTCTCCTTGGAGTGTTCGTCGATCCGGTGA
>NZ_JBHTTU010000253.1:0-3307 GCF_042794375.1 Kitasatospora sp. NPDC056531 | reverse complement strand
CACCAGCGGTGACCCGTCCTTCGCCGAGTTGCTGGTCCGGGTCCGGGAGGGCGCGCTCGGCGCGTACGCGCACCAGGACCTGCCGTTCGACCACGTGGTGGAGGCCCTCAACCCGTCCCGGTCGCTCTCCAGGCAGCCGCTGTTCCAGGTGCTGCTCGCGCTGCAGAACGTACCCCGCACCGAGTTCGAGCTGAGCGGTCTGGCCGCTGAGATCGTCCTGGTCCGGACGCCGACGGCGATGTTCGACCTCGGCTTCCACCTGCTGGAGCGTGGTGGCACCGGCGGGCCGGCGGAGGGCATCATCGGGCGGGTCGAGTACAGCACCGATCTGTTCGACCGCGCGACGGTGGAGGCACTGGTCGCCCGGTGGCTGCGGCTGTTGGCGGCGGTGGTCGCTGAGCCGGATCGGCCGCTGAGCGGGATCGACGTGCTCACCGTCGAGGAGCGGCACGAGCTGTTGGTCGTGCGCAACGGCACCGCGTGTCCGGTGGTCGATGCCGGTCTGTCGGCGTTGTTCGAGGCGCGGGTCCGGGCGATGCCGGAGGCCGAGGCGGTGGTGTTCGAGGACACGGTGCTGACGTATCGCGAGCTGAACCGCCGGGCGAACCGGCTGGCGCACGCGCTGATCGCGCGGGGGGTGGGGCCGGAGCAGGTCGTCGCCCTGCGGCTGCCGCGCTCGGCCGAGCTGGTGGTCGCCGTCCTGGCGGTGCTCAAGGCGGGTGCGGCGTACCTGCCGGTCGACCCGGACTATCCGGCCGCCCGCATCGCCTTCATGGTGGAGGACGCGCGGCCGGCCGTGGTGCTCGACGACCTCGCGGCCGTCACGCCGGTTGGTGAGTGGCCGGAGACCGATCCGGCGGTCGTCGTGGACGCGCGGCATCCGGCGTACGTGATCTACACCTCGGGCTCCACGGGTCGGCCGAAGGCCGTGGTGATGCCCGCTGCCGGGCTGCTGAACCTGCTGGCGTGGCACCACGGGGCGGTCGGGGGTGAACCGGGCACGCGTACCGCGCAGTTCACGGCGATCAGCTTCGACGTCTCGGTGCAGGAGGTGCTCTCCGCGCTGCTGTACGGCAAGACGCTGGTGGTGCCGACCGAGGAGCAGCGTCGCAGTGCGGAGCTGTTCGCGCGGTGGTTGGAGCGGTACGGGGTCGGTGAGCTGTTCGCGCCGAACCTGGTGGTCGAGGCGCTGGCGGAGGCCGTCGAGGAGGCCGGGTTGGAGCTGCCGGACCTGCGGTTGGTCGCGCAGGCCGGTGAGGCGATGCGTCTGGGCGGTGCGGTGCGCCGGTTCCAGGCGTGCCGGCCGGGCCGGGTGCTGCACAACCACTACGGTCCGGCTGAGACGCATGTGATCACCGCGTACCCGCTGCCGGCCGATGCGGCGCACTGCCCGGTGCCGGTGCCGATCGGCCGTCCGATCGCCAACTGCCGGGTGTATGTGCTGGATTCGTTCCTGCGGCCGGTCGCCCCCGGGGTGCTGGGGGAGCTGTACCTCGCCGGGGCGGGGCTGGCCCGCGGTTACCTGAACCGGCCGGGGCTGACGGCCGGGCGCTTCGTCGCCGACCCGTTCGGTCCGGCCGGATCGCGGATGTACCGCACCGGTGACCTGGTGCGCTGGCGGGCCGACGGCGAGCTGGAGTTCGCCGGGCGGGTGGACCACCAGGTGAAGGTCCGCGGGTTCCGGATCGAACCGGGCGAGATCGAGGCCGAGCTGACCGCGCACCCGGGCCTCGCCCGGGTCGCGGTGCTCGCCCGCGAGGACAAGCCGGGCGAGACCCGGATCGTCGCGTACGTGGTGCCCTCGGCGCACAGCCCGGCCACCGCCGCCGCGCTCGCTTCGTACCTGCGCGACCGGCTGCCCGACTACCTCGTCCCGTCGGCGTTCGTCCTGCTGGACACGCTGCCGCTGACGCCCAACGGCAAGCTGGACCGCGCCGCGCTGCCCGCGCCCGAGCCGACGGGAGCCACCGGAGCCCGGGCCCCACGCACCCCGCAGGAGCAGATCCTGTGCGAGCTGTTCGCCGAAGTACTCGGCCTCGCCCGGGCCGGGGTCGACGACGACTTCTTCGACCTCGGCGGGCACTCGCTGCTCGCCACCCGGCTGGTCTCACGGGTCCGGGCGACCCTCGGGGTCGAACTGGAGCTGCGCAGCCTGTTCCGCACCCCGACGCCCGCCGGTCTCGCGGCCGGGCTGCACGACGCGGGCACGGCACGCCAGGCCCTGGTACCCCAGCTCCGCCGCGAGCCGATGCCGCTGTCGTTCGCCCAGCGCCGACTCTGGTTCCTCCAGCAGTTCGGCGCACCGAGCGCCACCTACCACATGCCGTTGGCGCTGCGGCTGACCGGTGACCTCGACCGGGAGGCCCTCGGTGCCGCGCTCGCGGACGTGACGGCCCGACACGAGACCCTGCGCACGGTCTTCCCGCACACCGCCGGAGTCCCGTACCAGCGGGTGCTGGACACCACCGAGGTCGCCGTCCCGCTGACCGTGCGCGCGGCCAGCGCGGCGGAGTTGCCCGCCCTGCTGCGCGAGGCGGCGGTGCGCGGCTTCGACCTGACCTCGGAAGTACCGCTGCGGGCGGAGCTGTTCGCGGTCGCGCCGGACGAGCACGTGCTGCTGCTGGTCATGCACCACATCGTCGGAGACGGCTGGTCCATGGGCCCGCTGGCCCGTGACCTGGCCACCGCCTACAGCGCCCGGCAGGGTGGCGGGGCGCCGGCATGGCCGCCGCTGCCGGTGACGTACGGCGACTACACCCTGTGGCAGCACGAGATCCTGGGCGACGAGCACGACGCCGACAGCGTCTTCGCCCGCCAGGTCGCCTACTGGACCGAGGCGCTGGCCGGGCTGCCCGAGCAGCTGCAGCTGCCTGCCGACCGGCTGCGCCCGCCCACCATGTCGTACGGCGGCGACCTGCTGGAACTCCGGATCGACGCCGAACTGCACGCCTCCCTGGTGCAGTTGGCGCGACGCTCGGGTGCGACCCTGTTCATGGTGCTGCAGGCCGCGCTCGCCGCGCTGTACACGCGACTCGGCGCGGGGACGGACATCGCGATCGGCAGTCCGATCGCGGGCCGTACCGACGAGGCGCTGGACGACCTGGTCGGGTTCTTCATCAACACCCTGGTGCTGCGCACGGACACGAGCGGTGACCCGAGCTTCACCGAACTGCTCGGCCGGGTGCGGGAGACCTCGCTGGCGGCCTACGCGCACCAGGACGTGCCGTTCGAGCACCTGGTGGAGGCGCTGAACCCGTCCCGCTCGCTGTCCCACCACCCGCTGTTCCAGACCGGGCTGGTCGTGCAG
>NZ_JBHTTU010000252.1:0-3320 GCF_042794375.1 Kitasatospora sp. NPDC056531 | reverse complement strand
GAGGGCTGGATGCCCTCGGTGACGATCAGCCCGGCACTGGCGCGCTGCGCGTAGTACGTCGCCATCAGCTCCGTCGGCTCCGCGCCGGGCCCGAAGGCACGGCTGCGGGTCATCGGCGCCATCGCGACGCGGCTGGCCAGGCGCTTGCCGCCCAGGACGATCGGATCGAAAGCAGTGGTCATGGTCTTTCCTCCGGGAGAAGTGGTGCTCTGCGGCTCGGGCTCCCGCTGCCCGAACCAGGCGATTGACTGTCTGAACAAGTAAATCCCGGAAACCCCTTCCCGGGACATAATGTGACGCGCATCACATGGCTTGAGCTGCCCATATGCGGCTCGGCGCCCGAACAGTCCCACGAGCCCACGTACCGGAAGGTAAGGCTTATATTGCTCAAGCAGGAAGTGAGGAAGAGATGACACCGAAGGACGGGAAGGATCCCGCGGGGACGAGGCGGGAGAAGGCCGGCGTCCCGGTGCCGGCCGCGGCCGCGGGTGGGCCGTGCAGCCACGCGATCTTCCGCCTGGCCCGCCTGCACCGCATGTTCGCCGGACAACTGCTGCGCCGCATCGGCCTGCACCCGGGCCAGGAGCTGGTCATGATGCACCTGTGGGAACTCGGCCCCCAGCGACAGGTCGACCTGGTGCGGCTGCTGGACTCCGACGCCGCCACCATGACCCGCACCATCCAGCGCCTGGAACAGGCCGGCTTCGTCCGCCGCCGGCCCTCGCCCACCGACAAACGCGCCTCGCTCATCGAACCCACGACGGCCAGCCACGCCCTGCGCCACGAGGTCGAACGGGTCTGGACCCAGCTTGAGGACCTCGTAACGGCAGGCCTGACCGCTGACCAGCGCACCGACACCCTGCACACCCTGGAACGCCTGGAGCAGAACCTCGTCCAGGCCGCCGCCGACCCCGCAGACGCCACAGGCGCGGAGCGTTAGCGCCCGCCGAGGGGAGACTCCTCACCGACTCCCGCGGCGAACTGGATCCAGGCGGCGGCCGGCAGACCCGCCCACCCGAAGCCCGCACCGGGTGCGCCGGTGGTCACGACGGCCACGACCGCGGCCGGTGCCACCGCGGAACAGACCCTCGACGAGGAGATCCGCCGACTTCGACGCCTCATCACTTACACTGTCGCCGTCACGCAACGTAAGAGATCATGTGAGCACTGTGAACGAAATTCCACGAAGGCCGTGGCGTCATCTCCTGCTCCGCGGATCACTGATCGCCGCGCTCGTCGTGCAGTCAGCTGCGCTCATCTCCCAGCAAATGCAGATCGACGATCTGCAGGTGCATCACATCGGCGATCTAGCGGGGGGGAACGTCACACCCGGCCCCTCCGGTCCGCCCGGCCCCCCTGGCCCGCCCGGCCCCCAAGGCAGGGAGGGGAAGGACGGAAAGGACGGCAAGGACGGAAGGGAAGGCAGGGAGGGCAGGGAGGGCAGGGAGGGGAAGGACGGCAAGGACGGCAAGGACGGACAGAACGCCGCCCCCAAGCCATCGCCGGCCCCGTCCCCCAGCCACCGCAAGGACTCCTGGAAGAAGACCCTCCCCGGCGACTCCTCCAGCGTTGACAGTTCACGCTGACCACGGGTTCCGCAGTCAGCGGCGGCGCGCGCCTCGCCGACCACGGAACTCGGGCGGGTCCGAGGCCCTTCCGTCGGCGCTCGTCCTCGCCGGCCGGGAACTCCAGCCGGTCAGTGCCGTGGCAGCGTCGACAGACCTGCTCGGCGGTTGCCGGCCTGTGCCGCTCGCGCCGTTCCAGCGATGGGGCCCGGTCACCGTCCGGGCCGATTCGAAGCGGATCGTCAGTGTCGACTGCGCGTCAGACCCCGACACGAGGCCGCCCCTCCGGCGAGGCGGTCCGCCGGGATCACAGGCGCACGATGACCAGGGCGGTGTCGTCGGTGACGCCGCCGGACGGGAGCAGGTCGGAGAGCACGGCGTCGGCGAGGGTTTCGGGGTCGGCCGCCTGGTGGCGGGTCAGGGAGTCGGCGAGCCGGGCGAGGCCGGTGTCGATGTCTTCGCGGCGGCGCTCGATGAGGCCGTCGGTGTACAGCGCGAGCACGGCGCCGTCGGTGAAGTGCGCTGCGGCCTGGGGCGGGGGGACTTGTTCGGGGCTGGCACCGAGAGGGGGGTCGGTGGCCTGGTCCAGGAACTCGACGGTGCCGTCGACCTGCAGGAGGGCCGGCGGGGGATGGCCGGCGCTGCTGTAGGTGATGGTGTGGGTGTCCCAGTCGATGAACGTGTTGGCCACTGTGGTGTTCTCGGCGCCGTCGACGGAGCGGGCGTACAAGCCGAGCACTTCCAGGGTCTGGGCGGGGCCGGCGGCAACGCGGGAGGCGGTGCTGAGCGCGCTGCGCAGTTGCCCCATGACCTGGGCTGCAGGCAAGCCATGCCCTACGACGTCGCCGACGGCGACCGCGATGCGGTCGCCGGGCAGGTCGACCAGGTCGTACCAGTCACCGCACACGTTCAGCGTGTCGACGGCGGGCCGGTAGCGCACGGCTGCCGGGTGGCGTCCGACCGGGCGGGGAGCGGGAAGCATCGCCTCTTGCAGGCTCAGCGCGACTTCGCGGGCGCGGATGAGTTCGGTGACCTCCTCCAGCCGGTGGATCAGCAGTGCCACCCGTCCGTCCGAGTCGAGGACGGGAACGTTGATCATGCTCCAGTAGCGTTCGCCCCGCACCCCGGGCCGGTCGGGGTCCTCGATGTCGTAGCGCTGCAGCTCGATGATGTCGGGCTCACTGCTTCCGAGCACCTGGTGCATTGACGCCTGGACGTTGCGCACCACGGCTGCGCCGGGGTCGTTCTGGCTGTGGGCGAAATCGTCGGGCAGGTAGCGGCCGATGACTTGCCCGCGGGTGCGGCCCAACGTTCGCAGGAACTCTTCGTTGACGTCTGCGTAGACCAGTTGCGGCGTCAACAGCGCCATCGCACCGGGAAGGGCCTGGAACACCGCCCTGTAGTCGATCTCAGGTTCCGCCATGTCCGTCTCGCCTCGACGCCGCCGCCGGTGTCCGCATTCCACGATAGACGCGGCCGGGCTGCGGAGGACGATCCCGCCCTCGGTGATGCGGTCCGCTCCGCGGACAGGAACAGGCCCGGTCCAGCTTCGTTCGCACCCATCCTGATCCGTGGCGATGACTTCCCTCCATCGCTTGACGCTCGAATCCGCGGACCGTACGGTGGATTGCGTTGGTTTAAGTTTCAACATTTCTCTTCAATCGACGGAGGCTCCCCTCTCCTCCGGCCTGCGCCGAACGCAGCCAGGCATCCGATAACCCCGCAGGAAGAAACATGAACCGCAAGACCTTCCGA
>NZ_JBHTTU010000251.1:0-3331 GCF_042794375.1 Kitasatospora sp. NPDC056531 | reverse complement strand
ACCGTCGCCGGGTCGGGTCGAGCTCCTGGGCGAAAAAAGCCGAGGCGGCCTTGAGGATCTCGCAGGACCGGCGGAGCTCGGCGTTCTCCTTGCGCGGAGCGGCCAGTTCCTCCTTCTCGGTGGTGGTGAGCCGGTCGTCGCGCTCACCCCGGTCCGCCTCGTCCTGACGGATCCAGTTCCGCAGGGCCTCGTGGTGAACCCCGAGGTCGCGGGCCATCTGACGGATCACAGGCTTCGGATCGGCAGCCCGGTATGCGGCAACAGCTCGCTGCCGCAACTCGGGCGGGTACTTCATCGGTGCAGCCATGGCAGAGGCTCCCTTCTCACGGCCAATCAGGCCATGTCCGGCAACCTTCCGCACCTCGGGGGAACCTCACCCGCAGGCAACCCACCATCCCTGCCACCGCCCCGTCTGGGCCGAGAGCGTCCAGGCCAAGCAGGTGTTCATCGGCTCGATCAGCCGCAACCACAAGACCGAAAGGACCCGCCTCCAGACCGCCCTGGACCGGGACATGAAGGTGCTGGCCGCCATCGACGCCAGCATGTGAAAGGAGAACGACCCAACATGGCACGCATCAGCGCGCAGACCCGAGCCCGCAACGAAGACGCCATCCGCGCGGCCATGGACCGGCTGCTGAGCGGTGACATTCCGCCCGGCGGCGGATGCGACCTGAAAACGCTGGCCGCCCAGGCCGGCGTGACCCGCACCGCGTTCTACGCGAAGCAGAACCGCGACGGCACGAGGCGTCCCGGCCCCTACCAGCACCTCGCCGAAGAGTTCGAGCGGCGTCTCCGAGCTCTGCAGGCGGCCGGACACGTCGCCGATCCGCGGGCCGCCCAGATCGAACGGCTCAAGACCCAAGTCGCCGAGCTGAAAGAGCGCCTCACCAGACGTGACGAGACCGTCGCCGAGCTGACCGCCTTCAAGGAGTTGGCCATCTCCCGGCTGGCCGCGCAGCACGACGAGATCCAGCGCCTGCGGCAGCAGTCGGCGAAGGTCACCAACCTCCGCCGACACCCGGCCGCGTCCAGCAGCACGGCACCGTTCGGCTCGTGCAGCTGAGTAGAGTCGACCCGGGCGCCGCGGCCGCAACCCTGATGAACAGGCCTCTCTGTTGCTCGGTAGGACTTCGACAATCCCCGAACTGTGCAGGAGGCCCTGCCTCTATGCCGCCGCTGGCCCACGATCACCCGATCGAGATTCCCGTCCGATCGGCAAGCGCCCTGATCGTTACGACAACGGTCGGCGCACCGCACCGTAATCCTCCGGCCGGGCTGACACTCACGATCCGGCCTCCCCCGCGCGGGGGAAGCCGGATGATCCGTGGGATGGATGTGATCAGCGCCGGTGACGCGGAATCTTGGAGCGTCGGCAATCCGGATATACGGGGGTCACGGTGGTTGTTCCTGCGAACTCGGAGGTAGGTGGCGTTCCTAAGCCGCCGACCGCAAGCCCGGGGTGGATGTTGTGGTGGCGGCGGTGGCCTGTGTGGGCGCCCATGGTCGCTGCGGTGTGGGGCGTGTTGTACGCCGCTGTCGAGGTCACTTGGGCGGTGACGGGCACCACCGTGCAATGGAAGGAGCACTCCGCGTACGCGCCGGGGGTCCAGCTCTTCCTGGCGGCCCTCGCGCTCCTGGCCGGCGGCGCATGCCTGGCCAGCACCCGAACTCTCGCCAGGCCTGGCCGGGTTATGGTGGCGACGGCGCTGGTCGTGGCGCTCCCGGTGTTCGTCGTGGGGACGAATGGCCTGCCGATCTACTTCGTGACCATTGCGACGGCCTCGGGGATCGAGAGTGCCACCGGGCTGGCCCAGGTGCTGCTGAACACGGCCGGTGCCGCCCTTCTGCTCCTCGTCGGTTTGTCGTACCGCCGACGGCTGCACGGCGACTGCCCGCGATGCGGGCGGCCGCACGCCGGCGCCAGCGACGGCCCGCTTGCCCGCCCAGCCGCCTCCCGAGCCCCGGGGCGGACCCGCGTCTCGGTGTACCTGCTCATGTGCGGACTTCTGCCGTGGGCGGGAGCCAAGACCATCTGGACGCTGGGCGGCAACGCGCTCGGCGTCGCGGGCGATGACTGGCAGCGGACGTCGGTCGCCAGCGCGTCGGGGCCGGCGCAGGCAACCGCGTCGGCGGGGATCGACGTGACCGTGCTGGCCGCGCTGGTCGGGATCTTCCTGCTGCTGGGGTTGCTGTACGTGTGGGGGCAGGTGTTCCCCCGCTGGACGCTGTTCTTGTCCGGACGACGGGTCCCGCGCCTGCTGCCCTTGATTCCAGCCTGGCTGACCGGTATCCCACTGGCGATGTACGGGGCCGCCATCCTCATCATGGCCCCGCTCATGGCTGCCGGTGTGCTGCCCAAGATCAAGCCGGACCCGCCGTTCACCACCAGCTCGGGGATCATCTGGTTTGCCGAGTTCGGCGGCCTGGCATTCGGTGGTCTGGGCTTCGGCCTCATCGTGGCCGCCCGCTCCTATGCCGCCCGCACCCGCCCCGTCTGTGCCAGCGCCACGGCAATGGAGAGGCCCAAGTAGCCGGGTACCGGACCGTCCGCTTACCGCTGGCGATCAATGAGCAGCCGCGACGGTTCCCGGTCAAAGCGTGGAAGATCGCCCGTCAGGCCGACTGGACTTTCGCATGCCCGGCACCGACCGCGATCACCCGAGCAAGACTCCCGTTCGATCGACAAGCCCCCGCGATCGGTACGACAACGGCTTCTCATCCATCCCAGTGGCGATGCCACCCCCTGCGAAAATCGGACCTATGCACTACTTCATACGCCGGATGACCAGCACCGAGTGGCGGGAACTCCGCACGATCAGGCTGGAGGCGCTACGCGATTCACCAACAGCCTTCAGCTCCTCCTACGACGACGCCGCCACTCTCCCCGACGACGTCTGGCAGCAGCGGGCCGCCGTCGAGGCCACCTCCGAGGAGGGCGCCACCTTCATCGCCGCCGACGAAGCCGGAAACTGGGTCGGGATCGCCGGGGTCGCGCCTCTCCCGGACGTCCCCGATCACGTTCACGTCCACTCGGTCTACGTCTCCCCGACGTACCGTGGCCCTGCCGGCCCCGCTGCCGACCTGTTGAAGGCGAGCATCCGCTACGCCCAGGACCACACCGACATACGCTGGTTGACCCTGGGCGTGCACGAGAGCAACGAGCGTGCGCTGGCCTTCTACCGGCGGTTCGGCTTCGAGGACACCGGCAAGACCGTCCCCTATGTCCTCAATCGGTCGGGTCTGTACGGTCTTCGGTGTAACTCCCGATCAAGGAAGAACACCTGATGAGCGACGTGATCGTCTCTGCCGAGGCGGTTGAGGAAGTCCGGCC
>NZ_JBHTTU010000250.1:0-3394 GCF_042794375.1 Kitasatospora sp. NPDC056531 | reverse complement strand
GCTGATCGGCCGCAAGTTCTATGCCTCCTACAGCGTCTCGGGAGCCACCCGTCTGATACGCCACCGCGGCCTCCTCCTTGACCCGAGCGGCCCCGACGGCCGACAGGTCGGTTCCGTCTTCCTCAACCTGCAAGTCACCGCCACCAAGGCTACGCACCGGTTCGACCGTGGCTGCCCGGTCCACCAGGGCAGCAGCGGCGAACTCCGCGCCAGCGCCGGGTGGCTCCTCGAGTTCGCCGGCTGCCACCCTGGTCAGGCGATCGCCGAAGGCGTGCGCTGCTCGGAACGCCGAACCCTCACGATCACCGCCCATGCGGGGGCCACAGCCGCAGGCTTCGACCAGGCGCTCGCCCACCTCGCTGCCAGGGCAGAGATTGCGCCCCGGGCCACGCTCCCGCCCGAGCCGACGCGCGTCGGCAGGTTGGCCGCCAAACCCTGACCGCCCGATACTTCAAGCCAATCCCTCGTTACTGTCCGCATCGACGGGTAGCACACTCACCGTTTCAGCAACGTGCCCGGGAACGCTCGGAGGCGATGCCCTGAGCCCTGCTTCGGAGAGCCTGGGGTTCTTGTAACCTCGGCGAGCCTCCTATGGCGTCGGGCGGGCCGGAGCTCGTAAGTGCAAGGTCGACGGCGGGCGGCTCAGGCCGACGACACAGCCCGGCACGGCGTTTCTACTCGACGGCGTGTCGGACGAGATCGTGGCGGGTGAAGCACCGACCCCGAGAGCGAGGCCTCCGAGCCCAGCCATGCCGGCCAGGTCGAGTACCTGCAACGCGACGCCTGGTGGGTGGCCAGGGCCGATCAGCGATCAAACGCCGTCTGACTACTGGCGGTGGTGCGCAATGAGGACGTTAGAAAGCTCAGAACGTTTCGCGCTCGTATTCGCGGCGAGAAGGGCTGCATCGGGTAAGGCCGCCACGTTCTCGCTGTCTGATAGGGCAACCGGCGGGCGTTGCCGGTCATATCGCAACCTGGACGACCCGCCCGTCCCCCAAGATCGGCGACGAGTACGCGCCTGCCCGTGCGCTGACCGACCTCGACCGCCGGCTCGTCCACGCTGGCCCGTCCGGCTCCGCGGCCAACGAGCGGTAAGACGCTCGCTGATCCGGTTGACGGCTCACGCTGGGCGTCAGAGGCAGAACCGGTGCAACGTGCCCAGTGCCTGAACGACACGATCGGCGCGCCGGTCCTCCCGTTGCACAGGCGCCACCGCCCGCCACTGTCCGAAAACAGACGGTTGTCGGTAATGAACGCTTGTGTTCCTTATCTCCCCGGGACTACGGTCCGTGGTAGCGAACGGATTCCGTTCACTCACCGTCGTTCGACCCCACGCCATTGGGGGACCTGCCATGGCAAGCTCGCGCACCCTGGCGCTCGCACCGCCCGCGACTGCACGACGCGGCCAGTACCCGGGGATAGCCCTCACCGTCATTGCGGCCACCCAGCTCATGGTCGTTCTCGACATCACCATCGTGAACATCGCGCTGCCCCACATCCAGCAGGTCCTGAAGTTCAACACCACCAACTTGTCTTGGGTCATCAATGCCTACACCCTCACCTTCGGCGGGCTGCTGCTGCTCGGCGGGCGGGCAGGCGACATCCTCGGGCGCCGGCGGGTGTTCGTCGTCGGCGTGCTGGTCTTCAGCTTCGCCTCTCTCCTCGGTGGCGTGGCGCAGTCCTCTGGCTGGCTGCTGGCCGCGCGGGCTCTGCAGGGGCTGGGCGGGGCGATCGCCTCGCCGACCGCGCTGGCGCTGATCGCCACCAACTTCAAGGAGGGCCCTGAGCGCAACCGGGCGTTCGGGGTGTTCTCCGCCGTCGCTGGTGCCGGCGGCGCAGTGGGTCTGCTGCTCGGCGGCATGCTGACCTCCTGGCTGTCCTGGCGCTGGGTGCTGTTCGTCAATGTGCCGATCGGGATCGCGGTCGCGCTGCTCGCGCCGCTCTACATCAACGAGTCCGAACGCCACCCCGGGCGCTTCGATCTGGCCGGCGCGTTCACCGCCACGGCGGGAATGGTCTCGCTGGTGTACGGCTTCATCCGCGCCTCCGACCACGGCTGGACCGACGCCGTCACCGTGACCGCGTTCAGCCTCGCGGTGGTGCTGCTGGCGGCGTTCGCGCTGAACGAGCAGCGCGCCCGGCAGCCGATCACGCCCCTGCACCTCCTGCGCGAGCGCAACCGCTCCGGCGCGTACGGGCTGATGCTCTGTGTGTCCGCGACGATGTTCAGCATCTTCTTCTTCATCACCCTGTTCGTCCAGGAGATCCTCGGCTTCAGCCCGCTGCGGGCCGGCTTCGCCTTCCTCCCGATCAGCGTGGCCATCGTCGCGGCCTCCCAGCTCGCCGCCCGCAACCAGCTGCGGTGGGGCCCGAAGCCGTTCCTGGTCACCGGGTCGACGCTGGTGCTGGCCGGCGTGTTCTGGGCGACCCGGATCGACATCGACACCGGCTACGCGACCGGGATCCTCGGGCCGACGCTGCTGTTCGGCTTCGGGATGGGTTCGATCTTCGTGCCGGTGCTGCTCACGGTCGTCTCGCAGGTGGCCCCGCACGAGACCGGCGCGGCCACCGGCATGCTCAACACCACCCAGCAGGTGGGCGGTTCGCTCGGCCTGTCGATCCTGGTCACGGTGTACGGCACGGCCAGCCACAACGAGGCCCGGCAGCAGGTCGGGAAGTTCCTACAGCACGCCACCCCGGAGCAGGCCGCCCGGTTCAGGGCGAGCGGCAAACTGCCGGCGCCGTACTCCTCACAGGTGCTGGTTCACGGCATCGCCGGCGCCTTCCAGATGGGGCTGGTGTTCGTGGCTCTCGCGGTGGTGATCGCGGTGTTCGTCATCAAGATCCGCCGACCGCCGGAGCCGCCGCACGTCAACCTTCCGGGGGGCGTCACTTGACAGATCGTCGGGGCGTCCAGGACAGTCCTTTACGCAAATGGTTTTCATCTTCGATATCCATCCCAGAGCGCGCACCCGCGCGCCCCGCGAAAGAGGACACCCATGTCGCTCGACGTCTCCCCCGCCCTCCTCGACCAGGCCCGCAATGGCCGCGTGGACGAGGCCGACTTCCTCGACACCGTCCGCAACTCGCTCCCGTACGCCTACCAGGTCGTCGCCGGGCTGAGCACCGAACTCGCCGCCACCGAGGCCGAGTTCACCACCGACAACACCACCCCCAGCGACGAGCAGCGCGCCCAGCTGCTGCGCGCGCTGGCCAGCAACGCCATCCGGGGCAGCCTGGAGGACCACTTCGGCGTGAAGCTCGCCTTCGTCAACTGCCACCGCGTCGGCGCCTTCCGGCCCGGCGCCGAGGACAGCGAGGCGTACCGCGAGTTCACCTCGCTGCACAACCAGATCCGCAACCAGAGCCCGGAGCTGCGCAGCTGCTGAGCCCG
>NZ_JBHTTU010000249.1:0-3454 GCF_042794375.1 Kitasatospora sp. NPDC056531 | reverse complement strand
GCTCGCTGCGCCGTGGTGAGGGCGGCACCGCACGCTTCCTCACGTCCCTGGCCGAGGCGTACGTGCGCGGGGTGGCGGTCGACTGGACCGCCGTCCTCGCCGGCCGCGACGCCCATCGGATCGACCTGCCCACCTACGCCTTCCAGCACGAACGCTTCTGGCTCGAGGGAGTCTCGTTCGGCTCAGTCGGCCGTCCCGTGTCGCCGGCGTTGGACGAGCGCCAGCCGGTCGACGACTCGGCGGCCGCCGAACTACGCCAGCGCCTCGCAGGCCTCACCGAGCCGGAGCGCGAGGCCCTGCTGCTGGACCTCGTCCGCTCCCAGGCGGCACTGGTGCTGGGCCACCGCTCGTCCAGCCCCATCACGGCGGCGAAGCCGTTCAAGGAGCTGGGCTTCGATTCCGTCACGGCGATGGAGCTGCGGAACCGGCTGAACGCCGCGACCGGGCTGCGGCTGCCGGCCACCCTGGTCTTCGACCACCCCAGCCCGACCGCTCTCGCAGCCTTCGTCGGCGCCCGGCTCGCGGGCGGGAAGCCGGGCGCCGGAGTGTCCGCCCCCGTGCTGCGTTCCGCTGCGCTGGACGGCGAGCCGCTGGTGATCGTCGGCATGGCCTGCCGCTTCCCGGGCGGTGTCGCGTCGCCGGAGGACCTGTGGCGCCTGGTGGACGAGCGCCGTGACGAGGTCTCGGCCCTGCCCACCGACCGCGGCTGGCAGACCTCCGGCGTTCCCGCCAAGGCCCAGGGCGCTTTCCTCTACGACGCGGGCGAGTTCGACGCCGCGTTCTTCGGGATCTCGCCGCGTGAGGCGCTGGCGATGGACCCGCAGCAGCGGCTGCTGCTGGAGACCTCATGGGAGGCGCTGGAGCGCTCGGCCATCAATCCCTCCGCGCTGCGCGGCAGCCGGACCGGCGTGTTCGTCGGCGGCAGCGGCCAGGAGTTCAGCATGCTGATGGCCAACGCGCCCGACGCCGTGGCCGGTTACGCGCTGACGGGTGCCTCCGGCAGTGTGATGTCGGGCCGGGTGTCGTACGTGCTGGGGCTTGAGGGCCCGGCGGTGACGGTGGACACGGCGTGCTCGTCCTCGCTGGTGGCGCTGCACCTGGCGGTGCAGGCGCTGCGCAGTGGCGAGTGCGATCTGGCGCTGGCCGGTGGTGTGACCGTGATGTCGACGCCGGGTGCGTTCGCCGAGTTCTCGCGACAGGGCGGGCTGGCCGGGGACGGCCGGTGCAAGGCGTTCTCGGCCGATGCGGACGGCACCGGCTGGGGTGAGGGCGTCGGCATGGTGGTGGTCGAGCGGCTGTCGGACGCGCGGCGCAACGGGCACCCGGTGCTCGCGGTGATCCGCGGCAGCGCGGTGAACCAGGACGGTGCGTCGAACGGTCTGACGGCGCCGAACGGTCCGTCGCAGCAGCGGGTGATCCGCCAGGCGCTGGCCAATGCCGGGCTGTCCGCCGCCGAGGTGGACGTGGTGGAGGCGCACGGCACCGGTACGACGCTGGGTGACCCGATCGAGGCGCAGGCGCTGCTGGCGACCTACGGTCAGGGCCGGCCCGAGGGTCGCCCGCTGTGGCTCGGCTCGCTGAAGTCGAACATCGGCCACACCCAGTCCGCGGCCGGTGTGGGCGGTGTGATCAAGATGGTCATGGCGATGCGGCAGGGCGTGCTCCCGGCAACGCTGCACGCCGAGCGGCCCACCACCCACGTGGACTGGTCCGAAGGCTCGGTGGAGCTGCTGACGCAGGCGCGGGAGTGGCCGGAGACCGGCGCGCCGCGCCGGGCCGGCGTCTCCTCCTTCGGCATCAGCGGCACCAACGCCCACATGATCCTGGAGCAAGCGTCCGCCGAGGAGCTCGCTCCGACCGCCCCGGAGGTCACCGGGCCGGTCCCGTTGATCCTGTCGGGCCGGACCGAGGCCGCCCTGCGCGAGCAGGCCGCCCGCCTGCTGTCGTCCGTCACCGAGGACGCCGAGGCCGGGCTCGCCGACCTGGGGTATGCGCTGGCCGCCACCCGGGCCGAGCTGGAGCACCGTGCCGTGCTCGTCGCCGAGGACCGGTCGTCCTTCCGGGACGCCCTGGCCGCCGTTGCCGAGGGCCGTGCCGCTGCCGAGGTCCTGCTGGGCACGGCCGTGGAGGGGCGGGTTGCCGTCATGTTCTCCGGCCAGGGCTCGCAGCGCCTCGGTATGGGGCGTGAACTGTACGACCGCTTCCCGGAGTTCGCCACCGCCTTCGACGCGGTCTGCGCGGAGCTCGACCCGCTGCTGGACCGGCCGCTGCGCGAGGTGGTCTTCGCCGAGCCGGACTCCGCGGACGCCGCCCTGATCGACGAGACCCGTTTCACCCAGCCCGCGCTCTTCGCGATCGAGGTCGCGCTGTTCCGTCTGGTCGAAGGCTGGGGCGTGCGGCCCGAGTTCCTGCTGGGACACTCGATCGGCGAGCTGGCGGCCGCCCACGTGGCGGGCGTGTGGTCCCTGCCGGACGCCTGCAAGGTGGTCGCGGCCCGGGGCCGGCTGATGCAGGCGCTGCCGGCCGGCGGCGCGATGTTCGCGCTGGAGGCCGGCGAGGACGAGGTCGCCGAGCTGCTGGCCGAGGCCGACGGCACGGCCGATGCCGTGGGCATCGCCGCCGTTAACGGCCCGGCTGCGGTCGTTGTCTCCGGTGACGCGGCGGCAGCCGCGCAGATCGCTGCCCGACTGGCCGAACGAGGCCGGAAGACCCGGCAGTTGACGGTCTCGCATGCGTTCCACTCGGCCCTGATGGAGCCGATGCTGGCCGAGTTCGCCGAGGTGCTGGCTGAGGTGGCCTTCGAGGCACCCCGGGTGCCGGTGGTGTCGAACGTGACTGGGACCGTTGCCGGCGCGGAGATCCGGACTCCGGAGTACTGGGTCGAGCACGTCCGGGCGAGCGTGCGGTTTGCCGCGGGTGTGGAGGCCCTGCGCGCCGAGGGCGTGACGTCGTTCCTGGAACTCGGCCCGGACGGCGTGCTGGCCGCGATGGCCCGGGATTCCCTGATCGACGAGCCCGGCGTCGCCGTCGCGGCGGTGGCCCGCCGCGAGCGCCCCGAGGTGGCGACCCTGTTCGGCGCGCTGGGCCGGCTGTACGTGCACGGCGCCGGAGTGGACTGGGCCGCCGTGCTGGGTGGTCCCGCCGGCCGTCGGGTGGATCTGCCGACGTATGCGTTCCAGCGGGAGCGGTTCTGGCTTGAGGGCGTGACTGGTGCTGAGGGTGTTGGTGTGGTGGATGGTGTTGAGGGTGCGTTCTGGGGTGCGGTGGAGCGTGGGGATGTTGATGGTGTGGTGTCGGTGGTTGGTGGTGGGGATGGTTGGGGTTCTGTGGTGCCGGTGTTGTCGGAGTGGCGGCGTCGGCGGGTGGTGGGGTCGGTGGTGGATTCGTGGCGGTATCGGGTGGTTGAGCGGTCGGTGTCGGTGGGTTCGGGTGGGGTGTTGTCGGGGGTGTGGGT
>NZ_JBHTTU010000248.1:0-3476 GCF_042794375.1 Kitasatospora sp. NPDC056531 | reverse complement strand
CCCTTGGTGTGGCCGATCAGGCCGACCGGGCCGCGCTTGATCCAGCCGGTGACGTAGGTGGCGGTGCGGTGCGAGCCGGCGGCCTCCAGGACGCGCCCGGCCTCGTGCGGGACGGTGCCGGCGACCGGGTCGAAGGGCAGCTTGGGCAGCTCGTCCGAGTAGTAGCCGACGGCCCGGTAGACCGACTGGACGTCCCAGTCGGTGAAGCGGCCGGTGCCGCGGACGTTGCCGGTGCCGTCCAGCTCGGTGCGCTCGGTGCGCAGGCCGGCCACCCGGCCGTCCGCGCCGAGCACCTCCACCGGGGACTCGAAGAAGTGCAGGTAGACCCGGTGCGGGCGGTCGCCGACGTCGCGGATCGCCCAGTTCTCCAGCGTCGAGGCGACCAGGTCGACGTGCTTGACCGCGCGTCGCTCGGCGATCGAGCCGTCGTCGTACTCGATGTCCTCGGGGGCGACGATCACCTCGATGGTGGGGGAGTGGTCCAGCTCGCGCAGCTCCATCGGGCTGAACTTGGCCTGCGCCGGGCCCCGGCGGCCGAACACGTGGACCTCGACGGCCCGGTTGCGCTTCAGGCCCTCGTACACGTTCGGCGGGATCTCGGTGGGCAGCAGCTCGTCGGCGGTCTTGGCGAGGATCCGGGCGACGTCCAGGGCGACGTTGCCGACGCCGAGGACGGCGACCTTCTCGGCCTCCAGCGGCCAGCTGCGGGGCACGTCCGGATGGCCGTCGTACCAGGAGACGAAGTCCGCCGCGCCGTACGAGCCGTCCAGCTCGATGCCGGGGATGCCGAGTGCCCGGTCGGCCGTCGCGCCGGTGGCGAAGACCACGGCGTCGTAGTAGCGGTGCAGGTCGTCCAGGGCGAGGTCGGACGGGTAGTCCACGTTGCCGAACAGCCGGACCTGGGGCTTGTCGAGCACCTGGTGCAGGGCGGTGACGATGCCCTTGATGCGCGGGTGGTCGGGGGCGACCCCGTAACGGATCAGGCCGAACGGGGCGGGCATCCGCTCGAACAGGTCGATCGACACGCCGGGCGTCTGGGCGGCGTCGGACTTCAGCAGGGCGTCCGCGGCGTAGATGCCGGCGGGGCCGGCTCCGACGATCGCGACTCTGATCGGGCGGGTCATGCGGGCGGTTCCTCCGGTCGGGCGCAGCGGGAGGCAAGAGGTCTGGACCCTTGCAGCCAACCCGTTGGTCGCGCGGAGGTGTAGTCGGTGCTGATCTATGACGTCATAGAGCAGACCTATGGCCGACCCGGGAACGATCCGGGCCGGCCGGGTCGGCGTCAGCCGCCGTCGGCGGGCGCCTGCGGCGGGACGGCCGGGGCCTGCGCCGCGGCGTCGACGCCCTCGGCGACGCGCGCCGTGGAGGCCTCGAAGAAGCGCAGCAGCTCCACCGGGAACGGCAGCACCAGCGTCGAGTTCTTCTCGGCCGCCACCTCGACCACGGTCTGCAGCATGCGCAGCTGCATCGCCGCCGGGGTGTCGGCCATCATCCCGGCCGCCTCGGCGAGCTTGGCGGCCGCCTGGAACTCGCCGTCGGCGGTGATGATCCGGGCGCGGCGCTCACGGTCGGCCTCGGCCTGACGGGCCATCGAGCGCTTCATCGAGTCGGGCAGGCTGACGTCCTTGATCTCCACCCGGTCGATGTGCACGCCCCAACCCGCCGCCGGGCTCTCCAGCATGACCTCCAGGCCCTGGTGCAGGTGCTCCCGGCCGGACAGCAGGTCGTCCAGCTCGCTCTTGCCGATGACCGAGCGCAGCGAGGTCTGGGCGACCTGCAGCATGGCGAAGCTGTAGTTCTGCACGTCCACGGTGGCCTTGATCGGCTCGATCACGCGGAAGTACAGCACCGCGTCGACGCTCACCGAGACGTTGTCCTTGGTGATGCCCTCCTGGGCGGGCACCGGCATGGTGACGACCTGGACGTTCACCTTGCGCATCCGGTCGAGCATCGGCACCAGCAGGGTCAGGCCCGGCTCGCGGGCCGACCCGCGCACCCTGCCCAGCCGGAACACCACGCCGCGCTCGTACTGCTGCACCACCCGCACGCCGGTCATCAGCCAGAGCAGGACGACCACGACGACGATCACGAGTACTGCCACGCCTGTTCTACCTTCTCCCCGTCGCGGCGCGGCCGGGCCGGGTCCGGAGTGGCCCTGTCGCCGGGGCGCGTCGCGCGCAGCACAGTATGCGCCCGCCCGGCCCGCGCGGTAAGGCGTGTGAAGGGGGATCTTGACGCATCGTTGACGGCGGCCAGCCCGTACCGGCGGTCCGGCGCGGTACCGGGTACCGAGTACCGTCTGCGGATGACCACGATGGCCAACTCCCAGTCCCGAGAATCCGGTTCGGCCCGTCCGCCGCTGATGACCAGGGCCCTGCTGGTGCGCTTCGTCTCCCTGCTCGGCGGCTCGATCGGCTTCAACCTGCTGCTGTCCACCGTCCCGCTGTACGCCCAGGAGTCCGGCGGCGGCGAGCACGCGGCGGGCCTGACCACCGGCTCGCTGATGCTCGCCACCGTGGTCGGCGAGCTCCTCACCCCCACGCTGACCGCCCGCTACGGCTACCGCCCGGTGCTGGCCACCGGGTTGGGGCTGCTGGGCGCGCCCGCGCTGGTGCTCGCCCTGGCCGGGAGCATGGCGGCGGTGGTCGCGGTCTGCCTGCTGCGCGGCCTCGGCTTCGCGATCACCCTGGTCGCGGGCGGGGCGCTGACCGCCTCGCTGATCCCCGCCGAGCGGCGCGGCGAGGGGCTCGCGCTGGTCGGCCTGGTCTCCGGCGTGCCCGCCGTGCTCGGACTGCCGCTCGGTGTCTGGCTGGCCCAACACCTCGGCTACGGCTGGGTGTTCGCGATCGGCGCGGCGGCCCCGCTGCTCGCGGTCGGGTCCGTCCCCGCCCTGCCCGAGCGCGACCGTACGGGCGGAGCGGCCGTCGGCATCCGGCAGGGGCTGCGCTCCGGCGGACTGCTGCGCCCGGCCGTGGTGTTCGCCTCGACGGCGCTGGGGGCCGGGATCCTCGTGACCTTCCTGCCGCTGGCCGTGCCGTCCGCCGGTGCCGTCGCGGTGGCGCTGTTCGTCCAGCCGGGCGCCGCCACGCTGGGCCGCTGGCTGGCCGGGCGGTACGGGGACCGGCGTGGCGCGGCCCGGCTGGTGCTGCCCGCGCTGCTGGCCTCGGCGGGCGGGGTGCTGTTGCTGGCCTGGACGGGCAGTGCGGTGGCCGTGGTGGCGGGGGCCGCGGTGTTCGGCCTCGGCTTCGGCGTCGCGCAGAACACCACGCTGGCGCTGATGTACGAACGGGTGCCGGCGGCCGGGTTCGGGACCGTCACCGCGCTCTGGAACGTCGCCTACGACGGAGCGATGGGCGTCGGCGCGGCGGCCTTCGGGGCGGTCGCGGGAGGGACGGGGTACCGGTGGGCGTTCGCGCTCACGGCGGGGGTGATGCTGGCGGCGCTCGCTCCGGCGCTGTGGGACCGCCGCCGGGACC
>NZ_JBHTTU010000247.1:0-3509 GCF_042794375.1 Kitasatospora sp. NPDC056531 | reverse complement strand
GTATGAACTGTCCGGATTGGTACCGTAGTTGTACAGGACACCGATGTCGGCCTTGCCGTCGCCGTTGAAGTCACCGGCGACGACCTTGCTCGAGCTCCAGTTCCACGAGCCCGTACCGTTGGTCCTGCTGTCCGACACCTCGACCGGGTTCGCGAAGCCGGTACCCGTCGACGTGAAGGTCCACAGGCCGGTGTGGTTGGTGCCGTCCGGGTTCAGGCCGTAGTTGTACAGGACACCGATGTCGGCCTTGCCGTCGCCGTTGAAGTCACCCCGGACCGATGACGTCGTGTCGTCGTTGCACGGCACCTGGTTCTTCGCCACGGCGGCGTTGGCGGGGTCCGCGCATCCGGCCCACGCCGCGGCGCCCATCAGGTCACCGTGGTCGGAGATCGTGTCGTTGCGGTGCGGCGTGGCGGCGTACGGCGAGGTGAAGTCCCGGGAGCTCAGGAAGACGTAGTCGATCTTCGACTGGTCGGTCTGCCCAAGGTCGTAGGTGTACTTGCCGGTGCGGCAGCGATCGGCGTTCTGCGGGCAGATGTTGCCGAACTGGGTCTTGTCGGTCTCGTCGACCTCGGTGAACCGGCCGAATCCGCCACCGAAGTCGTAGAAGCTGTCCAGCGACGGGTCGGTGGGCGAGGCGTTGAAGTCGCCACCGACCACCACGGGGATCCCGGCGGCGATCCACGGCTCGACGGCCTTCCGTGCGACCTCGCCCTGGCGCTGCTGGGTCGTCCCGAGGCAGGTGGGCGTGGTGGACGGGTAGTCCGGGCACTCGGTCGAGTACATGGCCGCCGACGGGTGGTAGGTGCAGGCCTTGATGGCTCGCCCCTGGAGCGTGGTGTCCGCGCACACCATGTTGACGGTCTCCCGGCCGGCGTGCTCACCGAGGTAGATCGTCTGGGCGTTCGGCGCCGGATCCGCGCCCTTGCTGAACAGCGCGACGCCCTCGGACTGGCTGGTGCCGCCGTTGAGGGCGCAACTCGACACGGTCCCGAGGGTTTCGACATAGGCGCCGTGGTATCCGGACGGACCGAGGCTGCTCTGGAGCCCGTCGAACTGCGACTTGCAGATCTCGGTCAGGAACAGCAGGTCGGAATTCCAGGTGGTCGCCTCGGACGTCACGTAGGCGTCCCGATTGGTGACTTCACCGGGCAGGGTGCAGTAGGTCCCCCCTCCCCACGAGGATCCGCCGCACATGTTGTACGAGAAGAATCGCAGCGGCGGCGTGGCCGTGCCGGCGGTCGCCGCGGACGCGGTGCCGAGCACCGCGGCCGGAAGACCCATGAGCAGCGCCATGGAGAGCAGCGCGGCACATAGTGAGCGTATGCGCATCGATTTCCTTTTAACCTTCGTCATCACAGATGGAAACGCCAATGACGCGAAGGAGCGGGCGCGTTCACCATTCAAATCTCCCCCATCGAAGCGTCCCGGACACGGAGGATACTGGAACCGCAGGTAGCCTCCCCGATCGCAGGAAAGCCGGCTGGGTCCTCGGCGACGGTCGTCCGCAGGGTGAGACGCGCCGTCCAGGTCGGTCGGGTTTCTGCCAACATGCCTGGCATGCAGCAGCAGCTGATTATTAGCGGCAGCGTGCCGGCACCGAGTCGGGAGGAGTGACCCTCCCCCGGTTCATCGCCCGCACGCAGACCTCTCGCGCTTCGCGAGGGGTCTTTCTGCTTTTCTGCCACCAGGCTCACCCGACAGACAGGACCGCTCCCATGGAACATCCCCGGCTCACCGTCACCCTGCGCCCCGGCACCGGGACGCTCGCGCGACTCGCCAGCACCCTCAACAACCACCGGGTACTGGACCTCGCCTTCAACACCGAGTCGGCGACCTCGGCCAGGGCCGTCGTACGCGTTCCGCAGCAGGACGCCATGCGCGTCGAGCAGAAGCTGCGAAGGCTGGTCGACGTCATCGACGTGGCATTGGAGCCGCCTGCAGACAGTGCCCTTTCTGCGATGGGAGGCGGCGCCGACGCCTACAGGTCGTTTCCCGCGTAGGAGAGGTTGAAGCTCTTGTTGGTGAGCGGGAAGTCCGGGACGATGTCCGAACGCGCCGCCGATCTCGACCTCGCAACCGTTGCACGACCCGGCGTCGACGTGGCGCACCTGGGCGGAGCCGTGTAACTGGCGGGCGGCGGGCAGGGTTTCGCCCTCCGGGCGGGGCGGTGCGGGCTCGGCGATCCGGCCGATCTCACGGATCCTGTGCCACAGACCCATGACGGTCTCCAGGTCTGCTGACGACGTCCCCGGGGCTCGGGGGGCGGATACGAAGCGCTCGACCTCGTTGCTCCTGTCGGGGCACCGGGCTTGCGACAAGGGCCTGTTGAGGCGAAGCCGATGAGGGCGAAGGACCGGTAGAGGGGTAGGACCGGTTGAGGGGAAGGCCCGGCTGAGGCGATCAGCTGTACCGGGGCGGCGCCGCTTCACGACTTGCAGACGTTAGCAACCGGCAAGTCCGGCAGGACGGTCGAGCGGACCAGTCTCAGCCGTTCGGGGACAGTCGGCGTCACACCGACCCGTGGAATCGTAAGGGTGTTCCACCGCAGGCCAGTGAGGCCGCCCCGGCGTCGGTTCCCGGGTGGCCTCCCCGCGACGGCACGCTTCCGGCAGCGCCATCACATGCCGATCTTAGCAGTTGATAATCTTGTCAATTGCATGCATGGCCAGAACATGCCACGCGCATCACACCGCCAGCCGGCAGCGTCAGTCGCGCCCGGGCTTCTGGGGCTGGGCGAGCAGACCGTCCAGGAGCTCGGCCTGGCCGCTGATCACACCACCGAGGATGGTGCGGGCGACCCGCAGGAGCTCGGCCACCCTCGGATTGGTGAGGCGGTAGTAGACGGTGGAGCCCTCACGGCGGGCGATCACCAGGTTGGAACGCCGCAGCACGGCGAGCTGCTGGGACAGGTGGGAGGCCTCGACGCCGACCTCGGGCAGCATCTCGGAGACCGCGTACTCGCGTTCGCTCAGCAGCTCCAGGACACGGATGCGCACGGGGTGGCCGAGGGTCTTGAAGAACTCCGCCTTCAGTTGGTACAGCGGCGCACCGACCACAGGAGGCGGGGTGGGCGTTTCGGCGTTCACGTCGTCACCGTCTCCATCAGGTGGAACCTCATCGAAGAGTTGACCTTACCAACCGGTCGGCCGCCCTCGCCCGCCGGCCAGGGGGCGACCCGCGGCCGGCCAGGGCGCTACCGATGAGCAGAGATGACCACTGACTGAATCCATCACATGCGAAATCTACTATTTGAAAAATTCTTCATCTCCATACATGATGGCGTGCTGTTGGATCGGCGAAGGTGCGCCCGGCACCCGCCCGCAGCCCGGGAGGGACGAGTCGTGACCGCGGTGTTCGACGAGGAACTGCACGAACAGCTGGCCCGGGCCCGCCAGGCCCTGCGGCGGGCCCGGAGCGACGGGGACGACGACGGCGCCCAGGCCTACGCCGGGCGCGTGGCTGCCCTGCTTCGGATCGCGGCCGCCCACGGCATCGACGTTCCGCAC
>NZ_JBHTTU010000246.1:0-3603 GCF_042794375.1 Kitasatospora sp. NPDC056531 | reverse complement strand
GGTTGGCGGTGGACTGGTCGGCGGTGTTCGCCGGTCAGGGTGCCCGCCGGGTCGACCTGCCCACGTACGCCTTCCAGCACCAGCGCTACTGGCTGGAGGAGCCCGCCAACGCCGCCGGGCACGGCGCCTCCGATGCCACCGACACCCGGTTCTGGGCGGCGGTCGAGCAGGAGGACCTGGCGGCGCTGGCCGGCACGCTGCGCGCCGAGGGCGCGGACCAGCAGGCGTCGCTCGGATCGGTGCTGCCGGTGCTGTCCGCCTGGCGCCGCCGCCGCCGCGACGAGGCGGTGGTGGACCGCTGGCGCTACCGGGTGAGCTGGCAGCCGCTGGCGGGCACCGGCACCGCGGCGCCGTCCGGCACCTGGCTGACCGTGGTGCCCGCCGGGCAGGGTGACGACCCGTGGATCGGGACCCTCCTGGACGGCCTGCGCGGGCGTGGGGCCGAGACGGTGGTACTGGAGGTCTCCGCGGCGGACGCCGATCGCGCCGTGCTCGCCGAGCGGCTGCGCGCCGCCTGCGGTGAGTCGGCGCCGGCCGGCGTGCTGTCGCTGGCGGGGCTGGCCGAGGAGCCGCTGCCGCAGGCGGCCGGGGTGAGCACCGGCCTGGCGGTGACCCTGGCGCTGGTGCAGGCGCTGGGCGACACCGGCATCGACGCGCCGCTGTGGTGCCTGACCCGTCAGGGCGTGTCGGTACGGCGGTCGGACGAGGCGGCCGGCACGGTGCCGGCCCAGCTCTGGGGCCTGGGCCGGGTGGCCGCGCTGGAGCACCCGCAGCGCTGGGGCGGTCTGGTCGACCTGCCCGAGTCGCTGGACAACCGGGCGCTCGACCGGCTCTGCGGCGTGCTGGCCGGCACCTCGGGCGAGGACCAGGCCGCGATCCGCTCGGCCGGTGTCTTCGGCCGCCGGCTCGTCCGCGCGACGCCCGTCGGCGACACCGACCCCGTGCGGCCGTGGCAGCCGCAGGGCACCGTGCTGCTCACCGGCGGCACCGGCGGTGTCGGCGCCCGGGTGGCCGACTGGCTGGCGCGCGGCGGCGCCGAGCACCTGGTGCTGACCAGCCGCCGGGGCCAAAACGCCCCCGGCGCCGCCGAGTTGGCCGACCGGCTGACCTCGCTCGGGGTGCGGGTGACGGTGGCCGCCTGCGACGCGGCCGACCGCGACGCGCTCTCCGAGCTGATCCAGCGCGTCGAAGCCGACGGTTCGCCGATCCGCTCCGTGTTCCACGCCGCGGGCGTGGGCGATCCCACGGTGCTCGACAAGCTGAGCCTGACCGAGCTTGCCGACGTCGTCTCGGCCAAGGTCGTCGGCGCCGCTCACCTCGACGAACTGTTCGCCGACCGGGAGCTGGACGCGTTCGTGCTCTTCTCCTCGGGGGCCGGCGTCTGGGGCGGCGGCAGTCAGGGTGCCTACGCCGCGGCCAACGCACACCTGGACGCGCTGGCCGAGCAGCGCCGCAGCCGCGGCCTGGCCGCCACCTCCATCGCCTGGGGCGCCTGGGCCGACGGCGGGATGGCCGGCGGCGAGGTCGGCGAGCGGCTGCGCCGGCGCGGCCTGTACGAGATGCCGCCCGCGCTCGCGCTGGAGGCGATGCAGCAGGCCCTGGAGCGCGACGACACGCTGCTGACCGTCGCCGACATCGACTGGGAACGCTTCGCCCCGGCCTTCACCGCCGTGCGCGCGAGCCGACTGCTGGCCGAACTCCCCGAGGTCCAGCGCGCGTTGGACGGCACCGGCGCGGCGGACGCCGGCCCGCAGGGCGGCGGCTCGGAGCTCGTCCAGCGACTGCTGGGCATGAGCGAGGCCGAACAGCAGCGGGTGCTGCTGGAGCTGGTTCGGTCGCAGGCCGCGGCCGTGCTCGGCCACCAGGGCACGGACACGGTGGAGCCGACCCGCGCCTTCAAGGAGCTCGGCTTCGACTCGCTGACCGCCGTCGAGCTGCGCAACCGGCTCAACAGCGCCACCGGCGTCCGGCTGCCCGCGACCCTGGTCTTCGACCACCCGCGGCCCAAGGCGCTCGCCGAGTTCCTGCGCGCCCAGCTGCTGGGCCTCGGGCAGGACGCGGCCGTCGTCGTCCCGGCCGGTGCCGGCGACAACGACGACGACCCCATCGCGATCGTCGCGATGAGCTGCCGCTACCCCGGCGACGTGCGGATGCCCGAGGACCTGTGGCAGCTGGTCGCGGACGGCCGGGACGCGCTCGGCCCGTTCCCGATCAACCGCGGCTGGGGCGACGACCTGTACGACCCGGACCCGGAGCGGGAGGGCAAGTCCTACGCCGACCAGGGCGGCTTCCTGTCCGACGTCGCCGACTTCGACGCCGGGTTCTTCGGGATCTCGCCGCGCGAGGCCATGGCGATGGACCCCCAGCAGCGCCTCGTGCTCGAAGCCTCTTGGGAGCTCATGGAGCGGGCCGGCATCGACCCGGAGACGCTGCGCGGCAGCTCCACCGGCGTCTTCGTCGGCACCGTCAACAACGACTACGGCTCGCTGCTCGCGCTCGCCCCCGAAGGGCTGGAGGGGCACCTCAGCAGCGGCAACTCGCTGAGCGTGCTGTCGGGCCGGGTGTCGTACTCCTTCGGCCTGGAGGGGCCGGCCGTCACGGTGGACACCGGGTGCTCGACCTCGCTGGTCGCCCTGCACCTGGCCGCCCAGGCGCTGCGCCAGCGGGACTGCTCGATGGCCCTGGTCGGCGGTGTCACGGTGATGTCCACGCCGCTGGGCTTCGTGGAGTTCTCCCGCCAGCGCGGCCTGGCCGCCGACGGCCGCTGCAAGTCCTTCGCGGCCGCGGCCGACGGCACCGGCTGGGGCGAGGGCGTCGGCATGCTGCTGGTCGAGCGGCTCTCCGACGCCCGCCGCCACGGGCACCCGGTGCTCGCCCTGGTGCGCGGCAGCGCGGTGAACCAGGACGGCGCCTCCAACGGTCTGACCGCGCCGAGCGGTCCCTCGCAGCAGCGGGTGATCCGCCAGGCGCTGGCCAACGCCCGCCTGACGGCCGACCAGGTCGACGCGGTGGAGGCGCACGGGACCGGCACCACGCTGGGTGACCCGATCGAGGCGCAGGCGATCATCGCGACCTACGGTCAGGACCGTGACGCGGAGCGGCCGCTGTGGCTCGGCGCGCTGAAGTCCAACATCGGCCACACCCAGGGCGCTGCCGGGGTCGGCGGTGTGATCAAGATGGTGATGGCGATGCGCCACGGCGTGCTGCCGAAGACGCTGCACGTGGACGAGCCGACCCCGCAGGTGGACTGGTCGGCGGGTGCGGTGGAGCTGCTCACCGAGGCGCGCGAGTGGCCCGAGACCGGGCAGCCGCGCCGGGCCGGCGTCTCGGCCTTCGGCATGGGCGGCACGAACGTGCACGTGATCCTGGAGCAGGCTCCTGCCGAGGAGCCGGCGGAAGCCGCTGAAGCGTCCGAGGATTCGGCCGATGGGCTGGTCGCCTCCTCGCTGCCGGCGGTGCCGTGGGTGGTGTCCGGCCGGTCCGCGGCGGCCCTGGCCGAGCAGGCCGGGCGGTTGGCGGCGTTCGTCGAGGGCTCCGCTGATCTGCGCGATGCGGACGTGGCGTTCTCGCTGGTGTCGTCGCGTGCGGTGTTGGAGCACCGTG